>JBEKYO010000278.1:0-4495 GCA_049510875.1 Steroidobacteraceae bacterium
CGACGACGTGCTTCCGGATGACTTCGCCGCCTTCTATTTCGACGGCTCGGTCGGGATCCACATTGACCCCGGGGTCTGGCACCAGCCGGTGTTTTCCTTGGAGTCGTCCGCTTCTTTCGATGACAAGCAGGGTCGCGTTCACGCCTGCATCGCTGTGAATATCGTCAGTGAGTTTGGCTGCTATCTCGAAGTGCCACTCGAGGCGCCGTCAAATGACCGATAAGATCGCCGGGCTTTTCTGCGCCGGGTGCGAAAAGGGCTTGAATGTCAATGCGATCAGGGCTGCGCCAATACCCATGCCAAAACTGGCGATGTAGAGCCACCCATAGTTGGCGGTCGTATCAAAGATCCAACCACCAAGCAGCGGGCCAGTTGCCATGCCAAGGCTACCGGCCATCATGTTGCCGCCTATGATTGTTCCCATCATGCGCAGCGGAAAATTCTCGCGCGCGAGCACGGCATAGAGTGGCATTACTCCGGCGTAAGTGAAGCCGAACAACGCCGCTATGGCGTAGAACTCCGAAAGGCTGTGCGTAAAGTAGTAACCTAATGCGCCGAACGCCTGAATGAGCAATCCGGCAACAAGAACTCTCTTGGCCCCAAGCCGGTCACCCAAAATGCCGAATCCAACGCGGCCCCCCAGTCCCGCGAGGCCTTCGAGACTGTAGATTGAAACGGCAGTCATCGGCGCGATCCCACAAGTGATCGCATAACTGACCGTGTGGAAAATCGGTCCTGAATGGGTTGCGCAGCAGCTGAAGTTCGTGAGCAGGAGGATGATGAACTGAGGAGATCTAACGGCCTCGCCAACCGACATTTCCGCAGCGGCCTGTGTACGTACGGCACTTGAGGCGCTTTCTGCTTTCAAGGCAGGCGGGCGACGCACACAGAAGGAGGTTGGAATCATGATGACGGCGGCGATTGCTGCGATGGTCAGGAGCGCCGTGCGCCAGTCATGATGTGAGACAAGCCAACCGGCGATAGGCGACATCGTCATTGGAGCCATTCCCATTCCGGCCGAGACCAGTGATACGGCCAAACTTCTTTGTGTATCAAACCACCCCGTAACCGTTGCCATCATGGGGGCAAAGATCGCTGACGTCGCGATGCCGATGAGAAGGCCAAACACAAGTTGGAACTCGAACAGCGACCGGCTGAAGCTGGCGAGCGCAAGGCTCACGGTGAGGAGGCTGGAGCCAGTGAGCACCACAATTCGTGGTCCAAAGCGATCCGTAATCGTTCCCCAAAAGATACTTCCGAAGGCCATGGCCAAGAAACTGATCGTCATTGCAAGCGAGATGCCTGTGCGCGACCAACCTGTCGCCGCAGCCATGGGTACCAGAAATACGGGCAACGCGAACATCGCGCCGACGGCAACACATCCTAAAAGAGCTCCCGCGGCGACGATCACCCAGCGATAACCATGATTGGTCACCCTATGACCCCTTCTCAGTCCGCTTGCCGCAGGGGTTTCACATTGGGAGGCTCCAGTCCAATGTGCTTGAAGCTCTTATTCATGCGAGATCAGATGTAACGTATTTGGTTACGATACGCAACCAATCCTCGGCGCCTCACCAGTGGCGAAGCACTGCGATGCTCCGAGCCGCAGCGAGCGAGGCGGGCTCGCCGAGCGCCAACGCGCCAGACACCAGGGCCTGAAGGATCTCGGGGTAGTTCACCTCCTTGATTTTGCCGCTGCGCGCGGTTTCTCGCTCTACGCGCGTGGATCCGCTCGCATCGATGCGGCCATCCAGACGCCCGCGTCCGAACTCTGTCAGCGGCAGCCCAACTTTTCGGTGCGAGCACCGTAGTCAGCGCGCTGCGCAGTACCCACCGCAATAATTCCCGTCGTTTCCACGGTTTCATCATTCAGTTGCCCATGTGGGTGCCTGTCGCTCAGTTTGGCCAAAGCGCGAAGATGTCTGCCGGCCTCTTGAAGGTCGCGACTTGACCCAAGGAGCATCTGGCAGCGCTGCTTCAATGACGCTGTCGAATTCGCTGTCGGGCAAGTTAACAAATTCAGGTGTTACCGCGTTGCACCATCAGGCTGTCAACCACTCGACCAAGGGATGATCATCGCCTGGAATACCCACCGGCCGCGCAACCTACTGCCGGCCGGTGGTGGAGGGAGATCGAACGGCCATCGGCCTACCGAAATGCCGATAGGCATCTTGGGCGCTGCGGTTGGTGTATTCTGGCCGAAACGCAAGGGGTGCTCCATGTACAAGCTGATTTCGGCAACCCTACTCTTGATAGCGGGCTGCGCCGCCGATTGGACGGCCACCCCGGAGGCACCAGCAAATTTGGCATCGTCGGCTACAGCGGCAATGCGACTGGCAGCCAATGTCCAGATTCAAGAAGATCAAGCGGTGCGCACAGCTATTAAGAGCGGATTTCATGCGAGAGTTCGAGATGGCGAAAAGGTCTACTGCCGTGAAGAATCGATGGTTGGTACGCACTTCACCAACGACATCTGCTTGACTTCCACGCAGTTGGTTAAGCGATACGAAAATCAAGCCACCGTACAAGATTTGCTGCGCCAGCCTTTTACTTGCTCAGGCGGGTTTTCTTGCAACGGCATGGGCAAATCTGGTCATTAATCGGACCGACAAGAAACATATAGAACGGATCGCGGATGAGCCCAGGTTGAGTGGCATAACGTGGTTGTGAACAAACCATTTGCAATCCTGAAATGGCAACTGGTTATCATCCTGATGGCTTTCCCAGTGAGTGCTCAGATCGATGCTACACCTACGGCTCCCGTCATCGACAACGAGCGTGTGAAAGTCTGGGACATAACGCTGGTTCCAGGAACGCCCACGCTCATGCAGCGTCATGAGTCTGCCGTCGTCACAATGTTTCTGGTTGGGGGCAAGATTCGGTCAACCAAAAAGAATGGTGAAACGATTGTTTCCGAACGAAAGTTCGGAGAGGTCGTCTATGATGGTTTGGGAACCGAGCACATTGAAGAGGTAATCTCGGGAAGCCCGGCCAGGTTGATCGTTGCTGAACTCAAGGAACACCCCGAGCCGCTGTACGCGAATAAATCGGGATACCCCCCTGCATTCCCACGGCCCGGTTCCCTGAAAGTCTTCGACAATGAACGTGTCGTGATTTGGAACTTCAGCTGGACGCCGAATGTACCTACGCCGATGCACTTTCACGATAAAGATGTTGTTGTTGTCTACCGATACGATGGATCGTTGAAGTCCACCACGCCGGATGGAAAGAGCGTTGTGAACGACTATAAATCTGGCTCAATTTGGTTCAATCGAGGAGATCGCGTTCACTTCGAAGAATTGGTTAAGGGACAACAAAGCGCGATAATAATGGAATTCAAGTAGACCGGCTGCCTGCGTCGATCCGTGAGCCGACGTAGAGGCCGGAGCTATGCTTGACACGGACGTCGAGTTAATTGGCGTCGCGCATGAGGAAGCCGGTGTTGCGTATTTGGATTGTCATGGTGCTCGCGTTTATAGGGCAATCATTGACCGCTGCCGCAGCCACAGACATCACTCGTCAGACGGGCTGGCTCAAGGTTCCGATTGGCGGCCGGGAGTTCAGGCTGGCGGTAAACGTGTTTCGCCCATTTGCAACGGGGCCTTTTCCGCTGGTCGTGATTAATCACGGCATCCCCGTCAGCAGTGCCGACGCGCGCAACGAGAAGGTGGGATTCACCGCCGCTGCAGCTTGGTTCGCGGGGCAGGGATACGTCGTAGTCGTCGCGCTCAGACCCGGATTCGGTGAGTCGGATGGCCCGTACCTGGAGCCCTCAGGGCCGTGCTCCAACCGCGACTATGTGCACGAAGGTCGCGAGACAGCAGCCGTTGAGTCGGCAATCGTACTGACCGCGGCGCAACTGCCCGGTGTCGACCCGAAGAAGATCATAGTAGTCGGTCATTCGGCTGGCGGCTTCGGCGCCATAGCGCTTGCCGACGCGCCCCCGCCGGGAGTGGTCGGGATCATAAACTTTGCCGGGGGTCGAGGGGGTGACGATCATGAACACATATGCAGCGGTGCAGAGCGCCTCGCACAGGCTGCCGGGGCATTCGGACGGGCAAACCAAGTGCCGCAGCTCTGGCTATATGCCCCCAACGACCACTTCTTCCCACCCAAAGTCGCGCAAATGATGCTCGGCGCCTACCAAGCTGGCTCAAAACCCGCGGTCCGGTTCGTAGGATTGCCGCCCTTCGATGGCGACGGACACAGGACGCTAGGCTATGCGGACCCATCCGTTTGGGCGAATGCGGTTTCAACGTTCCTAACCGAGGTACTCGAGACAGCGCGGCAAGAGCATTAACGGAGTAAGCGCCGGTTAGCTTTCCCACGGAAAGCGGCGGGCGCACACGCGCAGTGGGTTCCCGCGTCCTACGATGGCGCGGTCCCCGCCTGCGGCACTTCATCGCATGTTTACGTTGATTCGCAGGAGGCGCTGGCGGCGCTCTGATGTGGCGTTGCCGCATCAGAAGTAAACGATCCTCCATCGCGCATATCT
>JBEKYO010000279.1:0-4484 GCA_049510875.1 Steroidobacteraceae bacterium
CGAGCCACAGCATTACCAACCTTTCCCCGAAGAGACATACTCAGAAGCGGACGCCCGCGAGCGGCGCCTTTGAGTCCGATGAGCAGACATACATGATTGGATTCGCGCAAGTCGCAAATTGAAATATCCCCTGCTACGTTATCTCGTATGACCCGCACTGTCAGATCAAGTGAGCACTCAATACGAAGCAGCTCGGACTATAGGCCTCGGTACTGGTTCGGACCGAGGCCTGTTTTGGGCGGTAGGCGTCCGGTGGACTGGCGAGGTTGGGTGACCATCGCAGTCTGGATGACCGTATGGCTCTTATCAATACCGTTCGTCAATTCGCCAGACCATCCGTTTCTGAGTCTCGGGTTCCTATTCTGTTGGATTGCCGTCTGGATTGCAGTGAGTGAGTGGAAAGGCGAGCCTTGACGCCGGCGCTGCAAGACAGTAAGCGCCTCGCGCAAAATCCGTCAATTCAACGAGCGGCGCGCGGTGCCCGCGGCGGGGTAGTGCTAGCGGTCGGCCGGCCACATGGCCGGGTCGTCCTTGGCGTGCAGCAGCGCGTCGGCGCGCAGCACACCGCCCTCGGCGTACCTGCCGCGGACCATCACGCCGTGGCCCACCGCCGACTCGACCGCGCGCGAGTGGGCGAATGCCTCGGTGCCGTCCACCGCGACGAGATCGCCGTTGCGGTTCGCGACCGTTAACTCGGCGCCGTCCTGGTGCACGACGGTGCCGAACACCTCGTGCTGGCCCGCCGCGAGCGGAGCGCGCAACTGGGACTTCGCCGCGATCAAGGGCGCCTCGACTCCGGCGCCGGTGCCGAGGCCGTAGATTGCGAGCGAGCGGTAACTCGCGACGTACACGCGCCCGTTGGCGACCACGGGCACAATGTTCGCATCCCCGCTGGTGTTGGGCCAGGTGCCGGCGACGCCGCTGAAGAGCTGCTGGCCGCTCTCACTGAAGGCGTACAGATTGATGCTGGCCGGTGAGGTGTTGGTCGGCCGGCCAACGGTCCACAGCACCGCGCTTCCCGCGGTGGTGCCGTTCGAGGAGATCGTAGAGAAGGAGCCTGGATCCTGCCCGTTCGCGATCGAGCCGGAGGTCGCGAGAAGAGTGAGCCGCGGCTTCGGGTCCGTCTTGACGTCCCAGACGGTCAGGTTGTTGCCGCCGCTCGCGACCACGCGTCCCGTGCCGTTGCTCGCGGTGTAGTACGACGGGCTGCACCAGCAACCGCCGATCTGCGCAGTGCCAAGCGCCTTGCCGGTCGGTGCCGACGCGCCGTTTCCGAGGCTGTCCGCGTTCAGGAGGTAGAGGATGCCGTCCTTGCCGGCGGCTACCGCGAGGTCCGTCGACGCGCCGGTTTGCGGCGGTAGAAGGACGATGCCGCCGGAGCCGAACTCGTTATCCTCGCGGTCGAGCGCCGCGTGGTTCGACGGCGTAAACAGGCTCTTCAACGTGAGGAGGTCCGGGGAAATCTCCACGGCACTCTCGGCGATATTGGTAACTGGGTTGTACTCCTTGCCGTTGGGGTCGGAGTTGCCGGTGACGAAGTAGAGGTTGCCGGCGCTGCTCGACGCGAGGCCCGAGCCCGCCATCCAGATCGAGGACAGGAAGAAGTTTTGAGGCGCCGTGCCGAGCTTGTTGGTCAGCGTATTGGCGGGCAGTGGCGCGAGAGTCCCCGTTTGCCAGCCGAGCACCCAGCCGCGCGACACGTTGGCGTTGATGTCGCAGAAGCTCCCAAACCCGGCGTACACATTGCCGTTCGCGAGCAGGAGCGCCGAGCGCTGCCGGCTCGAGCCGGGCGTGAAGGTGTAGGTGTCGCCGTTCGTGAGGCTCGCGGACGCGTTGACGACCACCGGCGCGACCTGGTCCGCGAGCGTCGTCACACTGAGCGCGTGGATGCGATACACGGGCTGGCCGGACTTGTAGGTGTATGCGATCACGTAGAGCGTGCCGGTGGTGGGATCGATGACCGGGGTGCTGTTGATGCCGACCACGTCCGAGTTATTCGTGCACCCCCCTGGCAGCGCCGTATACGGCACCGGCGTGCCGAGGCTGCGCGACAGGAGGATGGCGCCGCTTGCCGCGTCGATACCGTAGACCTTGTCGCCCTCGGTCGCGACGTAGACGACGTCGTGGGTGCCCTGGCCCGGAATCGACTGCGCCTGGAGCAGCAGCGGTTGCGCGTCGACCTGTTCGTCGAGCGTCACGGTCGTGCTCAGCTGGAACGAGGTGCCCGAGACCGCCTTGGGCGTGAGCACCGTCTCCCCCGGGTTCCAGCCCGTGCGCAGCGTGTCGTAGTGGTGCGTGGTGACATTGGCCGCGTGCCCGGCTCCCGCGATGAACGCCAGCGCGGATATTGCAAGGATCAAAGGTCGCTTCCCGCTCGTCGTCTGCATGTGGGCAGCCTCTCGTGTCGCCGCATCATAATGTATCCAGTAGAGTTACTGCAGGAATGTTTTGGCGGCATATGTAGCCCGCCGGCACTATGGGTCAGCCGCAAAAACGACCTGCGACAGAAGCTTGATTCGGGTGAACACGCAGACCCCGGCGCCAGGAGGCAGTCCGACCCAACCCGATGGCGGGAATCCTCCGCGATCGCAAAATCTTCGATGATCGGTGCGAGCGGAACAGGTCATTGCCCAGGACCTTTGGCCTAGCGAGGCATGCGGGGATTCTTTCCGTCCGTCGCAATCTGGTACTGCGCGACGTTGAGCTGCATTGCAAGAAACGTGTAGTAACCAACGATTCCCGTCATGTCGACCACCCCCTTCGTTCCAAACCGCGACCTGGCACGCTCAAATGTCGCATCGGAAACCCGCTTGTTCCTTAGCAGTTCGCTGGTGAAGTCAAACACGGTCTCCTCATCTGTACTCATCGCATTCGGGCGCCGGCCTGCGGCAATGTCGTCTGCGACCTCTTTCCGATTACCGGCCTTCAGCGCGATCGGGTAGTGCAGCGCCCATTCGTAGTCCTGCGTCCATTCGTGCGCCGTGATCAGGATTGCGAGTTCGCTCAGCGTATTGCCAATCGCCGACTTGTAGCGAAGGTAGTCACCCATCGCGCGCGCCGTCGACATCACCTGTGGGCTGTACATCATGGGCTCGAATGGACCGAATACCGGAACCTTCCGCGCCGCCTCGAAGTCGGCTGCAGCCTGCCTCTGCTCCTCCGTGTATTGCGCGGGAGGAATTGTCGGTAACCGTTCCTGGGCTCCGGCTGCGACACCAATGATGGCCAACAGGGCTATCGCCATTCGATAATATTTCATGTGCTAATCTCTCTTTCGAGCAGGCCTTGACGGCGGCGCGAATCAATTACACAAATAGTTTGCAAAATTCAACCTAGGAAAGTGCAGTTCTGGGGTTGGGTATCGTGACGTGGTACAGGCGAGGGCCAGTCCGACGCCCGGCGGGCACTCCCCAACCTGATTCAAATCTTTTGGAAGACCGTCTCAAAGAAAGTTGGCTGAAAATCTGGCGTGCGCTCAACGACGATGCGCCAGTCGGCCGGAATCGGATAATCGGATTGGTTAATGACGACCTCATCCACCGGCAGAATAGATCGCTTCCAGGCCTTCAGATAAAAGTGACCGCTTGGAGAAATTAATCGATCGAATTGCGCGAGGTAATAACCAATCTTGTCGATCGTCATCTCGTGTAGCGAGGAGATATTGATCCCGAGATCGATGCTCGCGTCCGGTAAGTACTCTAACTGATCGGGCGTCAGAAAACATAAATCGGCCGCTTCAAATTCGATTCGAACTTCGGCGTAATTGCTGAATGAGCGCCATGGAAACACCACTCTACGCTGTAGTACGTTAGACAAATAGCGCTCCGCCACCCACAGCGCCGGTGCGATGTCAACCATGATGTATTTGCATTTATTGAGGGATAACCAGACGAATGCGGTGCGGCCGTAGCCGCCACCGAGTTCCAGTATGGCATGCGGTTTTCGCTTGATCGCGGTCGACGGGACGTCATACTCAAGTATTGAATTGCACAGATCCGCGGAAGTCAGTGAACCGCCGTGCGTGCGAACGGGAATCGCACCACCTTCGGTGGGCTCCTCTAGTGCGAGCAGTCGAGAGTCGAGAATCATGTGCGTAAGGCGCTCGCGCATTGCGAGCGTCAGGAAATGATAGATGCGCGTTTGGATCCAATTGACCGATGAATAAAATTGCGATGATTTGGCTCCGAGAGCGCAGAAGGCGATTTTTAGTAGCCGCAACGCCCGAATGTCTTTTGCGAGCACTCGTATTTGTGGATCCCACGGAAGAATGTTGACGAATGTGAAGTAATTTAGCGCAAGTGTGCGCTTGAAGTTCTCATAACCGGTGTGATTAAGCTGATCGATATTCAGCCGATTGAGCTTGCGCCAGTACAAGGACGGCTGCGTGATCTCCTTGCCTCCGTCGACTGCGGCCACCATGGTCTCGATGCGGGACTTGTCGAAGTCCGAAAGGGCAACCGAGTCCACCGTGTATCGGTTGGTCA
>JBEKYO010000280.1:0-4453 GCA_049510875.1 Steroidobacteraceae bacterium
CGGAATCGGAGTCGGAACCGGAACCGGAATGGGAGCCGGGAATGGGAGTCGGGGAAGTGGAAGTGCAGCACGCGAGGATCGCTCCCGGTGCCCGGCCGCTGCAGGGCTTGAACCGAGCCGCGATCGGCCGCCGTTTCGAGCGCGCGCTCGCGCAGGCCGACGGGGCCGCCGGCGCGCACTGCGTTCACGAACTGTGGATGCGTGGCGAAATGGGCATTAACATCGAACGGGCGCTCGAACAACTTTGGACCGAGGCGGCGGATTCCATTCCGGAGTGGTTGCCGATGCGCTACGTCGCGTGGTTGCCGAGCGTGTACGACATTGCGCTCCACTTCCGCGCGGCCGGCAAGGGCCGATCGAACATCTACTTGGTGCTTCTCGACTTTCGGGATAGGCCCGCCGAGCCTTACGGCCTCTACGTGGGTATGAGCAAATACAGTCCAATGCAGCGTTTCGATCAGCACAAGGCGGGCATCAGGTCGGCGGGCAGCGTGCTGAAGCGCGGCCTCGAAGTGCTCACCGGACCGACGCTGCACCTGCAGTACATCCAGCGGGCGGAAGCCGAGAGAATCGAGATTCAACTGGCGGAGGCCCTGACGGCAGCCGGGCTTTGGGTCAAAGGAGGGCATTGATGTTGCTGATCGGGATGTTCGATTCGCCGTTCGTGCGCCGCGTTGCGGTCACGTTGAATCTGCTGGAGATTCCCTTCGAGCACCGCAATTGGTCGGTGGGGAAGGACTTCGAACTCATACGCCGGCATAACCCGTTGGGCCGGGTGCCCACGCTGGTCCTGGATGGCGGCGAATCGTTGATCGACTCCGCGGCGATTTTGGACTACCTGGACGATGAGGTTGGGCCCGAGCGGGCGCTGCTGCCCGCCACGGGCAACGCGCGCCGCGCGGCGCTTCGGGTCATGGCGGTCGCGACCGGTGCGGCGGAGAAAGGCGTCCTGCAACTCTACGAGACGGCATTCCGCCCGGAAGAGAAGCGCCATCAAGCCTGGGTCGATCGGTGCGCCGAGCAGATGAATGCCGCGCTCGCCGAGTTGGATCGCCTTGCGCAGGGGCGCAGCGGCCGGTGGTTGGTCGGTGATCGCCTGACGCAGGCGGACGTCACCGCGACCTGCGTGTTCAGTTTCCTCAGCGAAGCACTGCTGGCCGGCGGAGCCGCCCCCGGCTATCCAGGATTGGCGATGCTCAGTGAGCGCTGCGAGGCGATGCCGGCGTTCAGCACCGCCAAGGCGCCGTTCGCGGCCCCCGGACGGACGGGCTGATCCCATCCCGCGGCGCGTCCGCGCGGCAGAGTTCGGGTGCAACCGTTTGGCGTTACTGCTTCTCCAGATGCGCGAGCACCAGCGCCACCTGGTCCGTGGCGCCCAGGATCACCGGGGTCCGTTGATGAATGGCGTCCGGTTGGATGTCCATGACCCGACGACCCGGTGCGGCGAGGGTCTTGCCGCCGGCTTGTTCGATAATCATGGCCATGGGGTTGGCTTCATACATGAGCCGCAACTTTCCGTTAGGCGCGCTCTTGGTGGGCGGGTAGAGAAAAACGCCGCCCTTCAGCAGGATGCGGTGGACGTCGCCCACCATGGCGCCGGTGTAGCGGCTGGAATAGCCGTTGCACTGCGCCCAGTCGAGGTAGCGCTGATAGCCCTCGGGGAACGTCTTGCGGTTGCCCTCGTTGACGGAATAGGTCTTGTTGCCGCTTGGAATCCTAAGGTTGCGTTCAACCCGCATGAAGGCGCCGATGCTCGGGTCGAGAACGAACATATCGACCCCCTTGCCGATGGTCAGCACGAACACCGTGGACGAGCCGTACAGCACATAGCCGGCGGCGATCTGCCGCGCACCAGGCTGCAATAACGAGTCCTGCGCCCGCGTCCCGTGTCCGCTGTGCTGCAGGATGCTGAAAATCGTGCCGACGCCGCCGCAGATGTCGAGGTTGGACGATCCGTCCAACGGATCGAAAAGCACGCAATAGCGCGGCACGCCTTCGACGTCCTCCCGGAGGATCACAGGTTCTTCGTTCTCCTCGGAGGCCACGATGGCGACGCCTTCGCGCCCGCCCAGCGTGGCCAACAAGACGTCATTGGCGAGCACGTCGAGCTGCTGCTGCATCTCACCCTGAACGTTCTCGACGCCGACGCTGCCGAGCACGTTTTCCAGCCGCGCGCGCCGCACCTTATCGGCGATGATTTTGGCTGAGATCGAGAGCGCCGAGAGGATCCAGGAGAAAGTTCCGGAGGCATGCGGATAGTGCGCCTGCTGTTCGAGGATGTGAGCTTGCAGCGTGGTGATTCGCAGCTCGTCACGCATGGGTTTGGGGGATGTCTGGGCGATTCTTTCCATGTGCGCAAGGATGCCATGAACGGATGCTGAATTTGCGATTCGATCGCACAAATCTACGCGCTATAATGCTGGATGGTAACCGTGCACCATCTGAATAACTCTCGGTCGCAGCGGGTGTTGTGGCTGCTCGAAGAATTGGGCGCGCCCTACGAGGTGGTGCGCTATGAACGGGACGCGCAGACCATGCTCGCCCCGGCCGCGCTGTTGCGGGTGCATCCCCTCGGTAAATCCCCCGTCATCACCGACGACGGCGTCACGGTGGCCGAGTCGGGGGCGATCATCGAATACCTGGTGGACAGGTACGGCGAGGGGCGCTTGATTCCGCCCGTGGGCACGCCGGAGCGCTTGCGCTATACCTACTGGCTGCACTACGCGGAAGGTTCGGCGATGCCGCCGCTGCTGCTCAAACTCGTCTTCGACCGGGTGGCGGCGCGGCCCATGCCCTGGCCGGCGGGCGCCGTGGCGCGCCGCATCGCCTCCTCGGTGCAACAGGCCTTCATCGGGCCGCAGCTCGAGCGGCATTTGAATTTCATGGAGTCGGAGCTCGCCGTGCGGCCGTGGTTCGCCGGCGCGCAATTCTCGGCGGCGGACGTGCAGATGAGTTTTCCGCTGGAAGCGGCGCGGTCCCGAGCCGGACTCGATGCGCGTCGGCCGAAACTCGTCGATTTCTTGAGCCGCATCCGCGCGCGCAGCGCCTACCAGCGTGCGCTCGAACGCGGCGGTCCATACGGCTTTTAACGGCGGCCCGCGCCTTCCATAATACCGCGATCATAATAGCGCGATGCTTGAGCCGGAGGTTTTAGTCGAATAACGATCGTCCAACTATAAATGGTCATATTCTAAGGGGGAGTCATGTCTTGTTTATCTAAGATAATCAATGTGGCGGCGGGCGTGTTGTTGGTGGGCTTGGTGGGGTGTGGCCAGGCACCGCCGCCGTCCGCGCCGGCGAAAAAACCGCCGTCCCAAGCCAGTCAGCAATGGTCGACCACTGCGAACGGCTTCATCGAGGAATATATGCGCGCGCAGCCGTTCTTCGCGGCGCAATCCGGGCGGCACGAATTCGACGGCCAGCTGCCGGACGTGAGCGCGTACGGGATCAAGCGCGAAATCGCCCGTCTGCACGATGCGCGTGCGCAGATCACGGCCGTGGACCCGGCGCCGCTCGAGCCGAGGGAGCGGTTCGACCGCGAGTACTTGCTCAGTGTCGTGGACCGGGATCTGTTCTGGCTCGAAAAGGCCCGCTATCCCTTCACCAACCCTTACTTCTATCTCAACAATCTCGATCCGGATATGTTCCTGAGCCGCAACTACGCGCCGCTCGATGTGCGCATGAAGGCGTACATCAAGTACGCGCGCGGCATCCCCAAGATGGTGACGGACATCCAGGAAAACCTCAAAGGGCCGCTGCCCAAGACGTACGTCGAGTTGGGCATCGCCGATTTCGGCGGATTCGCCGAATTCTATTCCAAGGATGTCGCGCCGATTTTTTCGGCGGTGAGTGATCCGGATTTGCAGAAACAACTCACCGACGCGGACAACAACGCCGCGACCGCGATGACCAATTTGAAGAATTATCTGATCGGGCTGCGCAAGACCGCGACCGACAAATTCGCCTTGGGCAAGGACCTGTTCGCCGAGATGGTCAAGGACACTGAAAGCGTCGACGTGCCGATCGAGCAGATCGAGGCGGCCGGCCGCGCCGATCTGGAACGCAATAGCCAGGCGCTAAAAGGGGAATGTGCGGTGTTCCTACCGAAGGGCACGCTGTCCGCGTGCATTGCCAAAGTGGCGGCGAACAAACCGAAGAGCGGCACGCTGGAAGCCGCGCGCGCGCAGCTCAAGGACCTGAAGAAGTTCGTTCAGGACCACAACGTGGCGAGCATTCCAAGCGACGACGAGGCGTTGGTTGCGGCAGCCCCCGAGTACAACCGCTCGTACGCTGCCTTCATTCAGATACCGGGGCCGTACGATAAGGGCGTGGCGTCGACGTACAACATTGCGCCGCCGGATCCGAAATGGTCGAAGGCCGAACAGGAAGCGTACATCCCCAGCGAAGCGACCTTGTTGTTCACCTCCGTTCACGAGGTGTGGCCGGGACATTT
>JBEKYO010000281.1:0-4327 GCA_049510875.1 Steroidobacteraceae bacterium
GCTCGATCAGCTGGCCGAATTGAAGCGCATCGTCGTGGAAGTCGCCACCGACTGCGCCGTGCTCAACGCCGACGACCCGCTCGTGCTGAAGATGGCCGGGTACACCGAAGCGAAGCACATTTGCTATGTGACGATGAATCCGCACCACACGCTGGTGCGCGAGCACATCCGCGCGGGCGGACGCGCGTGCGCATTGGAGGCCGGCGTCAACGGCCAGATGATGACGCTCTACGATCGCGGCGGCCACATTCCGCTGCTCTGGACGCACCTGATTCCGGCGACGCTCGAGGGCCGGGCGACTCACAACGTGCAGAACGCGATGTTCGCCGCGGCGACGGCGTTTTCGCTCGGCATCAAACTCGATGCCATCCGGCAGGGGCTGCGTACGTTCGACTCGACGTTCTTCCAGGCCCCGGGACGCATGAATGTGTTCAGCGAGCACCCGTTCAAGGTGCTGTTCGACTACGGGCACAATGCGCACGCCGTCGGCATGATGGCCGATCTGGCGCTGCGGCTCGACGTCACGGGCCGGCGCATCGTGGTGCTCGCGGGGCCGGGCGATCGCCGCGACCAGGATCTCGTGGGGATTGCCCAGGCCGTCGCGGGCCGCTTCGATCACTATATTTGCCGCCGCGACGATAATCTGCGCGAGCGTGCGCCGGACGAGGTGCCGCGAATTCAGGCGCGAGCGTTGCTCGCCGCGGGAGTCGAGGGCGGCGCCATCTCCATCATTCCCGACGAACAGGAGGCGATCGAGGCGGCGCTGCGCATGGGAGAAGCGGGCGACCTGCTGCTGATCTTTGCCGATGCCCTGGTGCGCTCCTGGAAGCAGATCACGAAGTTCAAGCCCGCGGGCGCGGCGCCGCCCCGTCCCGCGCCGCCGCTCATGCGCCCGCCTGCGGCCGCGCCCGAACCGAACAGCGAACTCGCGCACGACGCCGCGCACGCGGATCCCGAGTTCAGCCTCGAGGGCCTGATCCGGGATGAGCGCGGCGTGCGATTGGCGCCGGAGAACGAAGACTGAAAGTCGCATCCGCGCTGCCCTTCGAGGATTCGCGGCGCCTGACCGGCGCCAATTTATTTTTTGCGTCCACCGGCGCCGTGCTCGAGGTTGGCACAGCCGTGGCGAGCGACGCCGCCCTGCTCGAGAATTGGCGCGCGCTCATCGAGCGGGCCGGCGCGCACTTGGGATGGGCCAACCGGCGCTCCGTGGTGCGCAGGCATGTGGGCGGTGCGTCGCTGGCGATGACGGCGCCCGGCGATCAGCTCTGGTCGGCAACCGAGGTGAACGAGTGGGCGCTATGCGCCGCCCTGGCGCAGCGCGATCCCGCGCGCACGGCCGCGCTCGAGAATGCGCTGCGGGCAGCCGCCGTGGCGGCCGCCGCCGACTCCCCGAATCCGGCGGCCGATGTTCCGCCGGTCATCGATGAATCCGCCGCCTTCGCGCGATTCGAGCGCCTCGCGGGTCTCGAGACGCTGCCGCGCCTTTGGGCGCTGCTCGGTGCGGCGGCCTCGCGAGGCCTGGCGCATCTGCTCGATGATTCGGAACTCACCTTGGGCGCCGGGACGGGAGGGCGCGATTTTGCCCTCACCGCGTTGCCGACCGTCGCCGAGGTGGCCTGGGACGAATTGCACAACATCCCGACGGCCCTCGTCACGGGATCCAATGGCAAGACCACGACGGTTCGGCTGCTCGCCGCCTGCGCGAGAGCGCACGGCTGGCGGGCGGGGTATAACTGCACCGACGGCGTCTTCCTCGATGATGAGCTGCTGGCTAGCGGCGACTACTCGGGGCCGGCGGGCGCGCGCCGGGTGATGCGCGAGCCGCGCGCGCAAGCGGCCATTCTGGAGACCGCGCGCGGCGGCATCTTGCGCCGCGGAATCGCGGTGACGTACGCCGACACGGCGGTCGTTACCAATGTGAGCTCGGACCATTTCGGCGAGTACGGCATCGACGACCTGGCCGGACTCGCGGACGTCAAGCTTGCGGTCGCCGCGGTCGTTGCGCCGCACGGCTTGCTGGTGCTGAACGCCGACGACCCACAGCTCGGGGCCAAAGCCGGCGAGCTCGCGCACCGCTTCGAGCGGTGCCCGCCGGTGGGCTGGTTCGCGCTGGATGCGGATCACCCGACCCTGCGGGAATGCGCAGCGCGCGGCGGCTCGACCTGCGGCGTGCGCCGTGGGGAATTGACCTTGAGTCATCGAGGCGCCGAGTACGCGCTGGGAGCGATCGCCGCCATGCCCTTGTCGATCGGCGGGGTTGCGACCTATAACGTAGCCAACCTCGCCGGCGCGGCGCTCGCCGCAGCCGCGCTCGGCATCGGCGCGGCGGCCATCGCCGGGGTGTTCGCGCGGTTCGGCGCCGCTGCGCACGACAATCCGGGGCGCATGATGCGTTTCGAGGTGGGCGGAGCGCGGATCCTGATCGACTACGCGCACAATCCCGAAGGCATGCGCGGCTTCTTGACGGTGGCCGATCATTTGCGCACCGGGACCGGCCGGCTCGCGCTGCTGCTCGGCCATGCGGGCAACCGGAAGGACGCCGACATTCAAGAACTGGCGCGCGTCGCCGCCGCATTTCGGCCGGATCTCGTGGTCGTGAAGGAGAATGAAACCCAGCTGCGCGGCCGCGCGCCGGGCGAAGTACCGCGCATCATCCGCGCCGAACTGTTGCGCTTGGGACTGCCGGAGTCCGCCGTGCCGATCGAGGGCAGCGAACTCGATGCGGTGCGCTTCGCCCTCGATTGGGCGCGTCCAGGCGACGTGCTCGCGCTGCCGGTCCACTCGGCCGCCGCGCGCGCCGCGGTGGTGGCGATGCTGGGCCGCGGCTTCGCCCGCTGAGGCGGGCGGGGCGGCCCGATCCGCGCGATTTACCGGCATTCGTCCCCCCATTTTGGGGGGTTGTCCGCTGGCGCGCTGCTGCGCATAGTAGGAACTCGTGGACCTCCCCTCACAGCAGCCGCGCAAGCAGAGACCTATGAGACACCGGGCCCCGGCACGCCTTGCAAAGTGCATTCTCGTTCTCGGCATCGCCGGCGTCGGCGCGAGTTGCGCAACCTCGAAAATCGTCGGCCAGAACGTTCAGCGCGTGGTCAACGGACAGCCGGTGGACACTCAGGGTCTGAATCAAGCCGTGGCGTCGGACACCAAGGACGCCACGACGAACCTGGAGGTGCTGCGCCGCAAATTCGAGGCCGCTCTGGCACAGCTGAAGTCCAACGTGCAGAAGCGTTGGGGCCAGAATGACGCCAAGGTCGCCGACCGCACGACTTATGTTAAGTACACGCAAGGCTACAAGAGCCGGGTCGTGACGGACTTCGACCACGGGTTGCTCACCGTGGAGACCGTGGATGACAGGGATCCGGAGGGCAGCCTGAGAAGCGCCATCGTTACCGCGCTCCTGACCGGGAGCGACCCGGCATCGGTCGACCTGTTCACCGACAAGGACGTCACGCTGGACGCGAGCCGCAATCCCTATTTGTACGGATTGGTGCGTGACAATAGGAACAAACCGATTCGCACGCGTGTTGAGGCCGAGAACTTCGCGCGCTATCTGGTCGCTCAAAAGGTCCAGACGCGCCTCGTTACCTCGGAGCAAGGCGCACAAACCGCGCGCTTCGTGAGACTGTCGATGGTGAAGAACTTCGAAGCGAAAGGCGCCGAGCGCTACCGGGCGAGCGCCGAGAAGTACTCGGCGGCGTATCACGTGAGTCCGAGCCTCGTGTTGGCGATCATGCGCACCGAAAGCAACTTCAATCCATTTGCCGTGAGCGCCGCGCCCGCCTATGGACTCATGCAACTGGTCCCCGGGAGCGGCGGCCGCGCGGCCCTGAAACGCGTGCAGGGCGTCGATCAAACGCCCACGCCCGAATTCCTGTTCGACCCGGAGCACAATATCGAACTCGGCGCGGCGTACTTGAGCATCTTGAGCAACAGCGAATTTCACGCGATCACCGATCAAAGTTCGCGCGATTATTGCGTGATCGCCGCCTACAACACGGGACCGAGAAACGTGACCCGCACGTTCGCCAAGGACAAAAACGAAGCGTTCGGCGACATCAACGGCCTGGCTCCCGCGGCGCTGTACGACCGGCTGCGCACCGATCTGCCTTCCGAGGAAACGCGCCAATACATCGTCAAGGTGACCGGCTACCGCAAACAGTTCGTGAGCACGGTAGCCGAGCCGATGACGGCGATGCAATAACCGCCTGGCGCCGCAATCGGCGGCCGCTTGAGGTCGGACAATACCCTACGTCCTTGCGGTGCCTTCCACCGCTTACCTGCACCTTGCCCACGGCGTATGGTCATTACCGGTGCGGCTCTTTAC
>JBEKYO010000282.1:0-4308 GCA_049510875.1 Steroidobacteraceae bacterium
GCTCAGAAGCGGAACAGGAGGCAGCTCGGCCGCGATGATGATACGTCGTCTGCTTCGGCGCTCCTCGGTTTTCGCATGGTCGCGTTGAAACTTCTCGAGGAGCATTGATTTACCTGCGCCGCTGACCCCGTAGATCAACATGCATGGCATGCGGACTCGGGGAGGCGTAGCGAGGAGTTCCTGGAGGCGACGGACACCCGCATCGCCGATGGGATATCGTACCCAGCGATCGCGCGCAAGAGATACCCATTGTGCGGAGGGGAGCGGGAATGGCTTTTCAGCCGCGGACTTGCGCTTGGCACGAGGAGCGGCGGCGGTCACCACACTTCCCCAGAGTACGGAATGACACGCTCATTGTAGTTCACGGCCGGTTCCTGGACGGGTTTGGCGGGCATCTTGGCCCGGAGCGGTTGCCTGGCGAGATTGCGACGTGCACGGCGGCTGCGTTTAGCGGATTCTCGTTCGATTCGTCGCTGGGCCTCGGTTGTTGCAAAAATCAAATCCTCCGACGGCTGAGAATGGCCCTTGGCGCTCAGCTGTGTCCGGGCGCGTTCAAGCTCGGCTAGCGTGATCGGCGGGCGACGAAGGTCAGCGTATGGGATGGCAAGATATTCGGTGTTGACGGGGGAGGGCACGAACACTCGGGATAGGTCGCGCGGATCGTGACGAACCAAAACCCTCGCGCTCGGCGGATATACCCGAGACAGGACCGGATTCCAGTAGCGAATCCGGTTGATTTGAAAGCCATTTCTTCCCACCCGACGAGTGTCGGCCGGGAGAAAATCGATAACGAAGCGTGCTGGATTGGTGACCACCGGCGGCGGCTTTCGGCGGATGGACTTGGCCCAAAGCTGCGCGGGCACCGCGTGCACGCCGCGGTGGACCCGTTGGTGGTAACGACCACCAATTTCCAATGCCATCCAGCGCTCGAGTTCCGCCATGGTCATGATGGCGCGCGCCTCGCTTCGATACTTGCCGCGTTCGATGGGGTTCGAGTACGTGGTTCCGGGCAATCCGTGGATTCGCTTCATGAGCGTACCGAGATAGCGCTCGATATGAGCACCAAATTGCGGTCGACCCGGGGGCCGATACTCGAGACTGATGCCGTACCGCTCACAGCCACGGCGCAACGCCAAGCTGTGAAACTCCTTGGCATTGTCCATATGAATCAGCTTCGGCACCCCGGCCGGCGCCACAAAATCGAGATTCCGCTCCTTGAGCCATTCATTTTTTGGTAAACAAGCCATCGTCAGAGCAAGGCCGACGGAGGTCGCCGAGGGCGGATCAAGCCTGAGCGCAAAACCGAGCACGACACGTGTCGCGATATCGATGACGACGGTAATCCAAGGTCGTCCCATAGACTCGCGTAAGACCTCGTCGACGACCATAATGTCGACCAGGGTGTGATCGATTTGTACGATCGCCAACGCCTGCCGTGTGCGGGGGGTGAGTGTCATTGCCGGCTCCGCCCTCTCGGCGAAGCGTTGCTGGGACAAGCTGTCGAGGCCACGGTCCCTCAATCTCGTTTCGACGGCCCGCCGACCGGGCGCTTCCAATCGGCGCGGACGCGCACGACGTCGACATTCTTCCACAATCCAGGATACTGGCAACCGCTCTGCACGCGCGGCCCAAACATCGATCACTTCGCCGAGAAGCCGCTCCGAATCCGGTTTCAGTCGGCGGTTCCCCAACCGTTGACCCTTCTGGCGAGGTAAGAGCGCGACGATATCGGGGTTCGAACGGTAAACCGAGAGCCAACGCCTGACGGTGCGATCGGTAGCGCCGAACATCTTGCCAATTTCTTTGGCTCTCCGACCCAGCCGTCCCGGCTGTTCGGCGAGTCTCTGAATCGCATTGAATCGCCTGCAGGCCCCATGCCAATCACTATCCGAAATGGTCACAAGATCAGTGACTGTCCCGGTTGCCAGTTTGCGTTCGATCATCGAAACGGCCGAGTCTCGAATCGCCTTCGGTAGCCGTTTGTAGCTCAGCCGCCGGACGCCTTGCGGATCGTAGGGTGAATTCGCCATGCCATCTGAACCCAAGCCAATTTAGGACACCTTAAACGCAAAAAATGGCGCAAACATGACAAAATGATTTCAGCGCCGCGAGATTGTTGGCAGCATTGGCAGCCACGCTAGACTACCTTAAATTTAGGCACGGCCGAGCGTTTACTTGCCTTCGAAAACGTGACAGCTTAAAGGAGAAATGCGGACAGCTTTAAGGAGAACTCACATCGGCGTTTGAGCGCCGAGTGAATTTCAATACGGTATTCGCGCAAATGCGGTGCGGGAACTTTCAATTATATTCAATACTGTTTCCTTGAAGGTTGCCCCCCTCGGACGCAACTGCGTATTCCTCAAGCGCAGTTGTGGCCAATCGCGTCTATCTGGGCCTCCACACCGGATAGGACCATCGACAGCTCGGGAGGTCCGATGTTGGTCCACTGCATTGTGCGTAACGAAACACTCCGTCCGGATTGGAATGCCAGGAGGCTGGAGATGAGCAGTAACGCCCGAACACGGGCAGCCGGATCGCTCTCCGGAATGCCCAGTATGCGGGCTATCAATCGTGCCGTGATTTCGACGCCCGGCCGCCAGAGGCCTGCATACAGGATCTCGAATGCCGGGCCGGGGTCGCGCAGTTCCCGGGCCACGAACTGGGCCCAGCGGCTGGCTTCCCTGGAGCCGACCAAGAATCCACCGAGGGCTGCGAACAAGGCTTTGAGTTGGACCCGAGCCGTTTCAGCCGAGCCACCTTCGTTCAGAGCTTCTGCCGCCTTTGCGCCGGCAGTTTTCGTGTGGCGACGGTACCGTTCGACAAGGGCCCCAGCGCAAGCACGATAAAGACCTTCCTTGTCGCCGAAATAGTACTGCAGAGTCGGCAGGCTGACAGCAGCCGCCTTCGAGATTTGGCGCGTTGTCACGGCCAGGAAGGAGGCTTGACCGAAAGCCTTCAGCGCCACATCAAGAATCCGCTCCCGCGTCTCGTGTCCCTTCTGATGGACCGCGCGAGTGAGATTCCGAGGTTTTGACGATTTACGCACAGTTGTGCTGCGTTGCAATGCTTTGTCCATAAGCGCCGAGCTCAAGTGGAACTTGCCAAGAAGTCTATCACCTGATAGGGTACGCACACTACCCTATCGTGTGATAGGTTTATAACTGCCGGTAGCGTGACAACCCATGAACAACCCTACAACGGAACTGCCGGCACTGCTTGCGACCGAAGCGGCTCAGATCTCCTCAATGTACGCTCGCGTGGATTTCTCGATCACACCCGAGCGCTTTACCGTCGAGCCAGATGCCGTGAGCGAGCTGGGTCCAGAGTTCTCGCAGCGCCGACCGGAGCTGCTCGCTAATGAAGAGCTCGTCGCTCGAGTCAAGGCCTACACGATGCGCGGAGATCCGGTCGCGGACGCCTATGTCGCGCTGATACCGAAATATGGGTTCCATCGGCTGGCCACGATGCTGGAGGAGGCTTGCGATCGCGGCCTGGAGAACGTCGCCTTCGCGCCCCCCGAGCTCGTTCAGCTCATCCGTGCCATGGAGCAGTTTCCTGCATGGCTAGATCCGAAGCTCATCGAGCAGGGCGCCCGGATGGAGCGCAACGCCTATGCGCACAGAGTCCCATTCGTCGTGCGGGGCGGCTTTATCGGCACCTTCGTGAACAAGTATTCGGCATTGCCCATGGCGCTGACCGGTGCCCTATCAAACAAGACCGCCGCGCGGCGGGTGAAAGAGACGGCCACGTTCTTCACGACGACGGTGATTCCTGGTGCGCTCGATCGTCACGGCGTCGGCTTTAAGTCTGCCGCGATGGTTCGCCTCATGCACTCCATGGTGCGGTTCAACGTCCTGACCCGCGGCAATCAATGGGACGTCAAGACCTACGGTGTCCCGATTCCCCAGATCGACCAGATGCCGGTAGCCCTCATGCCGATCTTCCCACTCGCTCAGAACGCTCTGCGCAAAGGCCGTAAGACATTCACACCTGCCGAGCGCGCGCGCGTGGACCTTGCCCGTTACCGGGGCTTTCTACTCGGCATGCCGCAGGAGCTGCTGGGCGATACACCGCAGAGCATCGTCGACATCATGTTGACGCGCTTCGCTACGCTTCGGAAAGGATTCGATGAGACCTGTCGTGGTCTCGTCGCAGCGACGATGGCCGCCGATCTCACGCCCAACCACTCGCGATCCAGCCGGGTGAACGCCTGGATGGAGCGGGGGTTCAGCAAGCTGTTCTTCGTCACCAAGTCCATGCGGGGGGACAAGCATGCTGCAGCCGGCGTCGGCGTCCGGCTTGGGATTG
>JBEKYO010000283.1:0-4268 GCA_049510875.1 Steroidobacteraceae bacterium
GGTCGGACGAAGTCCGCCAGGAAGTGGCGAGGTTTGGGTTGCGCTCGGGTTAGTCCAAATTCCAGGCGCGCTCGATGGCGGGCTACGCGGTGCTCCGCGTAGCCCGTTTTTTATCTGAGCGTCGATAAGGCGTACGCCTCGACGGCAATCCGGTCATGAGTAAAGTTTTCGATCTTCGCTGCCGGCGGTGTCCCCGCCTCGCGGCTTTCCTCGACTCGGTTCACGCCGTCCATCGAGACTACCACTGCAGGCCGGTGCCGCCCTTCGGCGACCCGGAGGCGCGGCTGCTCATCGTCGGCCTGGCTCCCGGCATGCATGGCGCGAACCGCACCGGCCGCGCTTTCACCGGCGATCACGCGGGCATCCTCTTGTACGCGACGCTCTTCAAGTTCGGCCTGGCGACGGCGTCCACCTCGAAGGCGGCGGACGACGGACTCGAGCTCAAGGGCGCGCGCATCACCAACTCGGTCAAGTGTCTGCCGCCGGCCAACAAGCCGCTGCCGCCGGAAATCAAGACGTGCAATGATTATCTGCGCGCCGAGCTCGCCGTCAGCCATTCCGTGCGCGCCATCCTGGCGCTCGGCGGCATCGCGCACGGGGCGGTGCTGCGGGCCTGTGATCTACCGGCCAAATCCTTCAAGTTTGCGCATGGAGCGGAACACCGTCTGGAGAACGGACGAATACTCCTCGATTCCTATCATTGCAGCCGCTACAACACGCAGACGCGGCGCCTGACGACCGCGATGTTCGAGACGGTCATCGCCAGGGCGCGGGCGGTCGCCGATGCCCATCGGGTCCGATGAGCGACGGACTTCCGCCATTCGAGCCCCGCTCCTACGTCGACAGCCTCCCGGCACGGCCGGGCGTATACCGCATGCTGGATGCACGGGGTGAGATTCTCTATGTCGGCAAGGCGCGCAATCTGAAAAGCCGCGTGGGCTCCTACTTCCAGCCGAGCAACGTGCACCCCAAGGTGCAGGCGCTGGTCGCGAAGACCGCGAGCATGGAGGTCACCATCGCCAACTCGGACACGGAAGCCCTGCTGCTCGAGTTCAACCTCATCAAGCGGCACCGGCCGCGCTTCAACGTCGTGCTCCGCGACGACAAGAGTTTTCCCTTCCTGCACTTGGACACGCGGCACGAATTTCCGCGCCTCTCCTTCTATCGCGGTTCGCGCAAGGAGCCCGGCCGTTTCTTCGGTCCGTACCCCTCCGCCGGCGCCGTTCGCGAGACCTTGCAGCAGCTGCAGAAGCTCTTCCGGCTGCGCAATTGCGAGGACACGTATTTCGCCAACCGCTCGCGGCCGTGTCTGCAGTATCAGATCCAGCGGTGCACGGCGCCCTGTGTCGGACTCATCTCCAAGGAAAGTTACGCGCGCGACGCCGCGGCCGCCATCAAGGTGCTGGAGGGCCGCGATGATGAGGTCCAGCAGGAGCTTGGACGGCGCATGGAGGCCGCCGCCGAGAGGCTGGATTTCGAGGAAGCGGCGCGGCTGCGCGATCAGCTCGCGAATCTCAAGGTGATCCAGGCCCAGCAGATCGTGACCGCCGGCACCGACCACGACGCCGACGTGATCGCCGTCGCCGCCGGCAATGGCGAATACTGCGTCGCGCTCATGTTCGTGCGCGGCGGCCGCAGCCTGGGAAGCACGACGTTCTTTCCGCGCGCGCCGTTCGCCGAATTGCCCGAAGTGCTGGCGCAGTTCGTGGGGCAGTATTACCTGGAGCGCGAATCCCCGCCGGAAATACTGGTGGAATCCGACTTCGAGGACATGCAGGTCCTCGAGGCCACCCTCGCGGAGCGATCGGGCCACAAGGTGCGGATCACCTCCTCGGTGCGCGGTCTGCGCGCACGCTGGCTGGAGATGATGCAAAACAACGCAAGCCAGGCGTTGAAGATGCGCGATCTTGCGCGTTCGACCATCGAATCGAGCCTCGATGAGATGCGTGAAGTGTTCGGCCTCGATGCCTCGCCGAACCGCATCGAGTGTTTCGACATCAGCCATACGGGCGGCACCGACACCGTGGCATCCTGCGTGGTGTTCGGCGTCGAGGGGCCGCTGAAGGGGGATTACCGCCGTTTCAACATCGCGGGCATCGAACCCGGAGACGACTACGCGGCGATGTATCAGGCGCTCACGCGGCGCTATAAGCGGGTGCGCGACGGCGAAGCGGTCAAGCCCGACGTGCTCCTGATCGACGGCGGCAAGGGTCAGCTGGCCGAAGCGGCCAAGGTGATCGATGAACTCGGCCTCGAGGGAATCACGCTGATCGGCGTCGCCAAAGGGGCGGATCGGCGGCCGGGACAGGAACAACTGTTCTTGTTGGGCCAGGAGACCCCCACTATACTTCCGCCGGATTCGGGTGCCTTGCATCTGATTCAGCGAGTGCGCGACGAGGCACACCGTTTCGCGATCGTGGGTCATCGGCGCAAAAGGGCCAAACGGCACAACCAGTCGATACTCGAAACCATCCCGGGCCTGGGGCCCGTCAAGCGACGCGAACTACTGAAGCAATTCGGCGGTTTGCAAGGAATACTGCGTGCCGGCATCGACGATTTCGTGCAAGTTCGAGGCCTCGGTCGGGAGCTCGCGCAAGTAATTTATGAGCACCTCCACCCCGGACAATAGAGACGGCGGACGGTCCGACGCGACGCATTGGAACCTGCCCAATACGCTGACGTGGCTGCGCATCCTGATGATTCCCGCGATCATCATTCTGTTCTATGCGCTTCCGTATCCATGGGCGGATCCGGCCGCATGCGCCGCCTTCGCGCTCGCCGGCATCACCGACAGCCTCGATGGCTACTACGCGCGCAAGCTCGGCCAGACATCGCGCCTCGGCGCCTTCCTCGATCCCGTGGCCGACAAATTGATCGTTGCCGCGGCGCTGATCCTGATCGTGAGCCGCGATCCTCGCTGGTTCCTGGTGCTCGCCTCCATCGTCATCATCGGCCGGGAGATTGCCGTATCGGCCTTGCGCGAATGGATGGCGGAAATCGGCGCGCGCGGCAAGATCAAGGTATCCATGCTGGGCAAATACAAAACCATCATGCAAATCGTGGGATTGTCGTTCCTGCTGTTTCGCCAGAGTCTGTTCGGCATTCCGGTGTACAAACTGGGCATCTTGTTGACCGCGGTGGCCGTGGTGCTGACGCTGTGGTCGATGATCGCGTATTTGCGCCTGGCATGGCCCGAGTTGCGGGGCAGCTCCAGCCTGTAGCGGCGCGCCGCTACGCCGAATTGTGCCTGCGGGAAAACCCTGGCGGGCTCTTGAGACTGGCTGCCGTCCTTGACTCCGGCGGGCGCGGCCCTACAATTGCGCGACTGTTTCGGGCGGGAATAGCTCAGTTGGTAGAGCGCAACCTTGCCAAGGTTGAGGTCGCGAGTTCGAGTCTCGTTTCCCGCTCCACCTTTTTTCCGAAATATTTCATGATGTTAGAATCGGCTTGGGCCTGTGGATAAGTCGGCGGTGCTTCGACGAGCACGGTTGAATTATCACCTACCCGTCGAGGGCCACGGGCAATTCGACGATAAACGTGGTCGCTATGCCCGGATTGCTTTCATAGGTGATCGTGCCTCCCATCCGTTCGATCAACGCCTTGGATATGGAGAGGCCTAATCCCGTCCCACCCTTCTGCCTGCTGTCCGAGCCGTCGGCTTGCGAGAATCTCTGAAAAATACGGTCGCGGAATGAGGGTGGTATGCCCGGGCCGTGGTCCGTCACTGAGATCCGGACCTTCGTTCCGATAACGGCCATCCCGATCTCAATCGAAGCCTCCGCCGGGGAGAACTTCGCAGCGTTCGACAACAGATTGGTCAGGACTTGGAGCATGCGGATGGCATCGACCCTCGCTGCCACCTTCGGCAGCGGCCGGATCGGCACAAGGCGGACCTGGTAGCGAAGGGAAAGTCCGAGGTTTTCTTCCACGGCCTGTTCGAGCAGCGCCGCGAGGCATTGGCTGGACGGCGCCAGCGACAGCTTGCCGCAGTCCATCTGCTCCATGTTCAGGATGTCATCGACGATGAGCGCCAACCGAACTGTATTTTGATACGCTATATCGATCAGCTGTGCCGCCTTCTCCGGCAAAGCGCCGGCGGCGCCGCCCTTGATGAGGCCGAGCGAGCCGCGAATCGAGGTGAGCGGGGTGCGTAGCTCATGCGACACCGTCGCGATGAATTCGCTCTTCATGCGATCGACCTGCTTGCGTACGGCGATATCGCTGCTGATGGTAAGAACCCGGGTCGGCATGCCGTCCGCATCGCGCTG
>JBEKYO010000284.1:0-4160 GCA_049510875.1 Steroidobacteraceae bacterium
GTGCGGCTCCTGCCGCTGCTCGGCGGACGGCTGGTGGTGGGGCGGGTGGAGATCGAGGGCCTGGACGTCAGCCTGGTCAAGAATGCCGCAGGGCAGGGCAACTGGGAGGGCTTCGGCCGGTCGCCCGGATCTGGACTCACACCCGAACCCGCAGCCGGAGCCACACGCGGGTCCGCACCTGGACCCGCACCCGCACCCGCCCGAGGGCGCGGGAATCCAGGCGAAGCCTTAACGGGGATTGCGGGTATTCAGATCACGGATGCGCGCGTGCGCTACCAAGCGATCACGCTGCAGCACATCAAGATCGAAACCGGATCGTTCGCGGAACACGGCGAGGTGCCGGTCACCCTGCACGTCGACGCGGACCGCGGCGTCGCGGGCGAGCAGGCGAGCGTGGACGCGCGCTTCGACCTGCGCGCCGACTCGGGCGCGCGGCGCTATACGCTGTCGGCGCTGAGCGTGACCAGCGAGATTGCGCTCGCCGGCCACGTGCGGGCGGAGCCCTTAAGCGTCTCGGCGCCGCGCGTGGACTTGGACCTCGCCGCGCAAACCCTGGCGGCCGCCGCGGTGGCGGTGAATTTCGCGGGGGCGCAGGTGGGCGTCAGCCTGCAGGGCACTCACGTCCTGGACGCGCCGGCGCTCACGGCGACCGTGACCGTGGCGCCGTTGGTGGTGCGCGAGACGCTGGCGCGGCTGGGAATCCCGGTGCCGGCAATGCGCGATCCGAAAGCGATGTCGCTGGCCGCGGCCGCGGGCAGCTTTGCCTACGGCGGCGACATTGCGCGGGTGGATCACCTAGAGGCCACCGTGGACGACACGCACACGACCGGCAGCGCCCAAATGAATCTCACCACCCACGCGATCGCGTTCGATCTCGCCGTCGACACGGTGGATCTCGATCGGTACATGCCACCGGCGGCGGCCAACTCACCGCCGACGGGGCCGCAGCCGGCGGTCGAGGCGGCGCCGTCGACACCGGTGGAGGCCAACGGCACGCTCGCGCTGGGGGCGCTGCATGTCTCGGCGCTGGATTTGTCGGCAGTGAAAGTCACGGTGGCCACCCACGAGAAGGTGATGCGCTTCTTTCCGCTCACCGCGCAGGTGGACGGCGGCCGGTATTCCGGCGACATCACGCTGGACACGCGCGGTGCCACGCCGGCCGTGTCGCTGGATGAACACTTGAGCGGCATCGACGTGGGCAAGCTCACGGCCAAGGGAGCGAAAAAAGTGCATCTGACCGGGCACGGCAACGTGAACCTCAAGGCATCGGGCCACGGCGCCGGCGCGGTTGGGATTTTGAAGACCCTGGAGGGTCACCTCGACACCAATATCATGGACGGCGCGGTGGAGGGCGTGGACATGGGCTACGAGATGGGGCGCGCCGAAGCGCTGCTGCGGCGACAGGATGCGCCGGCGGCGCCCAACACCCAGCGCACGGTGTTCCAGGCGTTCAAGATGTCGGCCGAGATCAGCCACGGCATCGCGAGTACGAAGGATCTTCTGATCTCGTCGGCGGCGCTCAAAATCACCGGACAGGGCAGCGCCAACCTCCCGGCGGGGACCCTCGATTTGTCGCTCCTTGCGGATACGGGAAAAACCGCGGCGAACCTGCCCATCCAGATCCCGTTGAAGGTCACGGGCAGCCTCGCCGATCCCACGGTGCGCCCCGACGCGAACGCGCTCGCCAAGGGCGAGCTCAAACAGAAGGTCAAGGATGCGCTACAGGACAAATTGAAGAGCTTGTTCGGCAAGCCATGACGGACGCGCGCATCTTCACGGACTCACTGCTCACCTGGTACGACGTCCACGGCCGCAAGACTCTACCGTGGCAGGAGAATCCCACGCCGTATCGCGTATGGGTGTCGGAGGTGATGCTGCAACAGACCCAAGTGGCGACCGTGATTCCGTACTACGAACGCTTCATGGCGCGATTTCCCAACGTGGCAACATTGGCGGCGGCGCCCGAAGACGACGTGCTGCATGTGTGGACGGGTTTGGGCTACTACGCCCGCGGCCGGAACTTGCGCGCCTGCGCGCAGGTGTTGATGGCGCGCTACGGCGGCGAATTTCCCGCGGAGCTCGAGGCGGTGGAAGCGCTGCCCGGCATCGGCCGCTCGACCGCGGGCGCCATTCTCGCGCTGTCGCGCGGGCTGCGGTATCCGATCCTGGACGGCAACGTGAAGCGCGTGCTGGCGCGGGTGTTCGGGATCGCTGGCGACCCGGGTTCGGGGCCGGTGCTGAACGCTTTGTGGAGCCAAGCGGAGATCTGCACGCCGCAGGCGCGAGTCGCGGCGTACACGCAGGCCATCATGGATCTGGGCGCGACGGTGTGCACGCGCGACCCGGCCTGCACCGTGTGCCCCATGGCGGCGATCTGCGTGGCCGCACGCGAGGGGCGACAAGCGGACCTGCCGGGCCGCAAGGCGCGGCGCGCACGCAAGGCGCGGGAGGCGACGCTATTGATCGCCGAGACCGGTGCCGACGGCGCGCGTGCGATCCTGCTCGAGCGGCGGCCCGCTCCCGGCATCTGGGGTGGGCTCTGGTCGCCGCCGCAATTCGAGAGCGAGTTCGCGGCGCTCGATTGGTGCCGCCGGAACTTGGGCGAGTTGCAGATGACCACGCAGCGCCTCCGTCCCATCGATCATGCGTTCACGCATTTCGACTTGCGGTTGACGCCGGTGCGCGTGCGCTGCGCGCCGGAGGCTGCGGTGCGCGAGGGGGAGCGCATCTGGTACTCGCTCAACGCGCCGCCCAAGGTGGGATTGCCGCAGCCGATTCGGCAGCTGATCGAGCGGATTACGCAGTTGGGATAAGAAGTTGGGGTTCGGCGGTTTGCGCCCAGGAGAAGGATCGGTGGCATTCTTCGACCCTGGCGGAGTACAAGGGTCGAAGAATGCCACCGATCCCCCTCCTGGTGCTTTTGGCGACGAGCTCAACGGACCCACGCCTAGGCAAGTCATTAGAGTTAAGATTGCTGCATGGCGCGCCGAGTGCAGTGTGTGGTGTTGAAGCGCGAGGCCGACGGCCTCGACTATCTCCCGTACCCCGGGGAATTGGGCAAACGCATTTACGCGAGCGTCTCCAAGGAAGCCTGGGCGAGGTGGGTCGCGCACCAGACCATGCTCATCAACGAGAACCGATTGAGCACCATCGAGCCCACTGCCCGCGCCTTCCTGGTCAAGGAAATGGAGAAGTTCCTGTTCGGCGAAGGATCGGAGAAGCCTAAGGATTACGTGCCGAAGGCGGGGGAGTAGGGGGAGAAGCGGAGGGGGCGGAGCGAGAGCGGACCTGGGGCGGGTCGGGGGTTGGATGGGGGCGCTGGGGGCGAATCGGCGGATGTACCGGGCCCGAACCGCGGGCGAATCGGGCGTCGGAATCGGGCAAACAGGTATGGAATCAGGGGTAGAGGATAGGTAGGCCGGGATGGACTCAGGCGTAACCAATTGATTTCCCGATTGTTCATTGACGCAGGGTCGTCCCGCCTGTTTAATACGCGGCTCTTCGAAAGGCCAGGTAGCTCAGTTGGTAGAGCAGCGGACTGAAAATCCGCGTGTCGGGGGTTCAATTCCCTCCCTGGCCACCATTTCACCATCCGCTGACGTCCGCTGACTTCCGCCAAGCGCCGGAATACCGCATCTTTCCCGATGTTTTTGCGCCGCTGACGTCCGGTCACATCCGTTGACAGCTGGCCCTATTTGCGGGTAACTATGTGGGTAACACCCCCTCCGAAAATGGAGTTACCCACACAAATGCTCACAAACGCTGTAATTTCAGGCTCCAAACCGCGCGAAAAACCGTTCAAATTGGCCGATGGCGGGGGGCTGTATTTGCTGGTGACCCCGGCTGGGAGCCGCTGGTGGCGGCTAAGGTTCAGGGTACGGGGTAAGGAGCAGATGCTCAGTTTGGGGATTTTCCCTGACGTCTCACTCAAAGAGGCGCGCGAGCGCCGGGATCAGGCCCGGCGGGACCTGGCGAAAGGCATCGATCCCAGCGCGAAACGACGGACCGAAAAGATGGCAAGCGGCGACACGTTCGAAGCCATTGCCCGCGAATGGTTCGACCGGTTCTCGCCCAGCTGGGCTCCCGGGTATTCGAGCAAGGTCATCCGTCGGCTTGAGATTTGTGTGTTTCCGTGGATCGGCTCGATGCCTATCTCGCAG
>JBEKYO010000285.1:0-4112 GCA_049510875.1 Steroidobacteraceae bacterium
TCGAGCACGATCGAGGCGAAGCGCGCATGCTTGTCCGCCGTGAGCCGCCGCAGATCCGGCAGCACGCTGGGTCCGAACACGTGACAGCGCCCGCAATAGCGGTTGTACAGCAATTCTCCCGCGGCGATTTGCGCCCGCGTTCCGATGCGTGGCGGCGGCGGCGGCAGAGGCGGGACGGTCATCTCCGCGGGCCGCGGCACGGCGCCGCCGTCGAGGCGCAGCGCGATGATCCGGCCCGCGTTGCCATAGCGCAGCGCGGCCGAGCCCTCCGGGAACGGCAAGCCCATGTCCCCGCCCCCGTAGCCCGCCAACAGAGCGACGTATTGCACGCCGCCGATCTCGTAGCTCATCGGCGCCGCCATCACGGAGCTGCCGAGGTCGATGCTTTTCAGCCGCGCGCCGCTGTCGGCCGCATAGATGTTGAGCATGCCCGCCATGTCGCCTTGAAAGACCAGCCCCCCGGCGCTCGACATGACCCCGCCATCCCAGCCGCTCGCGGTGGGCACCTCCCACAGCAGACGGTTGCCGATCGGATCCCAGGCGCGCAAGAAACCCCGCCGGCGTACCGAGGGCAAATCAGGTCCCAGCGCCTTCAGCGGCGGCAGGGCACCGTACAGCGACTTGAGACCCTTTGGATCATAGGCGTCCGGTAAAAATGCCGGGCTGGTGAACTGCCCCTCCACCAAGCCGGCTTTGCGGTGGGCGGTTTCGATGATGACGTTCGGCGCTTCCTGAACCGGGATGTAGGCACGCTGCGCCACGGGGTCGTAGGCCATGGGCTGCCATCCATGAGCACCGCCTTCCCACGGATACACCGCTTTGGGAGAGCCGCTGTAGTCCACCGCCGGATTCGGGATCGGCCGGCCGGTTTTCGCATCAAGTCCCTTGGTCCAATTCACGAACGCGAAGGCATGCGCCGAGATGAATTCGCCGCTGGCGCGATCGAGCACGTAGAAGAATCCGTTCTTCGACGCCTGCATCAGCACCTTGCGCGGGCCTTGCGCGAGATTCAGATCGGCGAGAATCATCTTCTGGGTGCTGTCGAAATCCCACATGTCGCCGGGGACGGCTTGGAAGTGCCACGCGAGCTCGCCCGTGTCCGCGTGCAGCGCGAGGATGCAGTCGGCGTACAGATCGTCGCCGCCGGCGCGGCCGTCTTCCTTGATGTCGTAGGGGGACGAGTTGCCGGTGCCGACGTACACAAGATTCAGCGCCGCATCGTAGGCGATGCCATCCCAGACGGCGCCGCCGGCGCCGCTTTCCCAGCGATGGCGTGCATCCCAGGTCTTGAGCGCCGGCACCAGGTGCGGCTGATCTTGAGCCCCGAGCGCGGGATTGCGCGGCACGGTATAGAAGCGCCAGCGCTCGGCGCCGGTCTCGCTGTCGAAGGCGGCCACGTAGCCGCGTACGCCGCGAAAATCGCCGCCGCCGGCGCCGATGATCACGAGATTGCCGGCGATCACCGGCGCCCCCGTGCTGGTGTAGGGCGTCTGCGAACCGCGCGCCGGCAGCGTGTCGACCTTCCAAATGCGCTGCCCCGTGGCGGCGTCGATCGCGTGCAGGTAGCCGTCCAGCGCCGCGACATACACGCGGCCCTTCCACACCGCGACGCCGCGATTCACGGCGTCGCAGCAGGCGTAGCGTCCCCACTGCCCATCGCTCCCTGGGTCGTATACCCAGCGCTCCTTGCCGGTGGCGCCGTCGAGCGCGTAGACGCGTCCGAAATTACCGCTCGCATACAGCACGCCGTCGACCACGATCGGCGTCGCTTCCAATCCACGATGCGTGCCCAGGGCGTAGTCCCACGCAAAGCCGAGCCGCGACACGGTCTTGGCGTTGATGCCGGTCAAGGGAGAATGATACGAGCCCTCGGCGTCGCGCCCGGTGGTGAACCACTCGCCGGGCTCCTGCGCGGCGCGGCCCAACCGGGCGGCGTCCACCGCGCCTGGCGGTCGCGGCGCGGCGCTGTCCATGGAGGCGGCTCCCGGCCCAGGCGCGGCCGGAGTGTCGGTCGAGTGTTCAGGTCGATCACAGCCAGCCAACGATCCGAGTACGAAGGCGGCCACTCCGCAGGCCGCCATCCAGCGCAGGTTCAAATTTCAGCCTTCACGTGTTTCACAAGCAACGTGCGACCGTACTACCGAACGACCGGTAAATCCAGCATCGCCGCGGCTCGTGCCACAGTCGTTAGCGCGCGGTGGGCCCGCGCGCGAAGCACGGGCAGGACGCCCGGGTTGGGCGCCCCGCCCGCGGCGGCCAGCATCCTGCAACCCGCGCCGTGAGGGTCTCGTCCGTGAAAGCCGCATGCTGATTCTGCCCGCGGCCGGTGCCGCGGCGACACCGCGCGCACCGCTGCAAACATCGAGATTTGCACGATAGGCGTGGTGATCCAGCGGCATCGCACCTAATAATTTAAATCTGTGTAAACGCGCTAAATAAACGTCCCGTATTTCGGGCTTTTACAAGCGCATACTGGATATAAACCCAACTCCTGGATATACACTGGGATCTGCCCTGGGCAACACGATACAAAACGCGGACGTCCTGGCGCGGTGGTTAGAGTCACGTCAAATGGCAATGTTGCTACTCTTCCGGCGCGGTACATGCGGCCCCCCTGACGCGAGAATCAGGCCGCCTGTAATACCGCTCGCCGAATTGTCTGTGGCAGCGTGGCAGCCACGAAAGATTCCTTCGGGTACAAATCTAAATTCCGAGATATTCCTCAAGCCCGACATTCCCCAAGCCGCGGCACCTGGGTAGAAACTAGCGCACCGACCGGCAGATCGATCACAGACCTGCAGATCGAGCGGCGCGGCCAGCTACCCCGTGCCGCCCACCGTGAGCGCATCGATGCGCAGCGTGGGTTGGCCGACGCCGACCGGCACCGACTGGCCTTCCTTGCCGCAGGTGCCCACCCCGCCGTCGAGCTTCATGTCGTTGCCCACCATGCTCACCCGGGTCAACACGTCGGGGCCGTTGCCGATCAAGGTCGCGCCCTTCACCGGCGCGGTAATTTTGCCGTTTTCGATCAAGTACGCTTCGCTCGCCGAGAACACGAACTTACCCGAGGTGATGTCCACTTGACCGCCGCCGAAATTCACCGCGTACAGTCCCTTCTCCACCGACGCGATGATTTCCTCCGGATCGCGCGATCCGGCGCGCATGTAGGTGTTGGTCATGCGCGGCAGCGTCATGTGCGCGAAGGATTCGCGGCGGCCGTTGCCGGTTGCCGGCATGCCCATCAAGCGCGCATTCATCTTGTCCTGGATATAGCCGCGCAGAATGCCGTTCTCGATCAGCACGGTGCATTGCGTGGGCGTGCCTTCGTCATCGACGTTGAGGGAGCCGCGCCGCCGGCTGAGCGTGCCGTCGTCGACCACCGTGATCTCCTCCGCCGCCACTTTGTGGCCGATCCGATTGGAGAACGCGGAGGTCCCCTTGCGATTGAAGTCGCCCTCGAGTCCATGGCCGATGGCCTCGTGCAGGAGAATGCCGGGCCACCCGGAGCCGAGCACCACGGGCATGGAGCCCGCGGGCGCAGCGATCGCCTCCAAGTTGACGAGCGCCTGACGCACGGCTTCCCGACCGTGCTCGAACGGCTGATCGCCGCGCAGCAGCTCGTCTAATCCGAAGCGGCCGCCGCCACCGCTGTAGCCTTGCTCGCGGCGGCCATTATGTTCGACGATGACCGACACGTTCAGGCGCACCAGCGGGCGCACGTCGGCCGTCAGCGTGCCGTCGCTCGAGGCAATCAACACCACTTCATGCACCGCGGCCAGGGAGGCCATCACCTGCTTCACGCGCGGATCGATTCCCCGGGTGTCGGCATCCACCTTCATCAGCCAGGCAACCTTGTCCTCGTCGCGAATCGTGTCGAGCGGATCGATGGGCATGTACAGCCGGTGCGTGAGCGGACGCTGCCATGCCCTGACCGCGTGGCTGCCGCCGCTGCGCGCGATGGCGCGCGCCGCATCGGACGCTTCCACCAGCGCGGGCAGCAGCACCTCGTCCGTGTAGGCAAAGCCGGTCTTCTCGCCGCTGATGGCGCGCACGCCCACGCCCTGTTCGATGCTGTGCGAGCCGTCCTTGACGATGCCGTCCTCGAGCGACCA
>JBEKYO010000286.1:0-4059 GCA_049510875.1 Steroidobacteraceae bacterium
GCGGGAGAATTGCTGTACAACCGCTATTGCGGGCGCTGTCACGTGTTCGGACCCAGCGTGCTGCCGGATCTGCGGCGGCTCACGGCGGACAAGCATGCGCGCTTCGCCTCGATCGTGCTCGAGGGGGCGCTGATGCCGCTCGGCATGGGACGCTTCGATGATGTGTTGAGCCGCGCCGACGCCGAGGCCATTCACGCCTACATCGTCGATGAATCGTGGCAGGCGGCCGCGCCGTGATTGGCTATCAGTGAAGCGTGGCTTTGATCGCCTCGCGCAGCGCCGGCGTACGCGCGGGCGATCGACGGCAAACACGTCGTGCCCGAGAGCTTGCAACGCGGGAATGATTTGCGCGGAGCGAAGAGCGCGACGTATCGATCGCGAGCGCTTTTGCCGCTTGTTGCGCTCTCACTGGCATTCACCGGCGTTTACACTCTTGTCATCGATGCAGTGCACGTGGTGTCGCGTCTCGGATAGCGAGCCACTCGTTTTGGCGGTTGTGAGCTGCAGCACTTGCACGAGTGCCGCTACCTATGTAGACTTACAACTATGGGTAAAGAAGATCGCAGTGTCAGGATGTCTCTGCAGACGTTGCGCGTGCTGGAGGCGTTCTTGGAAAATCCGACCGATCAACTCTCGGGCGCGGATGTCCATCAGCGCTGTGGTATTGCATCGGGCACCTTATATCCCATTCTCCTTAGGCTCGAGTCGGCAGGTTGGTTTGTCAGTCGATGGGAATCCATTGATCCCTCCACCGCTGGCCGGCCCCGGCGCCGCCTGTATCGACTGACCTCAACGGGCCTGAAGCGTGCCAGCGAAGTCTTTGCGAGCTTCAACCGAGGGGTCCTCACATGAGCGAGCGCAACATGAACTCCGTGCCGCAAGAGGCGGCATCCGCTGATGGCGCGCAAGCAGGATGGGGAGCGCTTGCGCAAAGGCTGATCCATCTCGCGGCACGCAGGGCGCCGCCGGATCTGTCCGAGCGGCTGGAGGAGGAATGGCGGGCTGATGCGGCGGTGCGGTCTTCGGTACTTTCGCAATTACGCTTTGCGCTCGGGTGCTGCTGGGCTACGAGTGTCATTGTCCGAGAGCACCCAACGAGGATTCCGGTTCCCAGTGCCGCCATCGGACCGAAAGTGACGATCGGCTATGCGAGCGATGAGTCCGGACTGTTGGCGCGCCGCTCAATCACGCTTTTTTTGGTCGCTGGCCTTCACATCGGGTTGTTCTACGCACTCATGACCGGTCTGACCTTCCAAATCATCAAAGAGATGCCCACTTCATTCCAGACCCGGCTGTTGCCGCCACCGCAGGCGCTTCCCTTGCCGCCTCCACCGCCGCCGCAATTGACGAAGCCGAGCATTGATATTCCACCGCCTTTATTCCCGCCGACGGAAGGCGCTAGCGAGAATCGGGACATCGTTGCGGAACCACCTTCGCTGACCTCTCGGCCCGACCCGGCGCCGGAAATCCCGCCTCAAGAGGTGGTACGCGTGCAGGGAGGGCCGGGAAGCGGATTTCCGAATACCGATGACTACTATCCATCGAGCGCGAAGCGCATGGAAGAGCAGGGGGTCACCACGGTTCGTGTGTGCGTAGGCGCCAATGGACGGCTCACCTCGGTTCCCACCATTGCGCAGAGTTCCGGCAGCCCGCGCCTCGATGACGCCGCGTTGCTGCTGGCGAAGGCCGGCTCCGGGCACTATCGGGCGGCGACTGAAGATGGCCGACCCGTGAATTCCTGTTATGCATTCCGGGTTCGGTTCGCGCTCCGCGCGGAGCGGTGACGTTCGAGCTCAGGTGACCTATCCGATGGCCGGCGCCTTTACCGATATCAACATGACCCCGTTGATCGACGTCATGCTGGTATTACTCATCATTTTCATCATTTCGCTGCCACCCGTCACGCATGCGGTCAAGGTCGACAATCCACGGGCGACGCCTCCACCGCTGCGGCCGCCGGTGGTGGTGAACGTAGGGATAGACTTCGATGGGACCTTGTCATGGAACGGCACCGCGGTGGATCGCAAGGTCATGCAAGGCTATATCACCGAACAGGCGGGCGAAGATCCGCAACCGGAGGTTCATATATCGGTCGACAAGTTCGCGACGTATGACAAGGTCGCGGAAACCTTGGCCGATCTTCAAAGCCGTGGCCTTAAGAAAATCGGATTCATCAACAGCGATTTGTTTTAAGGCCGGGAAACATCCGGCAATTGATATACGCGCCCGCACTCCGTGCGAGCGCGTAGTTGGCATGGCCACCATCCAGCCGCGTTGCAACGCGGGTGGTGCGGGGTTCCTATTGTCGCTCGAAAACTTCCACCCAGCGGTACTTGGTTCCCTTCTCGTCCGACCCGCCTTCCGTCGCATTCAGCGTCTTACCGTCCGCGGATACCTTATAGCGGCCCCACTCGACTGGCTTGCCGCCCTTCAGGAGGGATAAGTGCAGCCAGTTGCCCTTGCCCATTTTCATCTTGACGGTATCCGCGTTCGGGTATCCGGTCACTGGGCTTGGAGTGCCATCAAGACTCACCGTGTATTCGACCCGCCCCGGTGTGCCGTCCGCTTCGATCCACTGCGCCACATTCTTGACCTTTCCCCCTCCGGCATCGGTGATTGTGACCGTGTAGCTCTTGAGCGCCGGCGGTCCGTGCCATTGGGTTTTACTCACATTCAAATTCCAGGTGCCGTCCATGGCGCTCGCCACATCCCCCGCCAAGGCGGTGCCCGCCACGCAGAGCAGTGCGGCGCCTGCGATCAGTAATGTCGACAAAATCTTCTTTGACATGGGATCAATCCTCCGTGTTTGCATGAACATCTGTGAACGACCGGGCTTACGTGGCGGCGCTCTCCCCAATCTCGCTATAGAGGACGAGGCGCGCCTTCTCCCAGTCGCGCTGTGCGGTGCGCTCCGATACGCCCCGCAGCACGGCGATCTCGACCAGCGAGAAGCCGCAGAAGTACTTCAAGTCCACGAGTTCCGCGAGGCGCGGGTCGCGCAGCGCGAGCACATCGAGGGCTTCCGATAGCCGCAGCAACCCTCGCTCCTCCGGATCCGGCTCCGCTTGCTGCGCCGCGACCTGCGTGTCGAGTCGTGTTATGTGAAATTCCGCGCCGCGCTTTTGGGCTCGGCGCTGACGGGAGAGGTCGATGATGAGTCCGCGCATCACTCGCGCCGCGTAGCCCATGAACCGTGCACGGTCGGGAAAGACTGCGTGGCCTCGAGCCATGTCGAGATACGCTTCGTGCAGGAGCGTGGTCGGGCTGATCGAGGCGCCGGCATGGCGTCGCAACTGGCGTCCCGCGAGTTCATGCAATTCGGTATATAGCGCCGCAAATAGGCGCTCCTTGGCGCCCTCGTCCCCCGCCTCGGCGTCGCGCAGCAGCGGTGTCCATAGGTTATTTTCCATCGTCGGCAGTCCAGGCTACGACTCCCTCCATACACATCTCTTCGCTCTCCCACCACCAATGATCGGCGCATCGATTCCGGACGTCAAACGGTGCCCTGCGGGCAATCGCATTTTTTGGCCCAGGCATGTCGGGATTGGAATTCGAGTTTCGATCTAATGGGTTAGGAACCTGATTCTTCCTCTTCCCACGAGTGCTTGAACCGATCGGGTATCCGATGGCAGACCAACCAAGGAGTTCGACATGAAAACGCACCTTTGGATTCATTGCCCCGGTGAAGCGATGCGCGGAGTCTTGCGCCGGTGCTGGCCGGCCCTGTTCTGTGCGCTTGCCGCCTCCGCCAGCGCGCAGACGGAACAAGTGGATATCAGCTTCGGCGACCGCACGGGGACTGATCCCCAAGACAATGGCTATGTGCTGGTGCTGCCGAACGGACACGTGATGGGCACCGCCATGAACGGCGGCACTGGTGGGGGCGGCGGCGGTGTCGTGTTCGAGGCAATCCCTCCGACGGCGACCAAGCCTGGTTGGCATTACAAAGAGATTTATGAGTTCCAGGGGGGGCCTGCGGATGGCTACAGTCCGGTTAACGGCCTGACCAAAGGGAAAGACGGGGTTTACTACGGGCTGACGGCCTGGGGCGGTCTAGGG
>JBEKYO010000287.1:0-4054 GCA_049510875.1 Steroidobacteraceae bacterium
GCCGTCGAAGGCGTGCGGATTGGCGCGGAAGATCGCAATCATCATGCGCTGCGCGTGCGACTCGGTGCGTGCTCCGGCGTGGCGCACGATGCCGCGCAGGGTATCTCGGGGCACCACTCGATGCTGTGCGACGATGGTTGGATCGGCGGGTACGGTCTCGACCAACGCTTTCGACGGCTTCGCCGTCGACGGCGCTTCCTGGGTCATGGCGGCGACGCGCGGGTCAATCGGCCGGGCCGGCGGCGACTGCCCGACGCCGGAGGGCGGGGATGCGCGGTCGCTCATCGACGTCGACGCCGTTGACTCTGCAGGGCGGCTCGACTGCGAGAATCCCGCCGGATCGAGCAACAGCGAATATTCGCGAATCAGCTCGCCTCTGTCCCAACGCAAATCAACCAGAAAACTGACGACCGGATCGGTGAATGGATCGGCCGACCGAACATTGAGGACCGGCCGTCCTTGCGAGTCCATGCCGACCTTGAAGGTGGCGGAGGCGAGAAACGCCGGGCGGTCGGCGCCATACTGGAGGAACACATCGCGGTTTGCGACTTTGGCCGTCAGTGCGATCAACTCCTCACGAGTTGCGCCGACGATGTCGATCTGTGCCGAGAGGGGCTCATTGAGCGCCGAGTCGATGCGAATATCGCCCAACCCGAGCGCTCTGGCCGCTCCAGGCAATGACATGGCTAGAACTAGCAATATAGGGTACGGCCCGCGTGACATCGTCTGCTCCCAAGTGTTCGAACGTGCTCGACCTGTCCTGGTCGAGGCGAGGGGCGGAAATTCATGCCCATCGCACACTACCGATCTATCTCAGGCAAATGCTATGCGACAGAATCTGGCGTTGGATAGGGAAGAGTTACAGGACTTCGACGCAGTTCACGCATGTAGGGCATCCCCCGGGAAGGACCGTGATCTGGACCCCCTTTTTGGAGCTCCGGGAGCATCTGCCCAAGGGGGTGGGCAGGCGGCAAAAAATCATCCCGAGCGGTCGATCGCCGCGCGGGGCGAGAAGGGCCCACGGGTGTCGAGACTCCCACTATTCGGGCGGTGTCGAGACTCCACTATTCGGGCAAAGCTCAGTACTATGCAGGGCGAGGAAATGCATGCCAGTAAAAATAACGACCGCGCCGGCCGCACCGCGCGTCAACGGCAGCCGCCTTTGGTCGCGGCTGATGGCCATGGCCGACATCGGCGCCACGGCGCTGGGCGGCTGCAATCGACAGGCATTGACGGACGGCGATCGAAGCGCGCGCCGGCTGCTGTCGAGTTGGGCGGCCGCGGCGCATTGCACGGTGCGCGAGGACGCGGTGGGCAACCTGTTCGTGCGCCGCGCGGGTCGCGAGGATACGCTGCCCGCGGTCATGACGGGCAGCCATCTCGATACCCAACCCACGGGCGGTAAATTCGACGGCGTATACGGCGTCATCGCCGGACTCGAGGCGATTGAATGCCTCAATGAGCGCGGCATTACGACGCGGCATCCGATCGAAGTGTCCGTGTGGTGCAACGAGGAGGGGTGCCGCTTTCCGATGTCGATGATGGGCTCGGCCGTGTGGTCCGGGCGGTTGCCGGCGCAGACCGCCTACGCACTCACCGACCGCGATGGGCGCAGCGTGCGCCAGGAACTCGATCGGCACGGTGTCGCCACGGGTCAGCCGATCATGCGCCAGCCGGTCAAGGCTGCCCTGGAGGTGCACATCGAGCAGGGCCCCGTGCTCGAGCAGTCGGGGAAGACCATCGGCGTCGTGACCGGTGTACAGAACATGTGCCGGTACGAGGTCCTGGTCGAAGGACAGGAAGCGCATGCCGGCCCCACACCGATGGAGATGCGGCGCGACCCCATTCGGGTGCTCGCGGACGTATTGCCCGCGCTTTTTGCAGCAGCGCAGGCGCGCGGCCCGGATGCCCGACTCACCGTGGGCATCATTGAAACGTCGCCGGGCTCGCCGAATACGGTGCCGGGCCGGCTGCGGTTCACCGTTGACGCCCGGCACCCCGATGCCCGGCACTATGCGCAGTTGCGTGCCGAGATCGATGCGCTGGTGCGCGGCGCCCTGCGCCAGCGAGCGCTTGCCGGCGAGATTCGCTGCGTGTGGGAAGCGCCCGGCGTTGTGTTCGATGCCACCTGTATCGGCGCCGTCCGCGACGCGATAGCGGCGTTGGGATACGCGGCCATGGACATGGTGAGCGGCGCCGGCCACGACTCTTGCAATGTCGCCGCGGTCGTGCCCACGGCCATGATATTCGTCCCCTGCGCAGGGGGCCTGAGCCACAATGAGGCGGAGAACGCGTTGCCGTCCGACCTCGAGGCGGGAGCCAACGTGTTGCTGCACGCCCTGCTGTCGCTCGCGTGCGCCGCGTAACGGATTCCAAGGAGACCCAATGACGAATTCCATCGATGCCTCCGCGTTGCGTGCAGGCGCGCGTACCGCAACCATCGGCCTGTCGATGTTCATGACGCTGTGCGTTGCCGCGCGCGCGGCCGATGATGCGCCAAGCCCCGTCCCGGCAACCGCCTTGCACTGCGGCCATTTCATCGACGTGGCAGCCGGGAAGATGCTGGGCGCCACCACGATCGTGATCGACGGGGCCCGGGTGCGCGACGTGGAAAGCGGGGTGCAATCACCGGCCGGCGCCAGGGAAATCGATCTGTCCTCGCAAACCTGCATGCCCGGGCTCATCGACAGCCACACGCATCTCACGGGCGAGACAAGCCGCACCCAGTACGTCGATCAGTATCACTGGAACATCGCCGACTATGCGGTGCGCTCGACCGTCTATGCGCGGCGCACCCTGTTGGCCGGATTCACCACCGTGCGCAATGTCGGCGACTACGCCAACGAGTCCGTTGCATTGCGCAACGCCATCAACGCCGGAGTGTTGCCCGGACCGCGAATCTTCACGGCCGGAGTGCCGATCGGTTCCACGGGCGGACACGCGGATCCCACCAACGGCTACCGGACGGACCTCGCCGGGGACCCGGGTCCCACGATGGGCATCATCAACAGTCCCGAGGAAGCCGTCAAAGCAGTGCGCCTGCATTACAAACAAGGCGACGACCTCATCAAAATCATGCCCTCGGGCGGCGTCCTCGACGAAAGCACCAGCGGCGACAATGCCCAACTCACCCTCGAGGAGGTCCGCGCGATAGTCAGCACGGCGCATGATTATGGATTTACCGTCGCGGCTCACGCACACGGCGCCGAAGCAATCCGCCGTGCCGTTCTCGGCGGTGTCGACTCCATCGAGCATGGCACGTTCATGGACGCCGAGGACATGAAGCTCATGGTCGAGCGCGGCACCTGGTATGTGCCCACCATCATCGCCGGCGACTTCGTCGCCCGGCAAGCCAAAGTGCCCGGTTACTACCCGGCGCAAGTCGCGGCCAAGGCCGAAGCGATCGGACCGCTCATCATGGCGACCGCGGGCCGCGCCTACCGAGCGCACGTGAAAATCGCCTTCGGCACCGATGCGGCGGTGTATCCGCACGGCCAGAACGCGCATGAATTCGAGTTGATGGTGCAGGCCGGCATGCCGCCGATGTACGCCATCCAGGCCGCCACCATCAATGCAGCGCAGCTGTTGAAACACGACAAGGAGTTGGGCACGGTGGCCGCGGGCAAGTTCGCCGACGTGATTGCCGTGCCCGGCGATCCGATCGCGGATATCAGCCTCATGAAGCGCGTGAGTTTCGTCATGAAGGACGGCGTCGTCTACAAACTCGACTCCGTGCCGGTGGAACTCGCGCCGTGAGAAACCTCTGCGCGCCCGATCTGGATGCTGCGATCGTGCCGCTAGTCAGGGCGCACGAAACCGGTGCGCAGCGCGCGGACCCAGTCCGCCCTGCCGCGTTGCCCGGCGAGGCGTGCCGCCGACTCCCAGTCGTAGGGGACGGCGATGAGGGCGGCGATCCAGCCGTCCGCGCCGCTGATTCTCTGCGGTCACACGCACATACCCCGCGTGTCGCATCTACCCGCGGGGCAGGTCATCGTCAATCCCGGCAGCGTCGGCGTCCAGGCGTATCACGGTCATCATCCCATTCCGCACACCG
>JBEKYO010000288.1:0-3982 GCA_049510875.1 Steroidobacteraceae bacterium
ATCCACAATCGGTGCATTCGGGGTCGAGAACAAGCCCACCCGGATATTTCCTCTGCCCACCATGGTTACGCCATCCCATTTGTGAATCACGCCGAAGCCGAGCACGTCCGAATACCATTTCACCGAAACATCGAGGTTCTTCACATTCAGTCCCACGTGATCCATCCCGCTGAAGTCGGTTGCAACGACCTGGCTCACCGGAATTAGGGCAAGACATGCGGTCAGCACCCAAATTGCAAAAATAGAAACTTGGTTCAATCGGTATGTGGTATTGCGCATGACATTCACCATCCTTGTGCTAAAACGGCCAACGGCTCGCTGACTTAACGGCAGCGAGAATCTACGTGATCGCATGGCTCCGATATGTTTCTCCGACCGGCTGTTGCCTTCGGCGCCAAAAGGGGCTCGTCTCGAATCGACTTTCCACCTTGTATTGTGCTTGTCGTTGCAGAAGATATTGACAAAAGCGGCCACGACGAGCTGCTTCATGGCGGCTCAGATGCTCAACGTCGCCGCCCACAGCAGCGGCAATGGCCTCCGCCGCCGATTCAGCATCTTGAAGGGCCGATAGGATCCCCTGCGACGAAAGCGGATCGAGCGTCTGGGCTGCATCTCCTACTGCGATGAGTCCGGGCAGGACCGCGTAGTCCAAATAGCCGGTCGCTGCCAACTCCACCGTTACAGTTCTTGTATCGAAGTAGCCCGCATATTGGCGCCACAGCCGCGATCGTTGGGCCTCCTTGGGCCAGCTCCCCCGCAAGTGTCTCTCACCGCCTGAATTAAGAAGATCCTTGTCACCGAAGAAGGCCACAAATCTATCCCCCATGACGGTCGGTGCGGTGAAAATCCACCCACGCTCAGTGGCATCGATCTCGATAACCGGTGGTCCCGCCTGCGTCTTGCACTTGGCACTCCAAACGAGCAGTTCGTCGATCGCCGTGTGCGTCGCCCCATGTTTTCTGACCAACCGAGACGCGCGTCCCGTGCAATCCACGATGAGCCGTGCTCGGACCGACCGCATAGTTCTCAAATCCAAAGTCCAAAATCCTCTCGCAGGTGTCACTTTCAAAGCAGCATCCCGCACGCGGCTCACGCCACACCTCTCAGCATTCAGAGCGAGGATCTCATCGAATGGCGCGCGGGCAATGACTCTGACTTCAGGCGCGCCCAAGCTCAACACAGAACGAAAACCGTGGTCAGACGGTCCCCATGAGGTCGAAGATCCGTCCAATCGACGACAGACTCCTTCTAGTGCATCAGTCGAAACACCCAAGCTGAGGATGCGTCGCAGTCCCTGAGGTCCCAATGTTTGGCATGCACGATGTCCTCGATCGGCGGGCGGCGCAGGACCTATCAATTCCACTTGAATTCCGCGGGACGCAAGTGAGGCGGCGACCGCGCATCCGGAGGGACCTGCGCCAACGACCGCGACCTCTTTGATTGCCGCCCGCATGGATTCAGTGGACGGCACCGGTGCCGAATTGCTCGACGAAAAGCCTGCGTGGCCGACGGGCCGTCACGATGATCTGGGTTGGGTCAGGCTCCGGCTCGCCGGGAATTGGGCAACCCGCTGCAATCCATTCGTAGATGACCATACGCCCAACTTGATCGAGCAAATCTGGAAATACTCGATCAAGTTGTTGGCCCATCTGACGCGCCGGACGAAGCAGATCGAATATGATGGGTGATTGAGCCGGTCGGTAGGGGACGATCCACCCGTTGTCTTGGTTGGCCAGGATCTTAAGGATTTCCAGCGGCGTCGCGCACTGAAACACCGTCGCGAGTGTCGGCATGTGTCCAGGAACAGGACCCGGATCATGCGCCTTGTAAACCTGATGCCCGTCGGCCCCAACCATCTGAGAGTGCATATCGGTGATCAGAAGCAACATGGCGTCGGCTCTGGTCATGTGATGTTTCAACCGAAGCGTATCGCCCTCCCTTCCGAGCCAGTCAATCCAGGCCTTCCAAGCGGCAAGATCCTCCTTCGCGAACACTTCGTACATCGGGCCATCGAAGGTGGTCAGGTACGAGATGAGGCGGCTTTGGTCAGATTTTCCAGGAACGATCCAGGATGAGCGTGACAGTTCGTCCAAGAACAGGATCGGATCGTCGAACAGATCATTGATTCGGTTCGTGCCGAGCTGCCTTCTGAGGTGATTCAAACTGCCATAGTGTAGCTTGCGACCGATGGTCTCGACCACCCGATCCTCAGGCGTTTGAGTATGACGCGCTTTTTCGTCCTCCAACACCAAGGGGGCGCCGCCGTCTTTTTCGAAGCTCTTAAAGACGTTGTAGTCCGCGACATCAAACGCTACGAATCCCCGCCAGATCCGACGCCACGCCTCCTGCTGTCCAGCATCGCCGCCTTCGGCGTATGCCCAATCCAGATAGAGCTGGACCGCCTGCCGTGCCTTGGCTCCGTGGCCTTCGCTGGCATTGTCGATCCCCACGTGCATACGCCAGAACTTCGAGTCGATTCCGAAATAGTCCAGTCGCTTCACACCCGGTACGAGCGACAGCACTTCCCATTCCAGAAAGAGCGTCATTCCCAGAATCTCGGGGTAGAACTCGTCAGAATGCTCGGAGATTGCCAGCTCAAACACCGGTTGAACGAACGTTGACTCGCTCAGTCTCGGATCGTCTACATATTCTCGGCTCGAGGTATCGGGAAAATGAGCTCCCAGCGTCTGCAGCAAGGTCGTATAGAGGTTGCTGTGGCTCAGCAAAGGATCGCCGTTTCCGACCTCGTCGGACCAGACAGTGAAAAGGAGCTCCCGCACCTCACTCAATGGTCCGGCGTTTGCGGCGTGACGAAGCCAGGCGCCGTCTGTCTGGTTGAAAGGTCCGTTGGCGATGATTGCTTTCACCCGGTCGGCTCGAGTGTTGTTGTAGAGGAACTGTTGGGGCTTGGCCGCGTTCTGCCGCATGATTTCGTAGATCTCTTCGAGCTTCGCGGCGAACGCATCCAACGAATACTCCACATATGACTCGGGGTGCTTCGGGTCATAATTTGCCTTCCAGTCGATGAGTGCTTGAGCGCTGTCAAGAAATTGCTGCGCCAGTGTCTTCGCGTACCTGGCGAAGGCCGGGAATCGCTCGATGTTCATCAGGTAGTAGAAGTAGTCCCGGTAGGTTTTCGCGTCGAAGGGCTCGCGATCGGTCTCGATCTGAATCGTTGAACCCTTTACGGGCCTTACAAATCCAAATCGGCGCCACGCATCGACCATTGAGTTGTCACCCTGCCTGTCGCACGCATTGATGAACAGTAGGCTCGTGAGCTGCGCTACGCATTCCCCGGCGCGAAGCTCCTTGAACTCCTCTGACGAAGCGTGAAAGTCCTGCGGATAGGTATTTGGATCAGAGTTAGCCGCCGCCAACAGCGCCTCGCGCAATTTGCTGGCGTTGGCGCCTTGCGCAGGGGTCGACGACGTCGCTTTCGCTGCAGGAACTGGACACTTAGAAAACACATCGAGCAGATATGCGCCGAGCGCCCGTTTCATCGCATCAACGCAAGCATTCGCCACCCGTGTCACGAACGCCGAATGACTGATGCGAAGTACCGGCCAGAGACGCCGTAAATCAGTGGGATTGTTGACGTTCTCAAGTCCTTTCTCGGTGCGTTTTAGGTGAAGAAGCAGCGAAGCAGTCGAATCGTCGCCTCTCTCGGATAGGATTGCTTCAGGGCCGGGAACCGCAGGAAGGAAGTATCGTCCCGCAAAACGGTCGAGTTGCTCCTGCGTGAGATATTGGAGGCGCCAGGGATTGGGGAGGTGCTCGGTGGATTTGTCGGGTGAGATGTAACGGCTGAGATCGGCGACGGGAGAAAGCCCGAAGAGCGCATCGCACGCCGTCTGCGCCACCGACACTGCATAGGCGTGCACGTTCGCACTTGTGGGCGATGGTAACAATTGCTTTTGAATGTATGTTGAGTCGGGCCACGGCGACCGATCAAGAGTGCGATCCCAGCGCTCCCTGGGGAACA
>JBEKYO010000289.1:0-4746 GCA_049510875.1 Steroidobacteraceae bacterium
GTCTTCTCCTGGGGATGTGCTACCAGAGCGGGATCGCGCCCAGGCAGTCATAGAACGATTGAACGCCGAGCATCGGGGCGAACAGCTCTTCTCGTTGACCCGCTGGGAACAATCGTATTATTCAGCGACCGGAACGTTCCAGGAACAGATTCCCAATCCAGGCGAGCATGACCTCGTGGTGTTCGTCTTTTGGAAGCGGCTGGGCACGGAACTGCCGTCGGCATACAACCGTCCCGACGGGACCTCGCGCACCGGTACCGAATACGAGTTCGAAGAGGCGCGCGATGCCCGCGAGCAGCGCACGGATCAATTGCCCGACATCCTCGTTTACCGCAAGACCGCGAAAATCACGTTCGACGAGGAAACGGTCGGCATCGAATGGGCGCAAAAAAAGGCGCTGGATCAGTTCTGGGAGCGCTGGTTTCGCAGCAACACGGGGCACTACATCGCCGGATTCCAAACCGTCACCGATGCCGGCAATTTTGAGCAACAGTTCGAACGCAATCTGCGCGATTGGCTGCGCCGCCGCCAGGCCAGGCACATTCTCTGGAACATTGCCACCCAAGGCACGCCCTACCGCGGTCTCGCGCCGCTGGAAGAGGAACAGTCCGGCCTATTCTTCGGCCGGGACGCGGACATTGGCCGGGCCCGGGCGCGCTTCATCGAAGCGGCCATCGGCCCGGAAGCCGGCCGGCGCGGCACTACGTTTCTCTTGATTCTCGGGCCCAGCGGCGCCGGCAAATCCTCATTCTTGAGGGCGGGATTGCTGCCCCGGATGCGCGACGCCGGCGTCCCCGCGTTCCTCGAGGACGGCAGCGATGTCATCAACGCCTTTCGCACCGTGATGCTGTTGCCGCACGAGATGGGCGAGGATCTGTGCCTGGGCCTGGCGCGGGCGCTGTACGAGCCGGCTTCGCACGGTCGCTGCGATGTCGGACTTGCGCAGCTCGCCGAAGGAGACTATCGAACGCCGGAGGCCCTTGCGGCGCTCGCGTCGAGCAGCCCCGAGTCGGCGTCGGCCCCCATCATTCGCGCGCTCGACCGTGTAGGCGTCGACGCGGCGGGACCCGTTGTCGCCGCCGGGTCGCATCGGCGCTTCGGTCTGTTGATCGCCATTGATCAAATGGAGGAACTATTCGCCCGCCCCGAGACCGTCCGGCAAGGCTTATGGAGACTGCTCGCGTCACTGGCGGGAACCGGCCGGGTCTGGGTGGTTGCAACGATGCGCAACGATTTCTATGACCGGCTGCGCCAAGACCCGGAATTGAGCGTGTTGGCGGATCGCGGCCGACTCTATAATCTCGCGCCTCCCAGTCTCGCTGACTACCGCGACATCATTCGCCAGCCCGCGCGAGCGGCCGGCCTCAGGTTCGAAGCGACTGCACAGCGCGACCTGGCTCTCGAGATCGAGAACGAAGCCGGCGGCGAGGGCGCACTGCCGATGATCGCATTCCTGCTGGAGCAGCTGTTTCAAGAGCGGCGCGGTGATCTGTTGACCTTCGAGACCTATGACCGGCTCGGAGGTGCGGCCGGTGCGCTCGCGGAGCGAGGAGATCAGGTTTTCGCTGCGCTGCCCGAGGCGGTACGAAGTACTTTCCCGCTCGTCGTGCGCCATCTGGTGCGCAAAAGCTTGCAGGATCTCGCGGCGACGGCCACGTCCTGTCCGTTGAGCAGATTCCCGGAGGGGTCCTTGGAGCGCCAGCTCGTCGAGGCGCTCAACCAGGCTCGACTGGTTTCGGCGGGAGGCGTATCCGCGGCGGACACCTGGGTGCGCTGGAGTCACGAGACATTATTGAGCCGGTGGCCGAGGCTGCGAAATTCGGTGGATGCCGATCGCCGCGACTACGAAACGTTGGATCGCTTGCAAAGCGGCCACTCCTTGTGGCAAAGCACGCCGGCGCCACACAAGAATGAGAGGCTGCTCGCCGGTCTAGGGCTTGCCGAGGCTGAGGACCTGGTCAAACGCTGGGGCCCGGATGTGGATGAGCCTCTGCGCCAATTCGTGGAGGTATCGCGACTGTACGCACGGGCGCGTCGGCGTGGTCGCCGGCGCGTGGTCACGGCAATCGTGATCGCGCTCGCGGCGCTGTCAATTGTAGCGACCGTTGAAGGCGTCATGGCCATCAGGCACCGCGATTTTGCATTGCAGGAGCGTACCGCCGCGGATCGTACGACGCGCTTCATGATATCCCTGTTCAGCCTCGCCGATCCTGGTGAGAACCGCGGCAACACGGTCACCGTGCGCGAAGTGCTCGATCGCGGGGCGGCCGAAATCGATGCCGGCATGGAACACGAACCGGCGGTTCGTGCGGAGCTGCTTACCGCCATGGGGCAGGCCTATTCGGGCCTGGGGTTCTACGATCAGGCGGAGAAGTTCTTGGCCAAAGCGCGTGCCGATCAAGACGTGGCTCGAGTATCGGGTGAGGCCCGGGTGCGTACGCAGAGCGCATCGGGATCGAATTTGTATCTGGCCGGCCACTACGAGGAGGCCGAGAAAATACTGTCGCAAGCGGTAGCGATATCACGCAAGGAACTGCCCGCGGAGAGCGACCTTAGGTCGGAAGCACTCGACGACCTTGCCGAGGTCGAGGCGCAGCTGGAAAAATATCCGCAGGCCGAGAAGCTGTGCCGAGAAGCGCTTGCTTCTGATCGGCAGCGCGGACCCGGCCATGAAAAGGTCCTTGCGCACACGCTCGATACTCTGGGCAGCGTGTACTACGGCAGCGGCAATCTGAGCGCCGCCGAGAGCACGATGCGCGAAGCGCTCGACTTGCACCTGGCGGCCGCCGGTACGCGGGATGCGCACACCGCCCAGGCATTGAGCAATCTCGGTTCGGTGCTGTTTCAGTCCGGGAAATACGACGCAGCGAGCGACTTGTACCGGCAAGCGCTGCCGATATACCGCGAAGTATACGGACCCGAGCACCCCGAAGTGGCGACGCTGCTCAACAACATGGGTCGCTCAGCGCTCTTGGCGGGGCATCTTGAAGCTGCGCAGCCGTTGCTCCGGCAGGCATTGGCGATGGACGAGAAAGCCAAAGGCCCGGACCACGACGACCTGGTGCCGCCGCTCAATAGTCTTGCCATGATCGCCGGCTACACCGGCAACTTCCCAGAGGCGCAGATCGAGATCGAGCGCGCCGAGCGGATTGCGCGGCTTCCCAATCAGGGCGCGCTGCTGGATCAGGTGCTACTCAACGCGGCGGATCTTGAACTTCGAGGCAACCACGGAGAGCGTGCTGCCGCTCTGCTGGCGGAATCACGCCGTCTTCTGCAAGCCGCATACCCGGCGCAGCAGCAATCGACGGAGGCGTGGCGTTTCGCGATTTTGGAATCCGTCGAGGCGGAATGGATCGCGCACCAAGGCGACCCGGCGACCGCGCGAGCCAAACTTGAGTCAGCGTTGCCGATCATTGAAATGAGATTCGGCCCGACGGGCTTTCAAAGCCTGTTGGCGCACCGAAGATTGAAATTTATTGAAGGGCGGGCAACTTAAGAGCGCCAAGCTGCGATGATATAAAGGTCAATCACTCCTCGGTCCAGCCATCGGGGCGCTCCAACAACACGGCCTGTCCCCCGGCTACGTAAAAGAAGAACGCGTTCCGATGAGCGCAGAGGTCGGTTCCGGTGTATGCATAAGTCTGCGCATTGACCGTTAATGACGCTGTTCTGCGCGTACAACTTTTATCCCTGTAATTGAAATCGACCTCGATCACATCCTGGGGACTCTCGATGACGACCGTCGAACCATTCCGCTGCTTGAGGGTGAGTGTTGGGCTGCAGGCGCCACTGGCGCAATTGCCGTTCTCGATCGCCGCGGCATTGTCGAATTGGTAGATCATCACTTGCGAGTCGATGGGACCACTTTTGCGGCCGGGCGGCTCGTTTGGCGATGGACCCCAGTTGAGCATGTAGGCCACGCAAATGTATGTGGGGTTGTTCGGGTAGACCGAGCCCGTGTAGTAATTCGAGGAGCAATTCATTGATTGTGAGCGACGCCGAATCGCTGATTAGAAACGGAAAGTCGAAACCCGGGCCTGGATGAATTGGCGGTGGGAAGTAGCTCGGTGTGTCGACGGAAATCGTGCGCGCCGCAGCCGCACCCCATATCCCTACTGCAAATATCGCCGCCGCCAACCGGTGATAACGCCTTTTCATATCCGACCCCCCGATTTGGAGTCTCCATTCTGTGGGATCTTAGGCCCAAAAGGCACCATATTCACCACCTTAGCTTGTTGAGGAAGACAGGCTAAACGAAAGTGGCTTCTTATGTAACATTCCTGACAACCGCTGTGCGCGCACCGTGTGAACCGCAAGCCTGCCCGATGATCTTCAACGTCGGTGTGCGTTTCACGCAGATTGTATTCATAATTCCGGCGCCCTGCCCTACTTTCCTGCCGCTGACCTTGACGATCGCCTTGAGCGCCAGCGCACCATCGACCTCGACCAACGGTCGTTGGCCGAGAGACCGCTTTCCCGTACATTCAGTGAAAAAAGTCGCGATTTGATGGCGCGACGCAACAAGTCGTCGCGCTCCTGTCAGTGCCTCAAGCTGCGAGCGCGAAGTCTGCGGGCCAACGCGAGCAGCTCCGAAATCAACACACCCTCGTCACAGTGGGAGGTTCATCCTGTGCAAAAGCGCCTCATAGCGCGGATCACCGCGCACACCGGACAGCCCAGGTTCGATATGAATCAGGCTAAGCGCCCCGTCGCGCTGCCGATAAGCTTGCTCCAGCCAACCGAAAG
>JBEKYO010000290.1:0-3946 GCA_049510875.1 Steroidobacteraceae bacterium
TCACCATTTCGTCGATGAAACTGGAGCGCTCCTCCAGCGGCAGGCGTGCATCCGGCGAACCCTGGGTGGCTTTCAACTCAGACAGGAAGACGGCGAGGGAGTGAAGATCCTTGTCCGGCAAGCGGGCCACATACCCCGCCTCCTGGGCCGCGCCGTGCTCCATGGTCGGCGCCCGATAGGTGGCCTCCGGCGAGTGCAGGAACGCGATCAGATACTCGAGCGATCGCTTGGAGCCGATGCCGTCCAGGCTGACGCCGTTGTTGGTGCCATTGCGCACCGCGCGATGACAGGTGGTGCAGCCGAGATCGCGAAAACGCTCCGACCCGGCAAGGCCTTCGGGTGAAAAATCGAAATGTGCGGTCGCGGCGTACATCTTCTTGCCGGAGTGCAGCCGGTAGACCTCGAGGCCGATGAAACTCACGACCGCAAACAGCACGAACGCGGCAGTGATGCCGAACAGAATTTTTTCGCCCAAGCGCAAGCCGCTGGTCTTCATCGTGATGACGCCCGACCTCTGCGACGACGACCGCCTCCGGTCGCTACCCGATGACGCGGCCCCTGCTGAACACCGTGGCTAAGTGCAGGGGACCGGTCATTCACTGGTTGGTTACTGGTACGACGGAATTCCCTTCCGTGGTGGTCGGCGCCGTCGCCAGGTAGGTGGCGAGGTTGACAATATCCGCATCGGTAAGGTCATGCGCCATCTTGCGCATCATGCCATACGGATCGTTGGCACGGCTGCCGTCCCGCCACGAATTCAGCTGCGTCACGAGATAGGTATACTTTTGCTGGCCGATGACGGGGAAAATAGGCGCCGCTCCGCGGCCATTGTAGCCGTGGCACGACTGGCACGCCGACACCTTGCCGAGCACCCCATACTTGACAATGGCCTGGCCCAGGTACCGTTCGCCGATCGCGGTGCCGCTCTCCTTGAGCGCTTTCAGATCGGACAAATCGGGCGGACCGGTCAGCGTGTTGACATAGCCCGCCACGTCGCGCCGGTCCTGCTCGCTCAAGCCCGCCGCAAAGCCGGGCATCACGGCACCGGCCCCGCCGGGCACGCGCCTGCCGCCGGCCAGATCGGCGAGTTCCTTGACCACGTAGGGATAGCCGATGCCCGCGAGGCGCGGGGCGCCCATCGCGTCCAGACCCCAGCCGCCGGCTCCGTGGCAGGTCATGCAGGCGGGTACGTCGCCCTTGCCCTCTTTGAAAATCTTCTCGCCGTTGGCCAGCACCGCCCCGGGGAAGCCGGCATCTTCGGCGTGAGCCAGTGCAGCGAAGCACCACAGCGCGGCGACGCCCATGAACGATTCAACAGCCCACTTGCCCCGGAAAGCTCGCATCAAAGTCCCCCTCATTCCCGCACCCTCGGAATTGCCGGGAACTCTACTACGTATGGACTCTCTAATCCAGAGTTCGCCCCGCGGCGCGCTCGCGGCAACGCGGCGCTGGTGCTATGCTGAAGGCGCAACAAGCGGCTTTACCGGCGCGCCGATCACCGAGGATGATTGTATGCTCGAGACGTTGGGCTTCGTAGCGTTTCTGCTGGCGGTTTTATTCGTGGTGATGGCCCCGAAGCCATCGGCCAAAGAGGACGAGGATTCGGATTCCGCCGGCAAGTAACCGGCCCGGCCGGCCGTGCGCGCGGCGTGCGCCGCGCGTCAGGCGGCCGAGCTTCGTCTCTCGCGCGGCAGGTCGCGCAACAGCTCGGCGCCGACCTGGAAATCGAGGTTCTCCACGGCCTCGCTCAGTCCGTCGTAGCGGGCAGCACCGAGCAATCCCCGCAGCGATGCGGACAACCCCTCGAACTTTTCCACCGCCGCGAGATTCTGAGCCTCGAGCAGCGCACACAGCTCGTCGACCCCGGCATGGTCGATGCGTGCTGCGTCGATGCACGCGTTGCGGGCCGGCTCCGGCCCCGCCTTGGGTTCCAGCAGCGGCTTTGCCTCTTCGCGCAAGGTCGTGAGCGCCGCGGCCAATTTCTTTAGTATCCCCTCCACGACCTCGGCCGGCCGGGAGTCTTGCAGCGCCCGCTCCGCCGCGCCGGCCAAGCGCATGATGTTCGTCGCCCCGATCATGCCCGCGCTGCCCTTGAGCTTGTGCGATCTCGCCTTTAGGTGCCGGCACGCGAGCTCATCTTCGGCCGCCACCTCGATCGGCAGGGCGAGATCGGCATAATCGCGCAGAATTCGCGCCAGCAGCGATTTGAACAGCGACAAATCGTCACCGAACATCTGCTGCACGACGGCCGCATCGATGGACCTCATGAACGGACGGCCATCGCCCTGAACCGCGGACTTCTTGTCGTCGAAAACCATCGGGATGGGCTCGCCCCGTGCATGTTCCACGAGCCGCCGAACCTGGCGGATCAGGGCCTGCGGATCGAACGGTTTGCTCACGAAGTCGTCCATGCCCGCGTCGAGCGCGCGCTGTCGCTCGCCGACCAACGCGCCGGCGGTCAACGCCACGATGGGCAAATCGAGCTTCAATTCGGTCCGGATGCGCCGGGTCGCCTCGTTGCCGTCGAGAATGGGCATCTGCACATCCATGAGCACCACGTCGATGTCCTGATGGCAGGACCGCAGCCGCGCCAGGGCCGACGAGCCGTCGGGGCAGGTCGTCACCTTGGCGCCCTGATTTTCCAGAATGCGCTGCGCAACCTCGAGATTGATGTCGCTGTCGTCGACCACGAGCACCCGCACGCCGCTCAACCATTGGGCATGCAGCTCGTCGAAGTTCGTGGATTCGAACACGCGGTCGCAGCTGTCGGGCTGCCGGGACACCGTCAAATTGATGGCATTGAACAGCGCGGAACTGCTCACCGGCCGCACCAGCAGAACATCCGCCGCACGCGCCCGCTGCTTGTGCTCCACGTACGAGCGGGTCGATTCGGCGACGACGATGACGGACGGCAGCTCGCCGTGATTCCAGTGCCGCTCGAGGCGCGCCACCAGCTCATGGGCATCGATGTCGCGTTCGTGCAGGTCGAGGATGAGCGCGTCCGGTCGCGCGAGCGCCGCCCTGCCGGTCATGATCGAGATCATCTGTTCGCCGGTCTCCACGACCTCGGGAATCCAGCCGAGCGCGCGCACCATCGCGCTAAGGCCCTGTGGTGCTTCGCCGTGCGGGTCGAGGATGAGAATTCGCAAGGCATTCGTCAGCGAGCCCTGCGCCTCCGGAGCGATGCGCAGCGGCAACTCTATCCAAAAAGTGCTCCCCACCGAGACCCGGCTGACGACGCCGATCTCCCCTCCCATCAGTTCCACGAAGCGGCGCGCGATGGACAATCCCAATCCGGTTCCGCCGAAACGGCGCGTGGTGGATGCGTCCGCCTGGGTAAACGGGGTGAACAGGCGTGCGCACGCCGCCGCTTCGAGGCCGATTCCGGTGTCCTTCACTTCGCAGCGCAGGCGTACGCGTCCGGCGCCCAGATTCTCGCAATCGACCCCCAAATTCACGTGCCCGCGCTCCGTGAACTTGATGGAATTGTGCAGCAGGTTGGTGAGGATCTGTCGCACGCGAGCCGCGTCCCCCATGACCATCCTCGGCAGCGACGCGGCCGGCTCGAGGATCAACTCGATGCCCTTGTCCACGGCCTGCGGGAGCAACATCTGGCTCACGTCCCGCACCAGCGCGAGCAGATCGAAGGGCGCATCCTCCAGGGACATCTCGTCGGCTTCGATCTTGGACAGATCGAGCACGTTGTTGATGACGCCGAGCAGCGCCCGCCCGGCGAATTGAATCTTGGTCAAGAACTGGCGCTGTTCTTCGGAGAGCGGCGTCTGTTCGAGCAGATATCCCAAACCGATGACCGCATTCAAGGGCGTACGGATCTCGTGGCTCATGTTGGCGAGGAATTCGCTCTTCGACCGGCTGGCCTTGTCCGCCACTGCGAGCGCGTCGCGCAGCCGCTGCTCCAATTTGCAGCGGTCGGTGATGTCCTGTA
>JBEKYO010000291.1:0-3940 GCA_049510875.1 Steroidobacteraceae bacterium
TGCTCGAGAAATTGGCGCTGTTGAATATCGCGCGCTGCAGCGTCGGTGCGATATCGAGCTTCTCCTGCGGAGCCGTGCCGTGCGCGAGCGCGGCGCCGCCCGTGTCGTTCCTACCCATGCGCAGTGTTCCCGTTTCTTTCGCCCAACTCGCCGCGGATCATGGCCGTTGTTTCGCCATTCGTCCGTGCGCTGCCGTACATTGAAGCGAAGCGCGCCGGCGCGGCGGCGAGACGCCGGCGAATCCCAGCGCCGCGCGGACCAGGCGGGCGCCCCACCAGGCTTATGTGCGGCACCAGACGGAGGCGGCGGTTCGCCGTCTGTATGGTCGAACCGTTGCCACATGGGAGTTCCAATTGCCCGTTGCCAAAAATCGCCTGATCGAACTGCTGCCCCGCAAGGATCGCGCCCGTTTTCTGGGGGCGTGCGAGGAGGTGGAATTGGTCCTGTCGGCGGTTATTTGCAAGAGCGGGGTTCCCACCCGCCACGTGTATTTTCCGACCACGGGATATATTTCTCTGGTGACGCCAATCGACGGCAAGCCCATTTTGGAAGTCGGCATGGTCGGCAGCGAGGGCATGCTCGGTACCCAGCTCGTGCTGGGCGTTGCGACGGCGCCGCTGCATGCGCTGGTTCAAGGCGGGGGCAGCGCGTGGCGGCTCGGCGCCGCGGCGTTCCGCAAGGAGCTCGACTACAGCCAGGCCCTGCGGACCCACTTGAATCGCTATGTGCAGGTGACCATGACGCAACTGGCGTCGTCGTCGGCGTGCCTGCGCTTCCATCAAATCGGGGAACGCCTCGCGCGCTGGCTGTTGATGACGCAGGATCGCGCGCGCGCGGACAGCTTTCACGTCACCCACGAATTTCTCGCCTACATGCTCGGCGTGCGGCGCGTCGGCGTGACCACCGCCGCGGTCGGGCTCCAGCGGCGCGGTTTGATCGAATATCAGCGCGGCGACATTACCGTACTCGACCGCGGCGGCCTCGAAGCCGCCGCGTGCAGCTGCTATGCGCGAGACGCGCGCTCGTATGTCGATTTGATGCACTAGCGCATGGGCTTCGCCACGATGTTCGGAGGGGATGATTCCGTGCGTTGTCCGGCGCCGTGACGAACGTGACCCAGCGCAAGCGCACCGACAAGCGATTGCGGACCAGCAATTTGCGCATGCTGCAGGCCAACGACACGTTGCAAAACCAGGTCGTGCAGCGCACCGATGAGCGCGACCGCTTGTGGGCGTCCACCAACGATTTGATGGCGACGGCGGGGGCCGACGGCCGTCTCAGCGCCATCAACCCGGCATGGTGCGCTCTGCTCGGCTGGCCGGCGTCGGAAATCCTCGCCAAGCCGCTCGCCGAACTCATCGACACATTCTCGCACTCGGAGACGGCGAGCGTCGCGGCCCGCATCGCGGCGGGCGAAATCGTCACCGGGTTCGTCGGGCACATGCTGACGAAACTCGGCGATCGGCGCGCGGTGATGTGGGACGCCGTCCCCGACGGGGACAACATTCATATCGTCGGCCGCGACATCACCGCGCTTCAGCAAGCCGAGGAACAGTTGCGCCAGTCGCAAAAAATGGAGGCGGTCGGCCAGCTGACCGGCGGCATCGCGCACGACTTCAATAATTTGCTCGCGGCCATAGCCGGGAGTTTGGAGCTGATGCAAACGCGCTTGGAGCAAGGGCGCATCAAGGATCTCGACCGCTATCTCATCACGGCGCAGCAGGCCTCCAAGCGGGCCGCCTCGCTCACTCATCGACTGCTCGCCTTTTCGCGCAGACAAACGCTGGTGCCCGCCTCGACAAACATCAATCGATTGGTCAACGGCATGGATGATCTGGTGCGCCGGACGATGGGACCCGCGATCGCCATCGAGGTGGTCACCGCGGGCGGACTTTGGAATACGCTGGTCGATCCGCATCAGCTCGAAAATGCGCTGCTCAACCTGTGCCTCAACGCTCGAGATGCCATGCCCGACGGGGGGCAATTGACGGTCGAGACGAGCAACAAGTGGCTGGACGGGGGCGAGAGCCGGAAACGAGATCTGCCGCCGGGGCAGTACGTGGCGCTATGTGTCAGCGACAACGGCTGCGGGATGAGCAAGGACGTGATGACGCATGTGTTCGAGCCGTTTTTCACCACCAAGCCGATCGGGCTCGGCACGGGCTTGGGTCTCAGCATGGTCTACGGATTTGTGCGTCAGTCGGGAGGTCAGGCCCGCGTCTATTCCGAGGTCGGCAAGGGCACGCAGGTATCGCTCTACTTGCCTCGTCATCTGGGCGGAGAGGATGTCGATGAGAACCCGGCCGAACAGCAGGTCCATGCGCACGCCGGGCATCGCGAGACGGTGCTGGTGGTCGACGACGAGCCGGCGATCCGGATGTTGGTGTCCGAGGTCTTGGAAGACATGGGATGCACCGTGATCGAGGCGGGCGACGGCGCCGCGGGCCTCGCCGTGCTGCGTTCGGACACGCCCATCGACCTGTTGATTACCGACGTTGGCCTCCCCGGCGGGATGAATGGCCGGCAGTTGGTGGATGCGGCGCGCGTGCGGCGCGCGGACCTCCGAGTGCTGTACATCACCGGTTATGCCGAAAACGCAATGCTCAGCCACGGCCATATGCTGCCGGGAATGCACGTGTTGACCAAGCCGTTTGCGATGTCGGCGCTCAGCAGCCGCGTGAAGGATCTCATCAGGAAGTAGCCGCCGCCGGTCCGACGGCTGCATCCTGCGCCGCCGCTGCATTCTTCCCAGCGGGGGTTGGGCCGCGGTGGTAGGATCTGTGCGCTATCGAACAGTCAGCCCAAATGCCGCAATCCCTGGATCTGAGGAAAAATCAGCTATTGGCGTGCCTGCCGGACGCCGAATGGCGGCGTTGGTCCCCGCAGCTCGAACGAATCCAAATGCCGCTCGGCCAGGTTCTGTACGAATCGGGCGTTACGCTCGGCTACGTGTACTTCCCGATCACGTCGATCGTTTCCTTGTTGTACGTTATGGAAAATGGGGCGTCGGCGGAAATCGCCGTGGTCGGCAACGACGGGCTGGTCGGCGTTTCTCTGTTCATGGGCGGCGAGTCCACGCCCAGCCGCGCGGTGGTGCAGAGCGCAGGCGTCGGTTGCCGGCTCAAGGCGCAGACGATGAAAACGGAATTCGACAGGGCCGGTCCCGTCCTGCACCTGCTGCTGCGCTACACGCAGGCGCTGCTCACGCAAATGGCGCAAACCGCCGTTTGCAATCGGCATCATTCGCTCGACCAGCAGCTCTGCCGTTGGCTCCTGCTGAGTTTGGACCGCTTGCAGGGCGAGGAGCTGGTGATGACGCAAGAGCTCATTGCCAACATGCTGGGAGTGCGCCGCGAAGGCGTGACCGAAGGCGCCCTCAAGTTACAGAAGGCGGGCCTGATTCGCTATGCGCGCGGACATATCACGGTCCTGGACCGAAAGGGCATCGAGGCACGCACGTGTGAGTGCTACGCGGTGGTCAAGCGCGAGTACGACCGGTTGCTGCCGCAACCCGGGTTCGCCGCCTAGGAGCCTGTCTGAGTGTTCCCCGTGGCCGCGACCGCGGCAGATTTCGCTTCAGCCGAGGCGGAGCCGACGTGACCGGTCAATGGCTTCTCCCCGCAGGGGTCAGGCGGTGCACGCCCGCGTGGGGCGCCCGCACCATGAACCGTACGAACGGCCATTGCAGCAACCACACGGCGGCGCACAACGGCCATACCGCAATCAGCACGGCCAAGATCAGGACGGATTTGATCTGGTTCGCCATCGTTGCCGGGAATCACCTGTAAAGAGCCGCACCGGCAATGACCATACGCCGTGGGCAAGGTGCACGTAAGCGGTGGAATGCACCGCAAAGACGTAGGGGATTGTCCGACCTTAAGCGGCCGCCGATTGCGGCGCCAGGCGGTTATTGCATCGCAGTCATCGGCTCGGCCACCGT
>JBEKYO010000292.1:0-3869 GCA_049510875.1 Steroidobacteraceae bacterium
AGTGAAGCCCGATAACTGCGCCTTAGCCTATTGAGTTCGCAAGCTTGATTCGGCTCCACAGCGGCTAATCATCCAATCCTCATGCCTATGCGGTGCAAGTTCGGCCAATCCGAAAAACGCCAATTCATCCAGATTCGGCGCGCGTGTCCGACCAGATTATCAGCGGGTACAAAACCCACATCTTGAAAACGGCTGTCCTGGCTATCGTTGCGATTATCGCCCATGAAGAAATAGTGTCCGGCGGGCACGACTCCGTCAAAGTCGGTAGCCCATCGATTGGCGGCAAACATGATGACATGCTGGCTTCCCACAAAGCTCTCGACTGCGAGCTCGGCCCCGCTGAATCCGAAGCCACCAGAATATGTGCCATCCGGACGTAGGGGAACGAGGTTACCGTTGATGAGCACGCGGTTACGCTGCACAACGACGTGATCTCCGGGTAGTCCAATGAGTCGCTTGATGAGATTGATCGAGGGGTTCGAGGGCGAGCGAAACACAATCACGTCGCCTCGCTGCGGCTCACCTATCGGGACCACCTTTGAATGCAGCAGCGGTAATCGCAATCCATAGGAGAATTTGTCCACAAAAATGAAATCGCCATCGACCAAGCCGGGCATCATGGACGGGGAGGGTATGCGAAACGGTTCAAAAACGAATGTACGAACGATCAGAACGATCAGAATCATCGGAAAGAACGAGCGCGCGTAGCTGACCAGGGGTGGATCAGAAAGCGGGTTGGTGCCGCTCGTTGCCGATCGTTTGGGTTTTAGAACCCACGCGTCGATCAATAGAATAATGGCGGCGGCAGCTAAAACGCCGGTCAAGATGGCGGAGTAGTCAATATTCATGGCTATCGCGCCGGCACTAAGTGCGCGCGGCGCTAGTCACTGTTCGCGCATGCGCATGCGTCGGATTGGCAGGCGGTATCGCGCGTCGTAGCGGCCCAGGCCAATGCGCCAAAACCGAGCGCTATCACAGCAAATGCGGCCACCAGGCTCTTTAGCACCGTGGTTACCGGCTTTTGCCTCGACATCCAGTCGAAGAGGCCCACTGTAACTGCCGCCGTTGCAACCAAAACAGCCATCGTGACCATGAAGTGCGGCATGAGTATTTCCCGGAAGGAGTGAATACGCCGCGATTGATCTACGATTGCACACGCGCCAACGACAATCGTCGTTTCCATCAATATGCGCAAAACTACCCGCAGCGCCGGAAGCAATGGAATCTCTTGAATACGCCGAAACTGGGCGATGAGAACCGCGGCGGCTGCCTCCTTCCAGAACCACCACCGGCTTTTGCCCAGTTGAAATTGCTCGATCAGGTCGCCGGTTAGCGATTCGCCCTGGTAGTTCGGGCCACATCGTTCCACGATCCATAACGCAACCCTCGGCGGGATTTGCTGGCTCATGCGACTTCACCTTTAAGGGACGGAATCTCGCGTGACAGCCGGATCAACGTATCATGCGCATCGCGCGCTTCCCGGAGTCCCGCGGCGGTTGGTTTGAAGTAGGTGCGCGCCTTGCCGCCGCGCTCGGCAGTGGGTGCGCCAAGGGAGGAGGTCACGAAGCCCTTGCGTTCTAGACGTTCGAGGGCCGCGTAGACGCTGGCGAGTGCGACGGCGCGCCCGCTCTTCTCGGCGATATCACGCGAGATCTGCACACCGTAGGCATCCTGGGTCGGACGCATCACGGCCATCAACACCATCAGCTCGAGCTGCCCAAGGTATTCACGTTTTCTCATAACTTCTACAATAGAGAAGTTATTAGTCAAATGCAAGCGAGCCCTTCAGGAGTAGCAACAGAGCGGCGGTGGGGCAAGCCCGGTTACCCGTGCGCAAAATTCGGGGGCGTGCGCTGCCCTGCCTTTCAATCAGGCGACTCGCTCAGTAATTGATCGACGGGTTGTCGCCGGGATAGATGACGCCGACGATATCGAAGCCGCCTTGGGTGGTGCACTGCACCGAGTGTACCTGCTTGCGCGGCAGGAACAGGACATCTCCCGCTGCAACCGTGGTCTTGGTTCCCTCGGTCCACACCACGCCGGCGCCGTTCAAAAAGATCAGTGCCTCCTCGTAGAGATGCCGGTGCGGTTCGGCTTTGGACAGCGGGATGTTGCCGATGAACTGCGTCACCACGGTCGAGCCATGCTCGCGATTGACGAGCATCTGATAGTAGCGTTCCGCCATCTTGTGGCGCTGCGATGGATCGATCGTCGCAACGCGGTGCGGATACTGCGTGTCGAATGCGGCCGGCATTTCGTCCAACCACACGAGGTCCTCGCTTCCAGGGCCGTTGGAAATCAGAAATTTGAGTGTAGCGTCGGAGCCGTTGTGAACGCGGTAGGCTTCGCCCGGCCGGATATACACACCGCTGCGCGCGCCGACGGTGAAGCGGCGCCCGCTGATCTCGATCTCGCCGCCTCCCTCGGTAACGAACAGCACCGTGTGCCGTCCATCCGCGGAGATCACCGGTGTGACGCCACGAGCGATTTCCGCATAGAACTGGGATTGAAACAAGGCGCCCAAAGCGGGGCTCACCACCGGACAGTAGCGCATTGCGCCGTGCGGCATCAGCGTCGCGCGCGAGGTGGAGAAAACATAGCACTGCCCGTCGAGCTGCACGATGGGACCGGCGCCGGCGGCGACCATGCGAACCTTAAGATTGTCGGCGCTGTCCGGGTCATCGGTTCGATAGCCGCCCGGCAGATTGCTGTGGGCGCCATCGCAGAACGGTCCGGTGCCGGTGTGTTTGCAGCCGCAGAAGATGACGTCCTCGTCACGCTCGGCCTTGAAGGCGACCGGCAGAAACACGCTGCCCACATGTGAACCGTCACAAAATGGCTGAGTCTTGGATCTCCCGCAGCTGCACCACAGATAGCGCTTGCCTGCCTTGACCTCGTAATAGAACCCCTTGCGATAGGCAATGGTGCGGGTATTTGCGTCGCCATTCATGGAGTATCCCTCAATACGCCATCGGCCCCGCGCCGTAGCGCATGGACGTGCGTGGGCAACGGCGCGCCGGACTGTTGGTCAATCGTCATGCCAAGAGGCCAACTCGCGGGCGCAATCGCGATGTAACGGGCAAATCCGCCCGTGCCGCCTTCGAACTTTGCGAAACCAATCGCAATGAGCGCGCCGCTTTCGGGAACCTGGTCGAGATTCGCCACACCCTCCGCCTGCGCATAGTTATGCTTCAGGAGCCAGTTCTCGCCGACGAATTCCGGCGCAGTGTTGTCGGTATCCAAGGGCTCGTGTCCATGCATCAAAATATGCCGCTCCTGGTGCAAATATTTCAGCGCCGCCAACGTGACGCCCGGGAACGGCGGAGTGGTGAAGCGCTGCGGATCGTTCCATTTTTTCGACCAATCGGATCGAATCATCACCACGGATCCGGATGGAATGGGTCCGTGGCGGCGTTCCCAGTCTTTTATATCAGCAACGGTGGCCTGGTAGCCAGGGTCGAGAGCGGCCTTGGGGGCGATGTTGATGACCACCAGTGGCCGCAGCGCCACGGTGGGCGGGATATCGCTGATCGTCGCGCCATGATCGTTCAGGTGCGCGGGCGGCCCGAACTGCGTGCCGATGTGGTCCATCGGCAGATCATATGCCGTGATCGCCACGCCCAGTTTGTCGTACGTGAAGGGCTCCCCCTTGTTGATGACGCCGGGGATGGCGACGCCCGCCAGTGTCGGCCCGACTTTGAAGTCCACGAACCCTTCGCCAATCGGCCCTCCGGGGGCGATGGCGTGGGTCAGGTCGATGTATTTGGCGCCTTTGAGGGTCGAGTTGTAAAAGCCCCAAAGCGATTTGGGCGGGCTGCCCAAATCGCTTTGGGGCTTTTACAACTCGACCCTCAAAGATGCCAAATACA
>JBEKYO010000293.1:0-3855 GCA_049510875.1 Steroidobacteraceae bacterium
ACGATCGTCGCGGTGGATTGCCCAGCCGAGCGTCGGGGCAGGAACATGGGCCTCGTGCAGAGTGTGGGTGCCAGTGTGCTGGGGTTTCTAGCACCGATGCTGCTGGTAGCACTCGCCGCTCGCTGGGGCTGGCGCGTCGGGTTTTTCGTGCTTGCAGTTCCCGGCCTCATCTGTGCGGTGCTCATCGCGTGGGTACTACGTCGAGCGGCGAGTCTGACGGTTGCTGACAACGTTAGGGGCGGCGACTCGTCGCATCGCCGCCGCACAGGCATATTCGAGGTTCTGAGGCACCGCAATGTGTGGCTGTGCGTGGTCGGTGCTTGTCTATTTACGGCGTTTGTTCTCGTCGGGAGGGGCTATCTGCCGCTCGTCTACGTTCGGCTGCGGCACATGTCGCCGCATCGCATGGGTGAGTTGATGAGCCTGCTGAGCGTCTCGGGTCTGACGTTCGGCGTTCTCCTTCCGGCCCTGGCGGACCGGATAGGCAGAAAGCCCGTCGCCGTCATCTTCAGTCTGCTCGGTGCCGTATTTCCGTTGTCGGGCCTCTACTTCGGGGGACCTGACACGGTCCTCGGACTCCTGATGTTCATTGGCTGGGCGCCGGCGGGCGCCTCGATTCTGTTCTTTGCGACCATTCCTTCTGAAAGCGTACCGCCCCATGCAACATCCACCGCAATCGGTCTCACCTTCGCCATTGGCACCCTCGTCGGTGGATTTCTGGGCCCTGCGCTCGCGGGATGGAGCGCCGATCATTGGGGACTACAATCAGCGCTCCTGTTGCAAGCTGGCTGCGCCGTCGCGATGGCGATTATCGCTCTAGGGCTGCGGGAGACGAAGCCAGGGAAAGTCAACTAACCCAGGGTCACCAGCAACTCTTGGGCAGCCTTTACGTCCGCGGTATCCGAGCCCTCGAGAAACCGCGAGAAAATAGGTTCTAGAAGCGCCCGAGCGTCGTTGGACCTTCCTTGATCGGCTTTGAGTGCCGCGAGATCGATCGAGGTGCGCAGTTCCCAACCCGCCGCGCCCTGGCGGCGGCTCAATTCGAGCGACCGTTGGTAGTAGCTCTCTCCGTGATCGCCTCCCTTCGGCGTGGCGAGCAGCGCCTTTCCCTTCAAGCGCAAGAGCTCCGGCATGTAACAGAAATCCCCGTTTTCCTCGACCCGCCCGATACTGTCGTCGGCGAGCCTCGAGGATTCGGCAAAGCGGCCTATCGTGATAAACCCTTGAATGAGCGCCAAATGCAGCTCCGTATGCAGTTCGTAGGTTTCGGGATGCAACTCTTCCAGGCAACGCTGCAGGTTTTCAACCCCCTCCTTAACATCGCCTCGCCGGATTGCGAGAGCGGCCCTAACGCCGCGGGCGATCGTAAGATTACGCCCCATGGCAAAGGTCTCTGCGCGTGAAACGTGCCAATCCACGTGGTACCTCGCACGATCCATGTCTCCGGCCCACAGGAATACAGCACCGCCCCAATGCAGTGCCAACGTCAGCGATTCTTCCGACTTCTCAGCCTCTTTGATGCTTCGTAGCGCGCGTTCTACTGCTTGGGCCGGATAGCCCTGCAGCCATAAGGTCCGCGCCAGCGTGGTCCCTGCCCAAATACGGTGACCTGACGCGAGGAAGACCGGGTTAGCCCACTTGGCGCCTGGGTCGTGCCTAAGCGCGGTCTCGAGTTCCGCTCGTGCGTCGCCAAGTTCGCCCGTAAAATGCAGTGAAATGCCCCTGAGTGTGCGCGCCAGCGCAACGTCAGTTGAGTCCCCGAAGCTGACGGCAAGTGCCACCCCGTTGGTTGCGTAACTCAACGCCTTGTTGAATTCTCGGTTGCGCGTGTGGAAAAGGTGCAAGGGCACCAGCAACTGGCGTTGCTGTTGAACATCGCCGAGAGTTTTGGCAAGCGCAAGGCTCCGATTCAGCGCAGCAAGCGCCACCTCATTATGACTCTCGAACATCATCGACATGCCGAGAGCTGCTTGAATATACATCTCCTCGGTAGTACCCCGAGTTGCATCATCGAGCGCCGCAACCGCTTTCTCTGCCCATCGCTTGCACTCGCCATAGATCGACATCGCCCAAAAAACGCGGGTTGCCGATGCCGCGAGCCCAACACCCACTTGCACGTTGCCGCCCGCTCCGAAACACCTTTCGAGCGCGGCGCGCACTTCAACCAAATCAGCCACACGCGAGGCGCGTTCGGCTCCGCTTGACAGCGTAGGCCATTCAGCTGCCGTTTCATCGAGCCATCGCTGATAGTACCTTGCGTGGCGCACGGTCAAATCGTCAAGAAGTGGCGCATCGGAACGAACGTCAAGAACAAAGGTGCGCGTCGCTTCCAGCAGTCGGTAGCGCATCATGGCACCCGCCGGACGGGTCGCAACCATGGATTTTGCGACCAGACTGTCGATGGCGCCGAAGAGCAGCCCCTCGTCGATGGCCGGGCATGTTACGACCGCGAGTGCCGCCTCAAGGGTAAACTGTCCGACGAACACCCCCAGCCGCCACAGCACGTCGCGTTCCAGTTCCGATAGCAACCCGTAACTCCACTCCAGGGTGGCCTGCAGTGTCTTCTGGCGAGGCGGTGCGGTGCGTCGACCCGGCCATCTCAGAGTTAGGCGCTCGTCGAGAAGCGCCGCCGTTTTCTCGAGACCATAGACCTCAACCCGTCCGGCCGCCAACTCGATCGCCAGCGCCACGCCGTCGAGCTTGCGGCAAATCCCCGCCACAATCACAGCTTCGGCATCGCTGAACGTCAAGCGATTACCGCTTGCTGCCGCTCGTTCCAAGAAGAGTTGCGCTGCCGGAAAAGTCTGGGCCATCGCCGCGGTGAGCGCGGGATCTTCCGGGGGGCAAGCCAGCGGCTCCAATCGGTAGACATGCTCACCCTCTACGCGAAGAGACTCGCGGCTGGTAATCAGCAAGTGCACCTGTAGGCCGGCAAAGAAGATTCGGGACGTCAACGTCGCAATCGCATCAATGAGATGCTCGCACGTGTCGAGAACCAGGAGCATTCGCTTATCGCGTAGAAGCGCGATCAGACTGGAGGCCGCATCGTCGGTCGGAACACCGAGCATCGACGCGATGGTGGGCGCCACCAGTGCGAAGTCCGTTACCGCACTCAAATCGATGAATGTCACCGCGCCCTGAAAAGCCTCGATCAGATCATGCGCCACTGCGACGGCCACCGTTGTTTTTCCCACCCCGCCCGCCCCGACGATCGTGACGAATCGTGAATCAGCCAGCCGAGCCGCGATCTCGCGCGTCTCGTCGACCCGGCCAACCATTCGGGTCAGGCGGCTTGGCAGAGCGGGATTTCTAAGCCCGGTCCGGACTGATGCCGAAAGCGCCTCATCGGGCTCACTAGGTCGCGAAAGGGGGGCGACGAAGCAGTAGCCCCGCCCAGCTACCGTAGCGATATATCGAGAACCCTCCTCACCGTCACCCAGAGCCTTGCGTAGGCTCGCGATGTGAAACCGCAGACTCCCCTCATCGACGATCACGTCGGGCCATACCCGGGCTAGGAGATCCCTTTTGCTGAGCACTTCGTTTGGAGAGGACACAAGCGCGATCAAGGTATCAAGGGCGCGAGAGCCCAGTTCAACGGGGATGCCTTCCTTTGTGAGGACCCTTTCGCTTGCAATCAAGCTAAAAGGTCCAAAGGATATGGCGTCTTTGGCTGGTACCCCCTGTCGGACCATGCAATCTGATTCCGCCGTCCCCTGACTTGATGTGCATATGCTAGGTGAAGGAGCGGTGTCGCGCCACATACCCAGGCTGGCGACTATGTCAGTTTTTGTCGGTATCGGCCATAGCACGCGCCTGCGACCGCTCACAACTTCCACGTCGCTCACAACTGCTAAT
>JBEKYO010000294.1:0-3806 GCA_049510875.1 Steroidobacteraceae bacterium
GACTGGCATAGTTCTCCGAGGCTATCAGCTCGATGTGATCCTCCTGCCGCCCACGCTCCCCCGCTATCGCCTGCGCCAGGGCGGGATCAAATCCGGCTATCGTCATCGAGGCGGTAAACATGAGCGGCTCTCCTGGAGCGGATGTCTGGTTGGAAAAAAAGGCGGGGAATTCAGGTGGTCAAAACGATTTTGCCGATATGATTCGATGACTCCATGAGCGCATGAGCGGCTGCCGCCTCGGCCAGCGGAAACGTTGCGTAGATCACGGGGCGAACGCGTCCCGATTCGAGCAGCGGCCAGACCGTGTTGCGGACGGCCTCGGCCACGGCCGCTTTCTCCTCCACGGTGCGCGAGCGCAGCGTCGATCCGGTCACGGTCAGCCGCTTCGTCAGCAGCGTGGTCAGCTTGAGTTCCGCGCGCGCGCCCCCGAGCATGGCGATGATGACCAGCCTGCCCTCGATCGCGAGTACCTGTAAATTCCGGTCGAAGTAGTCGCCGCCCACCATATCGAGGACGATGTCGACGCCCCTGCCGGCATTTTCCTGGCGTACGACTTCCACAAAATCCTCGGTGCGATAGTTGATTCCGCGCACCGCGCCCAGGCGCTCGCAGGCGCGCGCTTTGTCATCGGACCCGGCGGTCGCGTAGACGCGCGCGCCCATCGCTTGGCTGAGTTGAATCGCCGTCGTTCCGATGCCGCTGGTGCCTCCGTGGATGAGCACGCTGTCGCCGGCCTTGCATCGGCCCCGTTCGAATACGTTGGTCCACACCGTGAGATAAGTCTCCGGCAGCGCCGCCGCCTCGGGCAGGGTCAGGCCCCGCGGCACCGGGAGGCACAGCGGGGCGGCGGCGATCGCATATTCGGCGTAGCCGCCTCCGGACAACAGCGCGGTGACCTGATCGCCGATCGACAACCCGGTCACTCCGGCGCCGAGAGCGACGATCTCGCCGGCCACTTCCATCCCCGGAATGTCCGATGCGCCCGCAGGCGGCGGATAGAGGCCCTGCCGCTGCATGACGTCGGGACGGTTGACGCCGGCGGCGGCAACCCGAACCAGCACTTCGCGTGCGCCCGGCCGCGGAACCGGGCGCATTGCGATCCGCAGTTGCTCGGGACCGCCCGGCGTCACGACTTCGACCGCTCGCATTTCGTTGGGGATTGCGGCGGCCATGCTTAGTTCTCGGCCAAGGCTTTGACGTGCGCAACGGCGCTGCGGCCGAGGGCCGACAGGTTATAGCCGCCTTCGAGCATCGACACGATGCGCCGCTGCGAATGACGCTCGGCGACCTCCATCAGCACCCGGGTCATCCACACATAGTCGGCCTCAACCAGCGACATGCCTCCCAGTAAATCGTCCCGATGCGCGTCGAACCCCGCCGAAATGAAAATCATCTGCGGCTTGAATCGTTCGAGCGCCGGCAGCCACTCTTCCTCGACCGCCGCCCTCACTTCGGCGCCGCCGCTGCGCGCCGCCATCGGCACATTGATCATGTTGGGCGCGGGGTTGTCGGTGCCGCTGTAGGGGTAGAAGGGGTGTTGAAAAAAGCTCGCCATGAGCACGCGCTCGCGCCACTGCGGGGCGCTGAACATGTCTTCCGTGCCGTTGCCGTGATGAACATCGAAATCGATGATGGCGACCCGCTCCAGGTCCTTCGCCTCCAGCGCATAGGCGGCGGCCACGGCGATGTTGTTGAATATGCAGAATCCCATCGAGCGAACCCGCGTGGCGTGATGCCCGCAGGGCCGCACGGCGCAAAATCCGTTGGACGAGCTGCCGGACAACACCTCATCCACCGCGAGCATGCCGGCTCCGGCCGCGCGGCGCGCCGCGTCGAGGCTGTGCGGGTTCATCGCCGTGTCCGGATCGAGCTGCACACGCCCCTCAGCCGGCGCATTTTCAAATATCAGATCAACATAGGATGCATCATGCACGCGTTCGAGATCCGCCACCTCGGCCAACGGCGCCTCGAGACAACGCAGCTCAGTCAGCAGTCCGGAGGCGAGCAAGGCTTCGTTGACCGAGTTCAGGCGCTCCGGGCATTCGGGATGACCCGCGCCCATCTCGTGCCGCAGGCAATCAGGATGGGTGATGTAGGCAGTGGTCATACTCGATTCCTATTCATGCCATGAACTTGAGGTCACGCGGCGCGCGAAGCCGAGAGCGGATGGTACAGCCCGAGCGAGCGGCCCCGCTCGCTTACGAGCGCGAGCACGGTATCGATCATCGGCGTCGGCACCTGCGTCAGTCGCCCGAGCTCGTGGACGGCGGTGACGAGTGCGTCGATTTCCAGCGAACGTCCCCGCTCGATATCCTGAAGCATGGACATCTTGTGTCCGGCGATCGCCCCGGCGGCCGCCAGCCGCCGGTTCATCATTTCGCCCGGGATCAGGATTCCGAGCGCTTCGTTGACGGCTTTGGTCTCCTGCATCATTGTCCTGCACAGCGCGAGCAAGGCCGGTTCGCCGATCATTCTGTCCAGCGTGGCGCCGGTCAGGGCGCTGATGGGATTGAAGCACACGTTGCCCCATAGTTTGAGCCAGACATTCCAGCGGATATTATCGCGCACCGGCGCATCGAGTCCCGCCTCCGTCAGTGCCCGGCTCAGGGCCAGGATCCGCTCCGATCGGCTGCCGTCGGGCTCGCCGATGATGAATCGATTCAATTCGTGATGGATAATGACGCCGGGCTCGAGGACTTCGCAGGCCGGCTCGACCACGCAGCCGATGGCGCGTTCGGGTTGGATGGCCTTCCATTGGCGCCCGCCGGGATCGACGGATTCGAGCCAATGCCCGTCGAGCCGTCCCCCCGACCCGTGAAAATACCACCACGGAATGCCGTTCATGGCGGTGAGCACCGGGGTGCACGGACCCAGCAACGGCGCGAACGACTCGGCGCTGTCGTAGGCCTGATGCGACTTCAGCGCGCAGATGACGAAGTCCTGCGGACCGAATGTCCGGGGATCCTCGCTGGCGGCGACCCGTACCACGGTTTCGCCGCCGCCGCGTTTCACGAGCGTCAGGCCGCGCTGCCGAATGGCCTGCAAATGGGCGCCGCGCGCGATGACGCACACGTCGTGCCCCGCCGCCGCGAGTTGCACCGCCATGTAGCCGCCGATGGCCCCGGCGCCGAACACGCAGAACTTCATCGGCTCACCGCGGCCGCGGGCATCGTGGCGAGCGCGGGCAACTCGTAGTGCGCAAGTTCAATTGAACGATTCATGCGGCGTGCTCAGTGCGGCGGCTAGGCGAAGTCCAACAATTCCCAGCGGTATCCGTTCTCGTCGTGCTGGTCATCGCTGACGGATTCGGTCAATTCGATTTCGACCGTGATTGTCCGCATCGGTGTCCCCCCGGCAATCGAACTATCCTGCGTCGCCGCCCGTGGTCTGTTGTGGTTTGGCTGGGGGGTGCTGGTCCGCGAGCCGCCGCAGCGCCTCGAGAGGCAGCTCATTCAGACCCACGTCGCCCTTCTGCATTTGCGCGATGAGCTTATCGCGCATGCGCCGGGTCCAAAAGCTCGAGATGTGATTCGCGATCCCGGCCACCGCATCCTCGCGTTTGGCCTGCGCGCGGAAGAAGTTGCCGATGTCATTCGCCATCTGCGCGAGGTGATGCGCGTCGCTGCTCATGGTTGGGCCTTCACGTTGGTTGGGCCATCACGCTACTTCGGCGCCGCGTCGACGGCATGTTTGAGGAGATCTTCCTGGACGTCGGAGAACTCGCGGAAGCGTTTTTGCCACTCGGAGGGCTGGGAGACGCGGGTGGCCTGGACGGCGGTGACTTTGTACTCGGGGCAGTTGGTGGC
>JBEKYO010000295.1:0-3788 GCA_049510875.1 Steroidobacteraceae bacterium
CCCGTGCCCTTTTGGCTCCAGGGCTTCTTGCCGCCGCCGCGCACTTCCGCGCGCGACTTCTGCCGCTTGGTGCCCGCGCGACCCGCCGCCATGTACGCGGTGACCACCTGATGAACCAATGCCTCGTTGTAGGCACGGCCGAAGGCGGCGTCCGACAATTGAATTTCGGTGGGTTGGCTGGCGTTCTTGAGCTGAAGCTTCATGGCGTTTACTTCTTGTCCGATTTGGAAGCGCCCTTACCGGCCCCGCCCTTCGCGGCAACGGGGGCCTTGTTCGGCGCCAGCCGCTTGCGGCGGGCCTGCGAGGCAGCCTTCAACGACGGCTTGACGACGACTCGTCCGCCCTCGGCGCCCGGAATCGCGCCGCTGATGAGGAGCAGATTGCGGTTCACGTCGATTTCGACGATACGCAGGTTCTGGATGGTGCGGTTTTTGACGCCCATGTGGCCGGACATGCGCTTGCCCTTGAACACGCGGCCCGGCGTCTGGCGCTGACCGATCGAACCCGGTGCGCGGTGCGACAGCGAGTTGCCGTGGGTTTTCATGCCGCCCGCAAAGTTGTGCCGCTTCATGGTGCCGGCAAAGCCCTTGCCCACCGTGGTACCGGTGACGGCGACGATCTGCCCCACCGTGAACATGTCGACTTTGAGCTCGCCGCCCGTTGCCAGGGACTCGCCTTCGCCCTTGTCCAAGCGGAATTCCTGGGACGTGTAGCCGGCCGCCACATTCGCCTTTGCGAAATGCCCGGCGAGTGCCTTGGGCACGCGCGACGGGCGGCGCGCGCCCAGCGTCACCTGCACCGCACGGTAGCCGTCGGTTTTGTCGTTCTTGACTTGCGAGATGCGATTCGGCAACGCCTCCACGACCGTCACGGGAACGGTCACACCGGCGTCGGTGAATACACGGGTCATGCCGCATTTGCGGCCAACCAGACCAATGGTCATTGTCAAACCCTCACACCGCGAGAGCTACGATGGGCTCCCGCTTTCGTTGCGACAGGTCAGCGGTTTGGGCACTCGAGACCCCAGGATCCTAGGACGGATAACTGGCGTCGGCGCCCACGCGCTCTGACCTCAAAAATTGGAGCGCGAATTGTACAGGTTTACGAACTCAGCGCAAGTTTCGTGCTGACACCGGGCGTGCAGCGCCGGCCGGCATGCCGCGCCGGTCCATCCGCGGGCGCGATGCGCCATCGGAGCGCGCCTCGAGGATCGACAGCTAATTCTAACTACATGTTATTAAATGAGTTTTCACGTCGAGGCGCGCGCCGCGCTGAGCTCGGGCCGCAACGCCTGCAGGCGCATGAGCGGCCCGATGAATCGTTCGTAATGATGCCAGCGGCCCACCGACGATGAGTTGATTTTCTGACGCACCTGCCAATTGCTGGCCGTGTTGATGGTGCGGGAGGATTCGTGGAAGTCGATGCAGCCGGCATCCCAGTCAAGCCCGATAAACTCCACCATCCGCCGGCCCCAGGCTTCGTGATCGCCGATCAACTCCTCGCAGGAGACCTCGAGCACGCGATCTGCCGGCACCACCGACCGCCAGTGCTGCATTATTCGCACATATTCCCCGTAATAATGGGCAAGATCGTCCAAGTCATTGGCAAACGTGTACGTATCGTCGAAATCCTGGAAATAAATCGACACGCAGGTGTCGAGCGGGTCGCGCCGCATGTGGATGAAGCGCGCATTGGGGAACGCAGCGTGAATCAGGCCGAGGGACATGAAATTGACCGGCATCTTGTCAACCACGCGCAATGCGCCGTTCGAGCCGTCTTCGAGCAGGCGCAGATATCCGTCGGCCGATTGGCGCAATGTCTGCACGGGCCCGCCGGCCAGCATGCCGGCGAGATGGGATTCCGCTGCAACTCCCCAGTAGCTCAATTCGTTCGCTCCGTGGATACGCGGGTGCGCGGCGAGGATTTGCTCGGCCAGCGTGGTGCCGGAGCGCGGCATGCCGATGATGAACACCGGGCGGGACGAGTCGCTGCCAGCACCGCGGTGGCGGCCCAGCCACTCCGGTCCGAAGGATTGAATGACCAGATCGACCGTCCGCGCAAGCGCGTCCCGGTCGTGTTTGCGACGATACGTCTTCACCAGCTCATTGGCGCGCCGGTAGTGCTGAAACGCCGTCGGGTAGTCCTGAACGTCGTCGAAGTATTTGCCGATGGCGAACTGCAGCCGGGCCTCATGACGGGGCGCTAGACCCTTGTCCGCAAGGCGCATCGCGCCCTGCAGCCAGACGGCGTCAGCGGGACGCATTTTGCGTATCCGCGGCACGCCACTCAAGGCTTCCGGCGACTCCGGATTCACCGTGACGGCCTGTTCGAGCAGGACTTCCGCCTCGCGAAACTGCCCCCGGTCGGCATGAAATTTCGCGAGCAATGCAATTGTTGCGGCCGAGCTCGAATCAAGCTCCAGCGCCCGTCGGCACAGCGCTTCGGCCTCGGCAGTTCGGTTCTGCAATTTCAGCACGACGGCAAGATTGTAAGGCGCATCGGCGGCCTTCGGATCGAGCGCCATTGCCTGCCGGTAACTGGCTTCCGCGGCGTCTAGTCGGCCGAGCCGTCGCAGCGCATTGCCCAGATTGCCATGTGCCGCAGCGGATTCCGGCGTGATCGAAAGCGCCTGGCGGAACTGATCGGCGGCCTGCCCGGGGTGTCCCGAATCGAACAAGCGACCGCCCAAAGCCATGTGACAATCCCGCATTGCACTGACCACGGGATCTTTCCGCGCGGCGCCGTGCGGCTCGACGGCAAGTGCCCGCCGATAGCTGTCGAGGGCCGCCTCGAATTGCGCGGCGGCGCGCAACGCATTGCCGAGATTGACTTGCGCCTCGGCATCATGCGGCAGATATTGCGCCGCCTTCTTCAGCGTACCCAGTGCGTTCTTGCCCTGACTCGCCAGGGCGCCGGACAGCAGCTTCCAGGCGATGCCGCAGTGCGGCAGCCGCGCCGTCAGTTTTCGGGCGGATCGTTCGAGTTCCGCATGGCGGCCCAATCGCAGCAGCGCGAGCATCTGGCCGACGCTCGCCGACAGATCGACTCCGGGTCCGCCGCAACAGAGCTGCTGATCCTTGCCGCTGTTGCAAGGACATCGATTGGAATTTTCCGCCTGCACTCACTGCCTCTTGCATGAGGGAGAGCGATGCTAAGTCATCGGCCCGAAATCCGAGTGTCCATCAATACAAAAGATCTGCAAGGAAACCACGGGGTGCCTGCCCCAAGGCGTCTCTCAATTCAATTTGATCTGCACGTCCACGCCCGCCGGAAGCTCGAGCTTCATGAGCGCATCGACGGTCTTGTCCGTCGGATTCAAGATGTCCATCAGGCGCTTGTGGGTCCTGATCTCGAACTGATCGCGTGCGTCCTTGTCCCCGTGGGGTGACACCAGCACCGTGAAGCGCTCCATTTTGATGGGCAACGGAACGGGACCCTTGACGGTCGCCCCCGTGCGCTTCGCGGTATCGACAATTTCACGCGCCGACTTGTCGATCAACCGGTGATCGAATGCCTTCAAGCGGATACGAATGTTCTGATTAGCCATAAATTACTTCCCGGGCGCTACGCCGCTTTGAGGCGCTACGCCGTTTTAAGGCGCTTATGCGCCGAATCTACGGGGTCGAAACGACCCCGTCCTAAAGATTGACCTACGCTATGACCTTCGCGACCACCCCTGCACCCACGGTCTTGCCGCCCTCGCGGATCGCAAAGCGCAGCCCCTGCTCCATCGCGATCGGCGCAATCAACTCCACCACTATCTTGATGTTGTCCCCGGGCATCACCAT
>JBEKYO010000296.1:0-3780 GCA_049510875.1 Steroidobacteraceae bacterium
ACTCACAATCTGGCGGCCGGTTATCTGAAACTTAATTACTACAGGGGCGTTATATATCCTGTCAATTGAGACGTCTCTAATGCGGCTGAGCTCCGCCGCAAATCGGCTTCTCGATAGCAGATCGTCCTCAAACGCCCCGGCCATTATGTCGGCGTAGTTATCGTTAAAGGCATCACGAGCTGCAATGACGAGCCCATTGATTGCCCGCGCTCGCAAAAACTCCATTTTACTGCTGTTATCCTGCAACTTTCGATACCGCGCATCGAATGTTCGTTCCGAGTGCGCTGCGGCTATGGGCGCCAGGAGCCTCTCCGCTTCTGAGATTGGCATGCAATCAATGTGACAGCCATCTTCCACATCTGTGATTGCGTAGCATATGTCATCGGACGCTTCTACGAGAAACGCCAGTGGATGACGACACCACGCGCCGTCGAACTTCTCCTTCAGGCCGACTCCGCGCGCGACATTTACAAACGCGGTCCAATCCGCACAAAAAACGCCAAATTTCTTTTCACTTGAGTTTTGTGTCGCCGCGAACTCCGGAATGAATGATTTCCGAGGATACTTACTGAAAGCGGCTAGCGTGGCGTTCGTGAGTTGTAAACCTGTCATGTTCTCCGGGTGCTGAAGGCGAGTGAGTATCCTAAATCCTTGAGCGTTGCCCTCATATTGGATGAGATCCTTTCGTTCGCCTTCCGAGAGATCCGCCAGGTAGATCTGGCCCTGTCCTGCGAACCAATTTCTGATTGTATTCTCTCCTGAATGGCCGAAAGGGGGATTTCCAATATCGTGCGCCAAACTTGCAGCGGCGACAATGTTGCCAAATTCTGCTGGCTGGGCAGGAATATGGCCTTCCCGATCTTCAACCACAGCCGCGACGAGGGTGCCTAGAGACCGCCCGACAGTTGACACCTCGATGGAGTGGGTAAGCCGTGTGCGTACATAGTCATCTCCTGCGATTGGAAATACCTGAGTCTTGCCTTGCAAGCGTCGAAAAGCACTCGAATGGACAATTCTGTCAGCGTCCCGCTGGAATTCCGACCGGTATTGCGCTGGTGCATGTTCCCCGCTGTGTCCGAGACGACTATCTGACATCAATTTGTCCCAGCGCATGCATCCTTTCATTGGTAGACCCTGACTCCTATGCAACGCAAAGGCAACAGGAAGAATCAGGGCCTCCCACCAAACCGTGCATGCGGATTGCCCGCACACGGCTTACCGGTGATCGATTAAGTGGCAGCATTACGTGATTCCCAAAAAGGGGGACGCCGGATAATGCACAGTCCTGCGCAGACGATAGAACCCAAGGTTCTCGAAGAACTCGCGCGGTCAGCGGACGACCTCGCCGGGTTGCAGATTGCGACGTCGCGTTGCGCTTCGGTCGAAAGCCGTAAGAGCACGGTAGAAAGTCCGCCTCGAATATCGGCGCTGTGCTGCAAGCGGGCGAGTACGGTGCGACGGTGGTCCGTCGCCAGTACATACCGAAGGCGGGTGGAAGGCGGCGGCCTCTAGGGATACCGACGGTGAGGGATCGAGTAGTATAGATGGCGGCGAAGCTGGTGTTGGAGCGCCCAGCTCCTCCAGGAAGCGCTCGACCCCGTACTGCTCGAGCGGATCGACTGGCCGTCGACTCCCGCCGCGCCCCGGTTCTTCCTCACTCGTCGCCACGCCTCTCCCAGGACGTCACTCCTGCCGAGATGGTCATTCAGGGCGTGAAAACGCCTACCCGGTGCCCGCTTGGCTGCCGCCCATAGCCGTCGTCGCAGTTCTCGTACCTTCTTGCGCGGCTTAACACCGCCGGGGTCATTAGGTCCGGTCACGCCGGCCACTCCCTCGCACTTACCTGCTTCATCGGCTCGATCACCCCAGGGATCCTTCCCTCCCGCCGCGTTGTTCTTCACCGCGTTCGTCCCCCGGATCGCTCCGGGTTATGCAGTACTGCGATCACCTCGAACTCCCGCTGCACAGTGTTCGCCTTCGTCATTGGCTTATACGATTCACCTCGCCACGACCATGGCCGCGCAGACGGGTCTCTCGTGTCCCGCTCTTCTCCTGACACGCGTGCTGCGCCCCATACCCTGCCGCATTCGCCCGCGAGCTTCGGTGCTCTCGCCGGCGATGTTGCCTTCGCCGTGCAATGATCGGCTCGGCCTACGGGTTGTAAATCTGTCGAGGCTCCAGGCTTCACTTCACGTTGCGCCTTCTTCGACCCTGGGCGGCGTGATTTAGCGCGTCGCCCAGGAGCGGAACGGCGATGCCAGCACAGATTGGTCGATTTTCCATGGTTACTTCGGTGCGGGTCCTCGTCGATCGTCGTCCGGGGAGCATGGGCAGCGCATTGCCGAGGTCGATTGACTCACACGTCCACTCGACCTCAAGCAGCCACCCGTGGCAGTTCCCGCGCGCGCCTCCCGTCACGCCGCTTGGGACGACCGCAGTCATGCCTAGGCGGCGGACACCGGGCCGCCCGATTTTTGCCGCATCGGCCGATCGCGGCCCATTTTCTTTGCGAAGCATGCCGAGCGTTCTGCAGCATTGATCAGGTGCGAGGCGCGTTGAAACGGCTTCTCCGGTGCGTGGGTGGCGAGCCGCACGGAGGCGGTCACGGTCACCTCCGTGCCGCAGATTGTATGCACGGTGCTGCGCAGCTGGGCGATCAGGCGCTCGCAAAAGATCTCGGCACCGTGTGCCGGCAGACCCGGCAACACGATCACGAACTGCGTGCCGCCGTAGCGCGCGACGCAGTCGGTGTCCCTCGCCACCGATGCAATCGACTTCGCCGTGCTTACGAGCACCGAATCGCCGGCCTCCTCGCCATATGTGTCGTTGATTTCCTTGAAGCGCTCGAGATCGACGAAAACCACGCTCAGCGGCCAGTCACCCATCGACGCAGCTTGAAACTCGCGCCTCAACATCAGATCAAGATAGCCGCGGTCGTAAAGTCCCGTGAGGCGGTCGCGCCCCCGCTCCACCGGTGGCGTCGTGACGCTCGCATCGGTTGTCGGGTTCGTCGCGCGCAAACTGCCGACCTGCTCGAGCGCCCGCAGATTGCGAACAATCAACAGATCGCGCGCTTGTTCGACGATCAGGCTCGCCGCGTCAGGCTGCAGCAATTTCGTATCGAACAAGCGCTCGATTTCCGGTATCTCGGCGACGATTTTACCCATCACCTCGGCCACCGCCGGTGCGTCGATCCCCAACCAATCCGAGGCGTGTTCGGCCAATACTGTAAAATCAGCCGCAGCGGCGGCCGCCAGCAGAATTTCCACGCACTCACTGCCGAGAGCAACGCAGCGAGCTGCCATCCCTGTAGGAGTCGAGCGATCCGCGGTCGAAGGCGCGTGACTCCACGCTACCGCGCGACATAACGCTTCGGGCAGTTTCCAATATTCCAGAAGCCATGCACCGAGTTCGGCGTGATCGATGCCAAGGCGGGCGGTCTCGTGCGCCGAAAACTCGCGGTGGCAGGCGTTCCGAGGCAGATCGCGATAGAAATCCGGAGCGGCGCGATCGACGCCGAGGATTGCAATGTCCTGCAGCAACGCCGCAAGAAAAATGTCGTCCACCGCGCTTTCGCTCTGTAGCGCGCCGAAGCACCTGGCGGCCGAGGCACTCAGGATGGCGCGCCGCCAGTAGCGATCGTAATCCACACCGTTGCTCTTCAAACCCATATAGGTGCCGATGAGGGAGAAGCCGAGTGCAAGCGTGGTCGCGCCCTGCAATCCGAGCACGATCAAGGCTTGACGCAGGTTCGCGCTCTTACGCTGCCGCGAATACAGT
>JBEKYO010000297.1:0-3751 GCA_049510875.1 Steroidobacteraceae bacterium
GCATTCGTCGATCCGCTCGTAGAGCCGCGGCATGCGGTTGACGATGAAATAGCCGAATACGCCGGCGAGCACAGCGAATAGCACGCCGATCTCGAATGCGATCGGCACGAAGGCCGGCCATGACAATTCCGGGCGGCCGCCGATATCGAGGGGATAGCTGATGATGTTCGCATAAGCTTCCATTGCGAACCCTCCGACGGAGCCGATCATTCCCGCGATGAAGATGACAAGCGGCAGCGTTGAATTCGCCGGTTCGCCATCGAGTGCTTTCGGCGTGTATGTCCGCAGGCCGTCAACGTGCTCGGCGCGCAACCGCTGCAGCGCATCGCGCAGCGCTGTCTCCGTTTCAAACGCCGCGACGAGTACGCTGCTCACGCCCGCTCTCCGTTGCGCCGCCGGGACTGGATCAGGGACCTCATCTCGAACATCGAGATCACCGGCATGATCCGGACGGCCAGCAGAATCCCGGTCAGGAACAAGCCGCAGGTGCCGATCAGCGTCGCCCAATCCCAAATCGTGCCGTGGTAGTTTCCCCATGCCGACGGCAGATCGGTGCGGCGCAGGCTCATCACGACGATCGTGTAGCGTTCGCACCACATGCCGACGATCACGCCTGCGCAGATAAGCATGACCAGAGGCTGGTTCAGACGCAGCCGCCGAAACCACATGAGCTGCGGAAGGGCGAAGTTGAACAGTATGGTTGCCCAATAGATGCCACATAAGGACCCGCTGACCTTGTCGATGAACATTGTTTTGTCGGCTTGGTCGGGACCGTAGAAGGTGGTGAAGGCATCCATCATGTAGGCGTAGCCGAGACACAGACTGCTCACCAACATCAGCCGGCAGAGCACATCGAAATGCCGGCCGGTGATGAAGTCCTGTAGGTTCAGCAGCCGGCGCATCGGAGCTATCAACAGCAATACCATTGCGAAGCCAGACAACAATGCGCCGAACACGAAGAACGGCGGGAACTGCGTCGAATGCCATCCCACGGTAGCCGCGCCTGCGAAATCCAATCCGACAATACTGTGCACGGAGACCACGAGCGGCGCCATGATCGCCGCCAGCACGCCGTATGTTGCGTGATAATGCCGCCACTGGTCGCCCGAGCCGCGGAAGCCCAGCGCCATGACGCCGTACAGAATCTGTTTTGTGCGCGTCGTGGCGCGATCGCGCACTGTCGCCAGATCGGGAACAAGGCCGAGATACCAGAACAGAATGGAGGCGACGACGTAGGTCAGGAGCGCGAAGAAATCCCAAAGCAGCGGACTGCGGAATTGCGGCCACAGATCCATCGTGTCGGGATAGGGAAACAGCCAATAGAACAACCAAGGGCGACCCAGATGCAGGATGGGATAAATCCCCGCGCACGCCGCCGCGAAAAGCGTCATGGTTTCGGCGATGCGGTTCGTCGAGGTTCGCCACTCCACCTTCACTAGATAGAACAACGCAGAAATGAACGTGCCCCCGGAGGCAATACCAATCCACCAGACGTAGCTGACGAGCGCAAAGCCCCACGCAACTGGCCAGTCCACGCCCCAAATGCCCACGCCCGCGTAGAACAGCCAAACAATCGCGACGACCAGTACACCGGTGAGGGCAATTGCGGGGACGATTGCTATCCACCACCAGAGGTAAGGGCGATCGCGCAGCGCGATCGCGCAGACGTGGTCCGTCATCGACTCGTTGGTGGCGCCGGGCAAAACTACCGGATCATTCAGAAGCGGCGGGCGCGCGTCACCGCCAGGACTTTCCGAATGAAGCGTGTGCGAGGCCGCGATGTCGGTCATCCGCCATCACCATCGAGGTCTGGATTGGGATTGCGGATGCGTGCCTCATAGGTCACGCGCGGATGCGTGTTCTGGTCCGCCAGTAGCGCGTAATCGAGCGGGCTCTGCTTGCGCTTGGCGACATCGCTGGTTGGGTCGGCCATATTGCCGAAGCTAAAGGCCTGGGTCGGACATGCGGCCTGGCAGGCAGTCTTGACTTCGCCGACGGGACGGTTTTCGCGATCCGCTGTGATGCGCGCCTCCGCGATGCGCTGCAGGCAGAAGGTGCACTTCTCCATCACTCCGCGTCCGCGCACGGTGACGTCGGGATTGCGCGACTGTGGCGGGCGCTGCTCCTCCTGCGCAAATGCGAAGTAATTGAACCGGCGCACCTTGTAGGGACAATTGTTGGAACAGAACCGGGTCCCGACGCAACGGTTGTAGATCATCACGTTGAGCCCCTCGGAATCGTGCACGGTCGCACCCACCGGGCAGACGACCTCGCACGGAGCCTGTTCGCAATGCATGCACAGCATCGGCTGGAAGTAGCTCGTAGGCGCATCTGGATTGCCTTCATAATAGCGATCGATCCGCAGCCACTGCATCTCGCGCTCGTGGATCACCTGCTGCTTGCCGACGACGGGAATGTTGTTCTCAGATTGGCAAGCGACGACACACGCGTTGCAACCGATGCACGCGTTGAGATCGACGCTCATTGCCCAGGCTGCTGGTCCCTCCGGCTTCCAGCGATAAAGCTGCGGCTCCTGTTTGCTTCCAGCGAGAAAATGTGGGTCCTTGGCGTATCCCGATAGTGAACCATGTTTCACAATGTCCCCGGCCATGTCGAAAATCAGGTTGTGATGGTCGGTGCAGGCCAATTCCATAGAGTCAGCCGCTTTTTCAAGCGACGGCAGATCGTTGCGACCGGTGAGCGGATAGAAGTCGAATCCCGCATTCTCGCCGACAGTGCCCACATGCCGCCGGCCAGATCCCAGCAGCGCAACGACGCAGTCCGATGCCTGACCCGGCATGATCCAAATCGGGACGGTCATAACCGCCTTTCCCACCGACAGGCGGACCGCGTCGCCATTTCGCAGCTTCAACTGTCGGGCTTTCGCAGGAGCGATCAGCAGCGGATTGTCCCACGTCAGTTTCGTCAGCGGCCGCGGCAATTCTTGCAGCCACGCATTGTTGGCATAGCGTCCATCCCACAGGGATGGGTCCGGCCGAAACAGGATGGTCAGCGGGCGATCGGGCGGGGGCGGCGGGCTCTGGCTTCCTGCGTCCGCGCGCAATGACACGTTCGTTTTCGGGCTGGTGGTATTTGGAACGAGGCCGTTCGCCAGCGCATCGTGCCACGCCTGTGCGAAGTCGCCGTTCATCCGGCTTTTCCACGTCGACTGCACAATATCGTGCGCTGCAGGCGGAGCCGGCTCCGTGAACAACGCCACCAGCGTGTGGACATCGATGCCATCGTAGAGCGGCAGCGCTTGCGGCTGCAGGATGCTTGCCGCGCCGTCATAGGCGCGGGCATCGCTCCAGGACTCCCAAGCATGCGCCATGGGCACCGCCCAAACGGCCGCGTTACCGGTCTCGTTTGGCATTGGCGCTAGCGCCAAGCTGAAATCCACCTTTTTCAGCGCCTCGGCGAAGCCAAGCGCCGCCGGCGCGGTGTACACCGGGTTGCTGTCGATGATCAGCAAACTGGTCACCTTTTCGGCCTGCATGTCGGAGACGAGATCGCTCAACGATGCGCCCTGGCCCACCGGCTTGTGAGCCACCGGCTCGACGAGATCGAGCGTCGTGCCGCGCGCAGCGAGCTTTTCGTTGATCGCATGCACGAGCGCATGCATCTCTGCCGATTGATCCGGGCCGATATGCACCAGCGCCCGTCCCTGATTTGCGGTGAGATCGTTTGCATAGTTGGGTAGAGATTACGTCTTATTTGAATTCTGTAATGTTTTTATGTTTTGCGGTGTCAT
>JBEKYO010000298.1:0-3746 GCA_049510875.1 Steroidobacteraceae bacterium
ATTCTAGCGGGCAGCTCGGTACTGTGGTGTCGTCGGAACGGTTCAAGACCGACATTGCGCCTATGGCATCGAGCACTGCGAAGCTAGGTCAGTTGCGTCCGGTGAAGTTCAAGCTCAAGACTGATGCCGAGGGTACGGTCCAGTACGGCCTGGTCGCCGAGGAGGTCGCCAAGGTTTACCCTGAACTGGTGATTCGTGGTCAGAACGGCCGGATCGACGGCGTGCGCTACGATGAACTCGCGCCGATGCTGCTGAATGAGATGCAGAAACAACAGAAGAACGCCGCGACTCAAGCGGCGAAGATTGCTGCCGAGGATCGGCGGGCCGCTGCCCAAGATGCGAAGATCGCGTCTCTTGAGCAGCAATTGGCTGGCATCCAAGCTGCCCTTGTTAAGCTGCAACCTAGGGACGAATTCGTCGCGCAGCGTTGATGCCGGACCCCGAGCCTTCCGGACTCGGGCCGGGCGGGCGAATCGTTCATGGCGTCCGGAAACCGCGCCGGACACGGTTCGACAGGAAAAAATCATGGCGGGCCAGGCATGGAACCCCTGGCCCGCCGCCATAGTTCCAAGTCAGGAGCCGTTCTCGCAGATGCCGAGCGATGTGCCCTGGAAGGTAGTGCGGCTGGCCAGCGATGTCGTCGCAGGAGCACCGAAATACGTGATGAAGGTGATGTCCTGCAGGTGGTAGGTGAAATCGTCGCGCACATACGGATAGGTACCGTAGTTGGCATCATCCTCCAACGGGTCGGCGACCTCGAGGATGCCGCACGGCGAGTTGTTGTTGGTCAGCGGGTCCATCACGAATTCGGCGAGTTCATGCGAAAGCGCCGCCACGTCTTCCGCGAATGCTCCGGGCGTACCGATATAGCTGAACACCGAGTAGGCCAGCTTGCCGGTATACGAATGATATCCGCCGATGCAGCATTCGCCGCCGTCCGTCAAATAGGTGTCATACACGATGAAGATCGGGATGGAGTCTGCCGTGATCTGCGGGTTTGCCTTGATAATCTCCTGCACCTTGGCATCGAAGAAATCGATGTCCACCAGTGCGGCGGTGACGCCGAATTCGACGCCGACGCTGGCGGCCGCATCATGGATGGTCTGCGTCGGCAGCACGGTCGGTGTGCCGAACAGAGTATGCCACCCTGTGTTGGTTGCCGTGGACGACCAGAAGTTGGCGCGCTGGTAGGCATCGATGTATTGGGTATCGCCGAGATCGGTATCCGCTTCTTCGAAGGAAATGTCCTTGAACAGCGGCGACAACTCCGTATTGCGAATGGCGGTCTTGCCATTCGCCTGCACCGTCGACGGCGTGAATTCCTCCCCGCCCGCCCTGAGCTTGATCGGGATCAGAAAGACCGGGATTGTGGTTGTCGCATCCCCGGCCGGTGCGGACCCGACCACGAGGGCACTGTACGACGTCCCTGCGTAAGTCCAGTCGTAAGTCCAGGTCGGTAAGGCCGGCTTCAGCGCAGGCAGATCGGCCTTGGTCGCCGGCAAGACTGTGAAGCGCGGAATCGCCGGCAGCGTGTCCTGTTGCTGCCCCATCGCAACGCCCGCACCCGCCACGACGGCGAGCGAAGCGGCCAATGCATAAAGAAATGTCTTATTTGATGTGTTCACGACTAACCATCCCTTGTTAATTGTAGTTGTTGATTCCTTTTTTTACCACACGGCGTGCCGCACGTCATCGACTTATCGTCGAATCACGACTTCACCTTGAGAGTGCCGCCCGCGGAATGCGCGATGACAACCGCCGACAGCACCGCCGCTGACGCCAGCGCCATCATCGCCTTGGAGATCTTGTTCATTGGCTCCCTCCCGATCGCTCTTTTCCATTTGTGTGTGCTAGACCGCCTACATGCTAGCGTCCGTTCAATTGAGTGACAGACTGACCCTGGGTCTCGAGAAAAAATTGGGCAAGGTAAACTGTAAATTGCCCCTGGCCAACTTACTCCCGAACCGGGCACGCGCCTCGAGGTTTGAATTCGGCGGCGAGGCGCCGTACGGCTTCACGGAGGGAACGCCGGAGAAGGCTGCGCCGGCGTGGCGCTCCGCCATCGCTGCCAGGGCCGCCGGCAGCTGAAAACCATATTTGGCGGACATTGCCGGCGGCGCGTCATCCTTCGCCGGATTGGCGGTGAGCGCCAAGTTGGCGAGAAGTTGCCGCGTCGGGTTCGCCGATGGGAACCCCGTGTCGTGGTCCACTCCTTCGCCGGGCACGCGCGGATTCGCAGACGGCGAATCCATCAACGGCAGCTCCTGCGGGAGCGCAAACCGTTCGCCGACGAACCGCGCCTGGTCTGCCAGCCGGGAGCTCAACCTCGCCATGGAGCCGAACCTCGCGAGGGCGGATGGCGCGGCCCCGCTCACCACCGTCAACAGGACATCGTCAGCGTGATAACTGACGGTGAAATGTTCCGAGCCGTTGATCGCCAACCCATTCACGGTCGCGAACTGGCCGGATTCCGAGCTGAAGTTGACGATCTTGAATATCGAGCCGATCGATGGCACGAAGCCATTGATGAGGCTCACGTTGAGAGTGCCGGCCAGGGTCGCGCTCGTGGAGGTGAGCTCGTCGAATTTCGCGCCGGGCTTGGTGCCGCCGATCGCAATGTCCAGACTTCCGGCCGCGGTCTGCGTGTAGGCGCCGGTGTCGGTGAGAATCGCGGTAGCTCCGGTGGCTTGCCCGGGCGCGACGATTGCACTCGAGGACACGTTCCCGCTGATGGATCCGGACCCCAATAGCGAGCCCGCCTGAAGGCTGACGCCGCCGGAGGCGGTCAGGGTGCCGTTGGCCGCGGTCGTGCCCGAGGTCTGCGTGTAAACACCGGGCCCGCCTACGGTGAAGGAACTTCCCGTCCCGATCGTGACATTGCCGGCGTTCGTGAAGTTGCCGGCCGTCGCCAGCGCCCGGCCGCCCGACAGGCTGACACTGCCGGTGGAAGCGTTGGCGGCAAAATTCGCAAGCGCAGCGTTGCCCGCCGCGTCGACGAGGTTGGATGCGGTCCCATTGAGGATGACGTTTGCCGCGTTGGTCACGATCTCGCCGCCGGCGCTGCCCAACTGGTCGATCTCCAGAGTTCCGGACACATTGTAAGTGCCCCCGGTCAGGGTGCCGCCGCTGAAGTTGGTAAATGCGCCTCCGAGGACGTGCATGAGATCGCCGCTGCTCACCGAGAGGGTCCCGCTGTTGGTGAACGCGCCGCTGGTCTGGATAATCATGCCCGCGGACTGATTGGCATTGATGGTGCCCGAGTTCGACAGCGTCATCTGTCCGGCGCCGATGTGCCCCGCGCCGGAGATGGTCTCCTGATTGGTCAGCGTGTCCGCGCCGGCCGCACCAAGAATATAGTTGTTGACGTTGTTGGTCATGGTCACGGTGCCCCCGCTCAAGGTGACGTTGGCACCGTCGACGATCAGCGAGGTCTGGTTGCCCGCGGAATTCAGCGTGACCGCGCCGAGCTTGGTGTACGTGCCGCTTTGCAAGTTCAGCGCTGCGGCGTTATCGAGTTGCAGCAAGCCGCCTTTCGGATTGCTCACCGTGCCCCCGAGCGTACTGGTGCCCGCGACCGCTTCGATGAGTCCGGTCGCGCTGTTGGTGAGCGTGCCGCCTTGCACGACGCCGTTGTTCAATTGCAGCGTCGATGCCCCGGTCAGCGTCACCGCCCCGCCGGTGACGGTCGCGTTCGTGACCTGCACTTGGCTCGCGTCCGCCGCGATCGTGCCGCCCGTGTTGGTGAC
>JBEKYO010000299.1:0-3674 GCA_049510875.1 Steroidobacteraceae bacterium
ACGGCGATTTGTCCGGGCTGGCCGCGCACTTGATGAATGCGGTCATCGAACGGCGAATCGCTGCCTTTCAGCGCATCGACCGACATGGCGCCGGCGACGATGGCCGCGGCAAACACGTCCTCCGCGCCGAACAATCCCGCCAGGGCGAGGGCGGTGGACACCTGCGTCCCGTTGATCAGCGCCAGGCCCTCTTTGGGGTGCAGTTTGGCGGGTGCGAGGCCGGCGAGTTGCAGACCTGCGGCCGCCGGCAATACCTCGCCGCGTACGCGCACCTGTCCCATCCCCAGCAGCACCGCACTCATGTGCGCCAGGGGCGCGAGGTCCCCGGATGCGCCCACCGATCCTTGCGCGGGTATCACGGGATAGACTTCGTGCTCGAGCAGCGCTGCCAGCGAGCCGATCAAGCCGAGGGTGACGCCGGAATGACCCCGGGCGAGGGCGTTGATCTTCAGTGCGAGCACCAACCGCACGACGGCGTCCGGCAACGCATGCCCCACGCCCGCCGCGTGCGAGAGCAGCAGATTTCTCTGCAGCAGCTCGAGCTGTTCGCCCGGTATGCGCGTTTGCGCGAGCAGTCCGAACCCGGTGTTGATGCCGTATGCCGCATCGCCCAGCGAGACAATCCGCTCGACCAGGGCGTTGGCGCCGGCAATGCGCTCGCGGTCGCGCGCCGCGAGCCGGAAGGCGGCCGGCCGCTCGTAGATGCGCCGCAGTGCGGCCAGGCTCAACGCGCCCGCACGCAATTCGACGGTCACGGCTCGATCATCGGCAGGTTCAAGCCTTGCTCGCGCGCGCAGTCGATGGCGATCTGGTATCCCGCGTCGGCATGGCGCATGACGCCCGTACCGGGATCGTTCCACAGCACGCGCCGCACACGCCGGCCGGCGGCCTGCGAGCCGTCGCAGCAGATGACGACGCCGGCGTGCTGCGAATAGCCCATGCCGACGCCCCCGCCGTGATGGATGGATACCCACGTGGCGCCGCTGGCGGTGTTCAACAGCGCGTTGAGCAGCGGCCAGTCGGACACGGCGTCGGACCCGTCCTGCATGGCCTCGGTTTCGCGGTTCGGGCTCGCCACCGAACCTGAGTCCAGGTGATCGCGGCCGATGACGATGGGCGCGGACAATTCGCCGCTGGCGACCATCTCATTGAAGGCCAGTCCGAGTCGGTGGCGCTGGCCCAGGCCGACCCAGCAAATGCGCGCCGGCAACCCTTGGAACTGAATCCGCGAGCGCGCCATGTCGAGCCAGTGATGCAGCTGCGGATCGTCGGGGATCAACTCCTTGACCTTGGCGTCGGTCTTGTAGATGTCCTCCGGATCGCCGGACAAGGCGGCCCAGCGGAACGGGCCGATCCCGCGGCAGAACAGCGGGCGGATGTACTCGGGCACGAAGCCCGGGAAATCGAAGGCTCGGGTCACGCCGGCGTCGAACGCGACCTGCCGAATATTGTTGCCGTAGTCGAAAACCGGCACCCCCATGTCCTTGAAGCGCAGCAGGTACTCGACGTGCCTGGCCATGGTGCGCTTGGCGGCATCGCTGGTGCCGGCGGGATCGCTGAAACGGCGCTCGTCCCACTGCTCGACGGTCCAGCCCTGCGGCAGATAGCCGTTGACCGGGTCATGCGCCGAGGTTTGATCGGTCAATGCGTCGGGCTTGATGCCGCGCTCGAGGAGCGTGCGCAGAACGTCGACGATGTTGGCGAGCAAAGCCACCGACCGGGGCTTGCCGCTGGCCTTCGCGGCGTCGAGCATGGTGAGCGCCTCGTCGAGTGAGGCGGCCTGCGCGTCCACGTAGCCCGTCTCCAGGCGCTTCGTGATCCCGCTTTGGCGGCATTCCACGGCCAGCATATTCGCGCCTGCCATGGTCGCCGCCAGGGGTTGGGCGCCGCCCATGCCGCCGAGGCCGGCGGTTAGAATCCATTTGCCGACGAGCTTGCCGCCAAAATGCTTGCGTCCCATTTCGGCGAAGGTTTCATACGTGCCTTGCACGATGCCCTGGCTGCCGATGTAGATCCAGGAGCCCGCCGTCATCTGCCCGAACATGGCCAGCCCCTTGCGGTCCAATTCTTGAAAGTGCTCCCACGTCGCCCAATGCGGGACGAGGTTGGAATTGGCAATGAGCACCCTCGGGGCATCGGCATGCGTCGGAAACACGCCCACGGGTTTTCCGGACTGCACCAGCAAAGTCTCCTCCTCGCTCAAGGTCTTCAAGGTTTCGACGATGCGGTCGTAGCAGTTCCAATCGCGGGCGGCGCGGCCGATGCCGCCATACACCACGAGTTCGGCGGGATTCTCCGCGACCTCGGGATCGAGATTGTTCATCAGCATGCGCAGCGGCGCTTCGGTCATCCACGAGCGGGCGCTCAAGGTGGTGCCGCGGGCGGCTCGAATGATTCTGGGTTTTTGGGGAGCAAGCATGATGGCATCCTTAGGGGCGAAATCGCCCGGACATTTCATAGCGAGAGCCGGGATAGTAGAGGCGGGCCACGGAGGCGATCTGACCGGCCGTCCAGGTGCGCCGAATCATGAGCAAACAGGGCTCGTCGCGCTTCATCGACAATAATTTGCGGGTGCGCTCGTCCGGCATCACCGCGCGCAGCACATGCTCGGCTTCCTGGATCGGCGCCACCTTGGTGAGGTAATCGTAAGGCGTCGTTTTGCTGAAATCGATTTTGAGGTAGTCCGGCGCGAGCTTCGGCAGCACGTAGCGGTCTTCGACTTGCACGGGGCGATCGTTTTCGAAGTGAACCAGCACCGAACAGAACAATTCGCTGCGCGGCGCGATGCCGAAGTCCTCCGCCAATTCGGCCACCGCCCGAACGCGATCCAGCGAGATGATCTCGGCACGGTGCGCATGTCCGCGCTCGCGTATCTCGTCGGCAATGCCGCGAATCTCGAGCGGGTGCGCCTGCGCATGCCGGTCGGCGACGAAGCTGCCCACGCCGGCGATCCGCACCAGTACGCCTTCGTCGCGTAATTCGCGCAACGCGCGGTTCGCCGTCATGCGCGATACCCCAAAGGATTTGACGATGTCGTTCTCGGACGGCACGCGTGCCGAGGTTGCCCACTTGCCGGAGCCGATATTCTCCAGGATGTGGCGCTTGACCTTGAGGTACAGCGGCTGCACGGGCGACGGCGACTTATCCATGGCCCGCAGATTAAGCTGTATAGACAGGTACGGTCAACACGCAAATGAAAATTCTGCGGCGAGACCGCCACACGATTTGCGGGCGCCGGCCGGATTCGTGCACTCTACATCCGGTGCGCCGGGCGCGCGCCGACCGCTTGCGAAGGGGTGAGCATGCAGATCCGCCGCTTGGTCCCATCCGATGTGGGCCCGTACCACGCCCTGCGTCTGAGGGCGCTGCTCGAGTCTCCCAGTTCGTTCAGTTCGAGCTACGAGGAGGAGTGCGATGCGCCGCTCGACGCGGTGGCGGAGCTGCTTGCGGAGGCACCGGGGCGTGCCGTGTTCGGCGCCCTCCTCGCCGCTCAGCTCGTGGGGATGGTGGGCATTGCGCGCGAGGGTCGCCGCAAGATGCGCCACAAGGGATTTCTGCGAGGCGTGTATGTCGCGCCGCAGCAACGTGGCGCCGGCGCCGGAAAACGGCTGGTGGAGGAGGCGCTGTCGTTTGCGGCCGGCATGGGGGGCGTACGCCAGATCAACCTGTCGGTC
>JBEKYO010000300.1:0-3643 GCA_049510875.1 Steroidobacteraceae bacterium
CCACCAGCAAGACGGCTACGACGAGATCCTCGAGGGTTTGAAGTCCGGAGAAACCGTCGCGGTCAGCGGGGCGATATTCCTGAGCAACATCCTCTACGGCGGAGCGTCCTGACTGCCTTGCGGCTGCGCCGCACTCCAGCTTTACGTTGAAAGAGACAGTCGATGATAAGAGCCGTTGTTCAATTTGCGCTCAGCCGCCGCGCAATCATTCTATTGGGGCTGTTCGTATTCATTGCGGCCGGCCTGATCGCCTACTCCAAGCTCAATATCGAGGCGTATCCGAATCCCGCGCCGGTCATTCTCGAAATCACCGCGCAAGCCGCGGGACTGTCGGCCGAAGAAATGGAAAAATATTATACAACTCCGATGGAGATCGGCCTGTATTCCACGCCCGGCATCGACAATATTCGCTCCACCTCATTCTATGGGTTGTCGTTCGTTCGCGTCACTTTCAAGTATGGGGTGGATTACTATTTTGCCTACACGCAGGCAGCGCTCAGCCTGCAGCAAAATGTGCAGCTTCCCGGCAATCAGGTGGCGCAGATCCAGCAGTCGAGCCTGGTCGGCGAAGTGTACCGCTACCAGGTGGTGGGTCCGCCGCATTTCGGACTGACCAATCTGCGCACCGTGCAGGACTGGATTGCGCTGCGGCGCTTGTCGACGATTCCAGGGGTGGTCGCCATCAATAGTTGGGGCGGCACCACCAAGGAGTTCGAAGTCGCGGCGGATCTGAACAAACTGCAGGCCTACGGCGTCACAATGCCGCAGCTGCTCGCGGCACTCGGCAATTCCAACATCAATGTCGGTGGCCGCGAGATCACCGTCGGGCAGCAATCCGTGAACATCCGCGGCGTCGGGTTGGTCGACGACGGCGGCAACGACGATCTCACGCAGGGTTATCGCGTCGACGACATCGAGAATGTGGTTCTCGGCCAGTTCAACGGCGTGCCGGTGCTCGTGAAGGACGTGGCCAGGGTCTACGTCGGTTTCGTGCCGAGACTTGGCATCGCCGGCCGCGATCATGAAGACGACGTCGCCGCCTCGATCGTCGTGATGGGGCGGACCCAACATACGAACGATGTCGTGCCCCGCATCAAAGCCGCAGTCGCCGCAATGAACGCCGATGGCGGGCTGCCGCCCGGGGTCAAGCTGGTCCCGTATTACGACCGCACCACGCTGGTCCAGGTCACCACCCACACGGTTCTGCACAATCTCATCTTCGGCTGTCTGCTCGTATTCCTGATCCAGTGGATCTTTCTCGGCGACCTGCGCAGTGCGGTCATCGTGGGCGCCAATATTCCGTTCGCGCTGTTCTTCGCAATCATCAATCTGGTGCTGCAGGGCCAGGACGCGAACCTGCTGTCGATAGGGGCGGTGGACTTCGGGATCATCATCGATTCGGCAGTCATTTTGGTGGAGAACATATTTCGCAATCTGCAATCGATGCCGAATTTACAGGCGCAGATGGTCGAAGCACTTCGCCAGGGGACCTATGGGAATGACCCGACCTCCGGAAGCGCCTCGCATTGGAGCGTGCGATTACGGATGATTTACGTCTCGGCACTGCAAGTCGACCGGGCGATTCTGTTCTCCACCGCGATCACCATCGCGGCATTCGGTCCGCTGTTCACCATGCAAGGCGTCGAGGGCCAGATTTTCGGGCCGATGGCGCGAACGTACGGTTACGCTCTGGCGGGTGCGCTCATCGCGACATTCACGGTATCGCCGGTACTGTCCTCGTTTCTCCTGCCCGAGCGCCTCAGGGAGACCGAGACCGTGATCGTGCGAGGTCTGCACAGGATATATCGGCCCGTGCTCGACTTCGCGCTGCACCGAAGAAAGCTCGTGGTGGGGCTTGGCGTCGGGTTTCTCGTGCTGGTGGCACTGCTGGTTCCCTTCTTGGGCAGCGAATTCCTGCCGGCGTTGGAAGAAGGGAACTACTGGATCCGGGCAGCAATGCCCCAAACTATGTCGTTGGACGCCGGGACCGAGGCGACGCGCAAGATGCGTGAAATTCTGCTCCGGCATCCTGAGATCATCACTGTGGTGTCGCAGCATGGGCGCCCGGACAACGGCAGCGACGCCTCACCGTTCTCCAATGTCGAGCTTTTCGCCCCTCTGAAATCCTACGACGAGTGGCCGGCCGGTATGACCAAGGACAAACTCACGGCGCAGCTGCAAGCAGAGTTCGACGCGGCGCTGCCGGGGGTGGTGTTCAACTTCTCGCAATACATCCAAGACAACGTGGAAGAGGCGCTCTCCGGCGTCAAGGGCGCGAACTCGGTCAAGGTCATCGGCCCCAATCTGTATGTTTTGGAGAAGTACGCCGGCCAAATCCTGCAGGAAATGCAGCAAGTCAAAGGCATGGAGGATTTGGGCATCTTCCACATCGTGGGTCAGCCGAATCTCAACATCAAGGTCGACCGCGCCAAGGCAGCTCGCTACGGGCTCAATACCGGAGACGTGAACACGGTGGTGCAGGTGGCAATGGCCGGCGAAGTGGCCACCACCGTGCTCGAGAGCGATCGGCAATTCAACCTGACGGTGCGTCTGGAGCAGACATACCGCGACAGCATCGAGAAGATCGGCAATGTGCCGGTGGCCTACCAAACCCCAGGTGGCACGACGTCCTATATTCCGCTGCGCGAGCTCGCCGCCATCAGCCTGGATTCCGGCGCATCCTACATCTACCACGAGGCGACGCAGCGCTACATTCCGATCAAGTTCAGCGTGCGGGGCCGCGATCTGGGCAGCACAGTGGCCGAGGCGCAGGCGCGCATTGCCAAGAGTATCCATCTGCCGAGCGGATATCGCATCCTATGGGCGGGTGAGTTTCAGGATTTGCAAACCGCCAAATTGCGCCTGGCGGTGTTCGTGCCGATGAGCCTCGCGCTGATATTGATCCTGCTCTACAGCCTGTTCAGTTCGGTCCGCGACAGTCTGCTCGCTTTGGCGGGAATTCCCTTTGCGATCGCCGGCGGCGTCATCGCGCTGTTCGTGACGGGGTTGCCCTTCAGCATCTCGGCTGCCATCGGCTTCGTGTCCCTATTGGGCGTGTCGGTCATGAACGGGATTCTGGTGCTCACCTATTTCAACGAACTCAAAACACAGGGCATGGGGCCGTTCGATGCCATGGAGCGCGCGGCCGAGTAGCGCATGCGGCCGATGCTGATGTCGGCGCTCTCCGCCTGCATCGGTCTGGTGCCGGCCGCCGTCTCGACCGGCATCGGCAGTCAAGTGCAGCGCCCCTTGGCAACCGTCGTGGTCGGCGGAATGCTCATAGGGCCCATCATGCTGCTCATTGTCGTCCCGGCTCTGCAGCTCGTGTTCCTGCGCAAATCGACAGGAACCAATGGCGAGATCATGTCCGAGCCCGCGGAGGGTTGATGCGCGCAGCCGTCCCCGGCGCGGGGGCGCGTTGGGGCGCACACGCTCGGTTTCGGCCTCCGATCAGACTCGAGCGGTCGGCGAGCAGATGGCTACACGAGAAAACAGCTGAGGGGTTGCCCCCTCAGCTGTCATGTCGTACCCGCAATTGGCCGGGAATGATGCCGGGCGCTTCAGTTCGATTCGGTGAACTGAATGAACGGAAAACCCCAGAAAACAAAGGCCGTGCAGGCGCCCAAGTTCAGATTATTGGTCT
>JBEKYO010000301.1:0-3616 GCA_049510875.1 Steroidobacteraceae bacterium
ACCGGCAATCACACGTCTCACAGAATCCGAGACACAATCTTACGCAACCATCGCGATTCTCGAGGAGATGCTCGCTCAATCGATTCATCTGCGCGATCTGTACAAATCTGCGCGCTGGCAAACTGCCGATGTCCATCACCGTCAACTGCATCAGCTATTCGATGTGCACTACAAGGAACAGATTGGCCTCGTTGATGTGCTCATTGATCGGATACGAATGCTAGGGGGTAGCGGCAGTGTGTTCGCGGGAGATTTTGTGAAAGATACCCAGTGCTCTTGCCTGCAACTGGGCCGAAAGGCCGCCTTCCGGCTCGTAGCTGAGTTATTGAACGCGCATGAATCAGTACTGAACACAGCACAACCGGCCAGGGCAAGTGGCGATCACGAATGGGCGCGAGACTTCGCTATTGGTCAAGTCGTATTAACCAACGACCAGCAGAGCTGGACCCTTAGCGAGCAGTTAGTGGCCACTCGACTGCGCAAAGAATTCTTTGATCGCCTGCAAACAGAGAACATTCATATGAATGGCTCAGACCCGTGAGATAAGCAGCGTCCGGCAATATTGGTATTCGCACCGATAAAATCCGGCGTCTACGCGTATGAATGCAATTGTCCTCATAGCACTAAAGCGCCCCTATACTTTCGTTGTTCTCGCAATCCTGATCCTGATCTTTGGCGGACGCGCGGTGCTGCGCACGCCGACAGACATTTTCCCGAACATAGGGATCCCCGTCGTCGCAGTCGTTTGGACCTATGGCGGTCTGACGCCGGAGGACATGTCGGGAAGGGTCGTTTATTACTACGAACGTGCGCTCACGACGACGGTCGGCAATATTGAGCACATCGAAAGCGAGTCTCTCTACGGCCGCGGCATCGTCAAAATTTTCTTTCAGCCGGGAACGGACGTGGCGGCGGCTCAAGCTCAGGTCACTGCAGTCTCACAAACTGTACTCAAACAGCTTCCGGCGGGTATCACCCCGCCGCTCGTGCTTTCATACAACGCCTCCTCGGTGTCGGTGCTAGCGCTTCAGGTCTCAGCGGAACAGCTCACAGGATCGGAATTGTATGACCTGGCATCCAATCTGATCCGCCCGCTTCTGGTCTCGGTACCGGGCGTGGCGGTGCCTGCGCCCTATGGAGGGACGTTGAACAACGTCGAAGTGGATCTCGACCAGCAGAAGCTGCTGGCGCTCGGCCTATCGGCGCAGGACGTTTCGAATGCTTTGGCAAAGCAAGACATCGTGCTGCCGGCGGGTGACCAGAAGATCGGAGCGCTCGATTTCCTGGTCGAGACCAATGCACAGCCGGTGGATGTTGCGACGTTCAACACGCTGCCCATCAAGCAAGTGGGCGGCGCCGTAGTGACCGTGGGCGATGTTGCCCATGTCTACCTCGGCGGGCCGCCGCAAACCAATGCTGTGTTGGTGCGCGGACGCCAGGCAGTCTTGCTCGAGGTGCTGAAGGCGGGTGATGCGTCGACGCTCGAGGTTGTGGCCGGAGTGAAAGCAAAAATAGCCCAAATCAAGCGGCTACTCCCGCCGGGCGTAAAGATCACGGTCCTGAACGACGCCTCGACGTTTGTCAGGGCGTCGGTTAAAGACGTGGTCCAAGAGATGGTCACGGCGGGAGCGCTGACCGGGCTGATTGTGCTGCTCTTCTTGGGCTCCGGACGCTCGACGCTGATTGTCGCGACCTCGATCCCGCTCTCGATTCTTTGCTCGATCCTGGCGCTCGCATGGTGCGGGCAGACCATCAACATCATGACGCTTGGGGGCCTCGCGCTGGCGGTCGGCATTTTGGTCGATGATGCGACGGTGATGATCGAGAACATTGACGCGCATTTGGCGAAAGGGTTGGAGCTCGAGCCCGCAATTATCGACGCGGCAAATCAAATCGTAATTCCCACCTTCGTTTCGACGCTCTGCATCTGCATCGTGTGGTTGCCACTGTTCCAATTATCGGGCGTGTCGGGGTACCTGTTCCTGCCGCTTGCGGAGGCCATCATCTTCGCGATGATCGCCTCCTTCATCTTGTCGCGCACCCTCGTGCCGACGATGGCCGCGTATCTGCTGCGTGCGCAGGTCACCTCACGCAACGCGGTCAATGCACCCAAAGGCTTTTTTGGCCGGTTCCAAGCAGGCTTCGAGCAGCGCTTCAATCAATTTCGTGATCGCTACCGGGACCTGCTGGCGAAAACAGTCGCGCGGCGCGGCCGGTTCATCACGGGCTTTCTCATAGTGGCACTCGCCTCGGTAATCGCGCTGGTGCCCTGGCTGGGCCGAGACTTCTTCCCCGGGATCAAATCCGGCGAGATCGACATGCATTTCCGTGCACCGGTGGGTCTGCGCCTTGAGGAGGCCGGCAAGGTCGCGGCGCTGGTGGACGCGGCGCTGCAGAATCTCCTTCCCGGCCACGTAACGAATGTCATCGACAATTGCGGCCTGCCGGTGAGCGGCTTGAACCAAGCCTACAGTGCGAGCGCTACGATCGGACCGCAAGACTGCGATGTGACCATCGCCCTCAACGATCCGGCCTCCCCGGTCGATGAGTACCGCACAATATTGCGCGACAAATTGCCGAAGCTATTCCCAGGAACGGAATTTACCTTTCCACCTGGCGATATCACGGCGAAAATCCTGAATTTTGGCCTGCCAGCGCCGATCGACGTGCAAATCATCGGCCGCGACACGGATGCCGACATGGCTTATGCCGTGCGTGTGGTCGGGGAAATGCGCCGCATCCCGGGGATTGTTGACGCGACGATCGAGCAGACACTCAGTCAGCCGACGTTGCTGATCTCCGCGCATCGCGCCTTCGCGCTGGGTGCGGCGCTGACGGAGTCGGATATCGCGAATAACACGCTCACGACGCTATCGGGTTCGGGACAGGTGGCGCCAACTTATTGGCTCGATCGCGCGACGGGCGTTGCGCACCTGGTCAACCTGCAGACCCCGCAGACGCAGCTCACCTCGATGAGCGATTTGGAAACGCTCCCGATCGATCAAGGCGACGGCGACCCTGACGGTAAGGGCGCACAAATCCTGGGGGGGCTCGCTGAGATCACACAAATTGGACGGCCACTCGAAGTGTCACATCGCGACATTCTGCCGGTGATCGACATTTATGCGAGCAATCAGGGCCGCGATCTCGGCGCGGTGAGCGATGCGCTCGAGCACGTGCTCGAGCGGACGAAGGGCGAGGTTCCGCACAGTGCGCGCGTTGAGGTGCAGGGTCAGGCCGTGACGATGAAAGGCGCTTACGCGCAGCTGCTGATCGGCCTCGCATTCTCGATCCTGCTCGTGTACCTGGTCATCGTCGTCAATTTTCAGTCCTGGCTCGATCCGTTCATCATCATCACAGCCCTCCCGGGCGCGCTGACCGGGATCGTCTGGTCACTGTTCCTCACCGGCACCTCGTTGTCCGTACCGGCACTGACGGGCGCAATCATGTGCATGGGGACCGCGACGGCGAACTCGATCCTGGTGGTGTCCTTTGCCCGCGATGAACTGGCGGCGCACGGCGATGCAATCCGCGCAGCCGTGACCGCCGGGTACGCGCGCTTGCGTCCGGTGCTGATGACCGCACTCGCCATGATGATCGGCATGCTGCCGATGTC
>JBEKYO010000302.1:0-3612 GCA_049510875.1 Steroidobacteraceae bacterium
TGCCGCCGACTCCCAGTCGTAGGGGACGGCGATCAGGTCGGCGATCCAGCCGTCCGCGCCGCGTTCCACGAGGGCGTAGCGCGCATGGGGTGAGCCCATTTCGACCGTGTGCGGAATGGGATGATGACCGTGGTACGCCTGGACGCCGACGCTGCCGGGATTGACGATGACCTGTCCCGCGGGAAGATGCGACACGCGGGGTATGTGCGTGTGACCGCAGAGAATCAGCGGCGCGGAACACGTTCTTGCGCGTTCCTCGATCCGCGCGAGCGGCGCCGCAAAGAGTTCACCGGCGCGGATGTCCTCGAGGAAACACGCGGTATCGCTGTCGGGCGTCGCATGGCACAGGAAAACGCCCTCTGCCGGGCATAGCGTCGCCGGCAAATGCGCGAGCCACTCGCGCTGCACCGCCGTGATGGCGTCGGCAGCGAAACGGTCCGACATGGCCATGCCGTCGCGATCGGCCGCCAGGACCTGACGCTCGTGATTTCCGCGAATGGTCGGCAACTCGAGCGCCATCAAGCGGTCCGCCGTTTCGCGAGGCTGCAGCGGGCCCGAGACGATGTCGCCGAGATTGACGGTCAGATCGACGCTGCGTCGCCGGATGTCGGCGAGCACGGCGTCGAGGGCGCCCAAATTTCCATGAATGTCCGAGATGGCTGCAATTCTCATCGGCCACAATTCTCATCGGCCAAAGGCGTCAGACAGCGCGCGGATGTCAACCTCGCGGCTACACAGGCAAGCGTCATGGATCTGCTACCCGGGAAAAAAATTGCGCGTTACCGCCCCGCGGCTGCGGACCCCTGGGCCCGCCGTCCGGCGGTTACGCGCTCGGGGGCAGCACGCCCCCGATTGATCGCCGAATGCAAATCAGCCGCCGCCGCACGAATCGCCCCGGCCGCGCCGCCGCCCGCGTAAATGACGGCGCGCGAGGAGCTGATGAGCAGCCCCTTGCCGCGCTCGTCCAGACCGGCGGCCAGAGTGCCATCGAGGGCTCCACCCTGTGCGCCGATCCCGGGAACGAGGAACGCCAACTCTGGATGCGCGCGGCGTAGTTCGGCCATCTCGGCGGGGCAGGTGGCGCCAACCACCAACATCAGGTTGCGGGCCTGGTTCCAGTGCTTAGCCGCCCGTTCGGCCACCCGCCGGTAAAGCGGCAGGCCGTCGACCAGCAAGTCCTGAAAGTCCCGCGCGCCGGGGTTCGACGTGCGACAGAGCAAAATCGCGCCACGGTCGGGCCTGGCAAGGAACGGGCGCACAGAATCCTCGCCCATGTAGGGGTTCACGGTGACGGCGTCTGCCCCATAGCGCTCGAAAGACTCGCGGGCATAGGCTTCGGCCGTATTGCCGATGTCGCTGCGCTTGGCATCGAGGATAATCAGCGCATGCGGTGCCCGCTCGCGAATATACCGAATCGTGGACACCAGCTCAGCTTCCTTACCCACAGCGCTGTAAAACGCAATTTGCGGCTTATAGGCCGCGGCCAGATCCGCGGTGGCGTCTATGATGCGGCGATTGAAGGCAAGGAACGGCTCCGGCGCTTCCGCCAGCTCCGGCGGCAGTTTGGCCAGGTCGGGATCGAGGCCGATGCACACCAGGCTGCCGCTCGCCGTTAGAGCGTGGCTGAAGCGTTCGGCAAAGGTCATCATGGACATGCGCCATCCGCGGGCGAGATGCTCTCGTGAGAGTATAATTGTAATACATGTGAGAACTGCTGTGCCCTCGAAGTCTCGTACCGGACCGCGATTGGTCTTGCAGCCGGCCAGTCGTCGGGCGGCGCGGCACGCCAGTACCAACGCGCTGAAGCGCTTTTTTGCCATCGCCGATGCATGGGAGCTCTCGCCCCTGCAGCAATGCCGGTTGCTGCGAATTCCGTCGCCCCAGGTGCTGGCGCGGTACCGCCTGGGCCAGGCGCCGCGGCTCTCGGCGACGCAACAGGAGCGGGCGGCGCTGGTCGCCAGCATCCAGCAATCCCTGATGGCGGACCTGGGCGCCGCAGACCGCACCTGGGTCTGGGTGCATGCGCCGCACGGGGGGGCGCCGTTCGACGGCGACAGTCCGCTGTACTTCATGCTGGAAAATGGCCTGCCGGCCCTGCGCGAAGTGGCCCGGATGCTGGTGCGCGAGAGCGAGCCTCGCTGAGCACGAGTGCGCGTCGCCGAACGCGCGTCTGCGCTATACTCAGCAGCTATTCCGATGCGAATGTGGCGGAATTGGTAGACGCGCCAGACTTAGGATCTGGTGGGGAAACCCGTGCGAGTTCGAGTCTCGCCTTTCGCACCACCGCACGCAATATCGGTTCCAACCTTTGAAGAAGGATTGACATGCAGGTTTCACTCGAGAGCACCGGTAAATTGGAGCGCCGCATGCAAGTGCAGGTGCCGGCCGAGCGCGTCACCAAGGAAATTACCTCACGTTTGAAACAGCTGAGCCGCACGGCGCGGTTGAACGGATTCAGGCCGGGCAAGGCGCCGCTCACGGTGATTCGCCAGCAATTCGGGCCGCAGGTGCATCGTGAAGTCATCGGCGAGTTGATGCAGTCGAGCTTCTCGGAGGCGGTGAACCAAAACCAATTGGCGCCGGCCGGCAATCCGCGAATCGAGCCGCAGAGCATCGCGGAAGGCCAGGACCTCACCTACGTGGCCACTTTCGAGGTGTTGCCCGACGTTGCGCTGCAACCCATCGCCTCGCTCGAAATCGAACGCACCACGGCGGAGGTGACCGACGGCGACGTCGACGCGATGATCCAGCGGCTGCGCAAGCAGCAGATGAAATTCACGGCGGTGGAGCGGGCGGCCGTGGCGGGCGATAAGGTCACCGTCGACTTCGAAGGATCGATCGACGGCGTGCCGTTCACCGGCGGAAAGGGCGAGAACGTGGCCATCGTGCTCGGCGACAACCGCATGTTGCCGCAACTCGAACAGGGGCTCATCGGCGCCGCGCCGGGCGAACAGAGGACCGTGGACGTCGACTTCCCGGCCGACTACCGCGCGACGGAATTGGCCGGCAAGCGGGCGAGCTTCGCGGTCGCCGTCAAGACCGTGGAAGCACCGTCGCTGCCGGACGTCGATGAGGAGTTCTGCAAGGCCTTCGGCGTGACCGAGGGCGGCGTTGCCAGGCTGCGCGAGGATGTGGCCGCCAACATGCGCCGTGAACTCGATCAGACGCTGCGCAACCGCAACAAGGCCGCGGTCATGGAGAGGATCCATCAGGAAAATCCCATCGATGTGCCGAACGCCTTGCTCGAGTCTCAAATCCGCGACATGCAGATCGAGGCCATGCGCCGTTCCGGCGCGAAGGACGTTTCGCAAGCCCCGCCGCGCGAGCCGTTGGTGGAGCCCGCACGGCGCCGCGTGGCGCTGGGGCTTTTGTTCAACGACATCATCCGGCGGGAGAATATCGTGCTCGACCCGGCGCGCACCAATGCGCGCCTCGATGAGATGGTGGGCGCTTACGGCGACGCCGCCTCGCTCAAGCGCGCATATCAGCAAAACCCCGATGCGATGCGGCAGGTGGAAAGTTTGGCGCTGGAGGACCAGGTGGTGGACTGGGTGCTCGCGCATGCTAAGGTGCGGGAGAGGGCATCTACTTTCAAAGAGCTGATGAACTTTG
>JBEKYO010000303.1:0-3576 GCA_049510875.1 Steroidobacteraceae bacterium
TCGCACAGCGGTAATGCCCGCGCATGATTGCCTGCAGTCGGATCTTTGGCTCTGCTCGCCTGCCCGAGTCACAAAAAAGCGCTGAAAAACTGAGAGACAATCAAAATGAGTCATCACGGATCGATGAACCGCGTTTACCGTCTAATATGGAGCCAAGTCAGAAGCACCTGGGTGCCCGTTGCCGAAACGGCCAAAGGACGCGGCAAATCGGGGCGTGCGAGATCGATGGCGGGACGCATTACCCTGGCGACTGCGATTTCCTTAATACTTGCGCCGCTGGCGCACTCCTCGCCTGCAGCCTCGCCGTTGGACGCTGGAAACCCATCACGCGATGATATACACGTCCGGCGCGCGTGAACGAATGTTCGGCGGCGGATAGGAATTTCAAACTCCCGTCCGGTCCAAGGCTGCCCACCACGGTCAGTGTCCAGTTAGAAATGTCCCCGGTTTCTGCCAAATAGAAATGTCCTGGTGAGATATCCAGGATAGGGAATTCTTTTTCGGTCTTCGATGCGCAGTCTGACGCCGCAGGCGCCAGATGCTCTTGACTCGAGGAACCCAGAAGATGAGCGGAACGCCGAGGATTTCGATTCTGTCGATCCATGTACCCGCCGTTCGATCAGAATCGACGCACGGGGGCATAAAATCCTCGCTTGTTTCATCGCGGGAACTTCGCAGATTGACGAACTACGGCATTGCCGTATAATCCCGCAATGTTCAGCTTCATCGAGACGCGCCTCTTCACGAAGCTCGTTCTCGACTACATGACGGATGACGAGTACTCGGTGCTGCAGAAAGCGCTGATGACCGATCCGGAGGCTGGGCCAGTAATACCGGGCTCGGGCGGTGTCCGCAAGCTGCGCTGGGCGGCACCGGGGCGCGGCAAGCGCGGTGGCTACCGTGTGATTTACTACCTCCGTCGGGCACACGGCGTGATATGGATGCTCACGATGTATCCGAAGAACGTTGCCGACAACATCCCTGCTCATATACTCCGGCAGATTCGGAAGGAAGTAGAAGATGGCTAAGACGAAGAGAAACGTGGGTCGTGAGATCCTGGATGGACTGCGCGAGATCAAGCGCGGCGAGTACGGCCGTGTGATTAACGTGCCCGATGTCGCGAAGATCCGAGAAAAGACTGAACTCTCCCAATCGAGGTTTGCGTCGTTGCTCGGCGTATCTGTGCGTACATTGCAGGACTGGGAACAGGGGCGGCGGGCGCCGTCGGGTGCTGCGCGCACGTTGCTGCTTGTGGCCGACAAGAATCCGCGGGCGCTGCTCGATGTGGCCTAGGCTGAGAGCCGGCACTGCCGCGGGGCCATCTAGGATCGAGACCGGGGCATCGGGCTTCTGTCCGGCGACCAACGAATCGAAGCGCAAATTTAGCGGTACGGTGTATTGTGCTGCAGAATATTAAGGCGATGCCCACCATCTTAAAGTGGCTAACGGCAGTTAGTCTTGTACCGACGTTGTTCGTCTTGGGCACGCTCATTCCGAACGGGTCAGTAAAAGTGAATGGCAGACCGATGGCCAACTCACTTTGGTGGGCGTGCGGAGCAGGCGCCACCGTTGTCGTGGTGGCTACCATGATGACCTTCGCTACGCTCTTGCTCGTCCAACGCTCGAAATATGCTCGGCCAGTTCTTCTCTTCGCAATGGCTACGACTGCCATGTCCGGCATATTGATAAACAAACTCACGGAATCCAATGTCACAGCGCCTCTTTGGCCAGTGATTGTAAATCTGGCCACGGTTGCTGTGATTACCTTGTACCTGTACGCAAGTAAGGCCGTGCGGAAATATTTCAAGTCGAGAGACGTCTAGCTGATTCTCGGACATCCACCACAGCCCCGCATTGGGTCCATGACGGTCACAGCTCAAGTCAAGGACGCTGGAGAGATATCGGCCTTCATAGCGGATTTTGATCCGCCCGTCGGGATAGTCAATAACGGTCACACGCGTGCCGGCGAGCCTTTGGTTCTCGCGACTGGGATCGACGAGATACAATACTTTGTCGTATTGCAGCGTCAGCGACGCAGACAGCGACCGTTGCTCCTGCCAGGTGAACGTATCGTCTAAATCCTCGAAGTCCATCAGTGGGCGATGAAGATTGATGGGCAATCCTGGCGGCTTGGAAAATCTGGCGTTATAGGTCTCCACGAACCCGTCAATCCACGCGTTGGCATCGGTGATCGAGGAGATGCCCTCAAGACGCATTTCCTTGACCAGACGATCTTGGAGCGTTCCATGCGCCCGTTCGACTCGGCCTTTGGCCGCCGCCGTGTTGGCGCAGATGATCTCGATGCCGAGTTCGTGCAATGCGCGACCGTATTGTGTCATGCCGTTACCGCCAATGCCGGAACGCTTGTTGACGTGGAATACGGTGTGCTTGTCTCTGTAGAACGCCACGGGCTTGCCGTATCGCTCGATGTAGGTCTTGGTGGCCTGCATGTAGTCGAAAGTGGACTCGCCCTCGACGAACCTCAGCAGCTGCAGCCGGCTGGTCGCATCATCAACGTACGTGAGCACGGTGCAGTACGGACCTCGATCCTCAAACCAGAGGTGTTCTGAGCCGTCGATCTGGATCAGTTCACCAAAATACTGGCGACGAGCTCGCGGCTGCTGCACAGCCTTGCGGCGCGCGGCTCGCGTGTGCCAAAGGCCGGCATCGCGCATCAATCCGCGTAGTGTCTCACGGCCAATCAGAATCCCGTGACGCTCGAAGAGCTTCTCACGGGCCAAGGTTGGGCCGAAGTCCGAGTAATGCTCGCGTACGAGGTCAAGGACGTGCTCGGTGTAGACAGTTGGCAACCGATGGTTGCCTTGCTTGCCGCGTTTCTGTGAGACCAGGCCGGCGGCGCCTTGGCGACGGAACCGGGCCATCAATCGCTTGACTTGCCGATAGCTCAGACCCAGAACCTGGGACGCAGCGGCCTGGGTCATTCGACGTTCTATAACCTTTTGGAGGATTTGCAGCCGATCCAGTTCGAGAGTGCTCATCGTGAGGTGTCCCTGCATTGCCGCACCTGTAAAATGACCCAGAAAGGGACATTTTTATCCGGCGCAATGGGGACATCTCTATACAGCCTCTACAGTGACTTCGCATAAGGTATAGGTAGTTAAGTCGCGTTGACGGTCGTCAACCTGAGGTTGACGAACAGCAACCTAATCTCGCATTATGCGTTGCGTGACGGAAGAAGAACATTTCAGTCCGGTCGGATTCGCGGCTCGCTTCGGTGCCGTCCCTGCCGATTTGTCGGCTGGTGCGGCATCTGCGTCGCCTTACGACGGACTGGGGTCGGATGCCTCGGAGTCGCTGCGGCGCTGGTTCGACTGGGCAGCGGGGTCGGGAGGAGGGCACGTCCGTCACTCCGGAGCCGCCGGAGGCGGTCCGGACGCCGGAGGCGTCCATACTCTTGCTCCATCGCACATACGATTGACGGGCACGGGCGGAAGCGAGGAAATCTGCGCGCCAGGCTCGTGGCTAGGGGCGGATCGTTGGCACGTTCGCAAAAAGTCGGTGGGTGGGTATCTCGAATGCGTCGCTGTTTACGACCGGGATGGTGTGTTGTCTCGG
>JBEKYO010000304.1:0-3546 GCA_049510875.1 Steroidobacteraceae bacterium
AGGGGCACGACGCCGATCAGGATCAGCGGAATCATCGCCGAGATCCCGATGATCTTGGTGGTGTTGGCCGAGCGCAAGATGCCGCCGTCCTGGATTGCCTTGACCGCCAGCAGAATGACGGCGCCCAGGACGAACACGGAATTGATGCGCAGGCTCAGTCCCGTCTTGACCCAACCCAAATCCAACAAGGTGAGCTGCCAGGTGTTCACCATCGAGTCCGGGGCGAAAATGCCGTTGAGAATGTAGCCCGCCGCGAGCGCCGAGCCGGTGGCCTGAACCGGCGACCAGGCAAACCAGTTGCACCACACGGATATGGGCGCAATCAGCTTGCCGTAGCGAACCCAGCCGATGGCGCCGTAGATGGACGTGCCGCCGGCTTTGTCCGGAAACAGGCCGGCAATCTCCGCGTACGTGAACGATTGAATGAATCCCATGGCGATGGACAGCGTCCACACAATCCACGAGAGCTTCCCGACGGTGGCCGCGACGGCGCCGATGGAGAAGAGCACCAGCGGCGGCACGCCGCTCGCCACCCAGAACGCGCCCGTCCAGTCGATGCCGCGTTCCAGGCCCGCGGTTTTTGCAGGGGCGAGCGCGGCATCAGCGGCGGCACTCATGATGTGCTTCGCGCAACTGTTAACGGGGCCGAAACGGCCCCGACCGAAAAGTTATCCATGCGCTGCGCGCAGGAATCCACGGGGTCGCGGCGACCCCGTCCGAGAAAAAAATATTTAAAATAAACGGCGGAGTTCATCGGCAACCTCAAAGATATCTCCCACGATTCCATACTTGGCCACACCGAAAATCGACGCGTTGGCATCGGAGTTCACGGCGACGATGGTGCTGACGTGCTTCATGCCCGCCAGATGCTGGATGGCGCCGGAGACGCCCATGGCGATGTAGAGTTTACAGGCGCTCGCCGTCTTTCCGGATTGCCCGACCTGACGGCTCTTCGGCAGCCAGCCCGCATCGGCAATGGGCCGGGAGCAGCCGAGCGTCGCGCCGAGGGCCTCCGCCAACTCGCGAAACTGCCCCACCTTGGCCTCCTCCCCGATGCCGCGGCCGATGGTCAGAATGAACTCCGCGCCCGTCATGTCCACGTCCTCGCTTGCGGGCGGTTCGATGAACTCGCGCGCTTCGGAGCGGCTGACGAGCGCCGGCGCCTCGAACGCGGTGACGCGCGGTGTTGCCGGTTGCTCCGGCGCCTTGTACACATTGCCGCGAACCGTCAACAGCACACTACTGCGGCCCGGGAAGTCCACCTCCACGCTCACCTTTTGACCGTAGCCGCCGCGCGTGGCCACCAGCTCGCCATCGACCCGCCGGATGTCGAACACGTCGGTGGCCAACCCCAAGCCGAGCTTGGCTGCCAGGGCCGGCGCATAGCCGAAGGCATCGACGCTATGCGGGATCAGGACCACGCCGGGCTTGCGCTCGGCGATCAGGGCGGCCACCGCGCCTTCCATGGTCTCGGGATCGAACTCGGCGGCGGCCACCCGGATGGTGATGATCTCATCGATGCCGGCAAGGCCCAGCTGGGGGACGAGGGTGGCCGGCGCGGCGCCGATGAGGGCGACGCTCACCGCCTCTCCCTCGCGGCGAATGCCTTGCGCAGCCGTAATGAGTTCGAGCGACGGGGGGCGCAGTTCGCCGCGCCGCTGCTCGGCAACGATCAACACGCCGCTCATGCCGAGTCTCCCTTGAACTCGCGAATGATCGCGGCCAGCCGCGCGGCCTGCACCGCCGCATCGCCCTCGATGAGCTGGGCGCTGCCCTTGGGGGGGCGGTACATTCGGCGCACGCGCGATGCGGAACCGGCTTCGCCCACATCGGCGGCGCGGAGCGACAGGTCCGCCAGGGTCAGGACCTCGATGGGTTTTGCCGCCGCCTGCTTGATGCTGCGCAACGAGGCATAGCGCGGCGTGTTGATGCCGAGTTGTATGGTGAGCACGGCGGGGCACTGAATCTGCACCTCGTGCAGCAAGCCGCCCTCGAGTTCACGGCGAAATACCGCGGTCGCGGCGCCGGGCGCGTAGTTCAGTTGGCTCACCACGGCGGCATGCGGCCAATCGAGAAACGCCGCGGCGGCAATACCGGTGGAGGCGAACGATTGGTCCGAGGACTGCACGCCGGCGAACAGCAGGTCGGGCGCCTCGCGTTTCGCCGCCGCCGCCAGCACTCGGGCAATGGCGATGGGATCGGAGCCCTCGATGGCATCGTCCCAGACGCGCACCGCCCGGTCCGCGCCCTTGGCGAGGCACTTGCGCAGGATCTCATCGACGCCCTCGGGGCCCACCGACACCGCGACGATCTCGACCGGCGCGCTCGACGCCTCCTTGATCCTGACCGCCTCCTCCAGCGAGAAATCGTCCCATTCATTGAGATCGCGGATGAGGAAGTCCGGGTCAACGTCCCGGCCGTCGCCCATGAATTCGAAATCCTCGTCGAGCGCCGCCACTTGTTTGACTGCCACCAGTATTTTCATGCGGGTACCACCTCAGGAAGGCGTGCGGGGATCGCCTCGCGAATGAGTTCGATCAATTCCTTGACCACGAACCGGCCTTCGTTACCGGTGGTCTTCAGGGCATCCTCGAACATGGTCAAATCCTTGGGGCAGCTCACGACGTAGACGTCGAGGCCGGCGATCGCGGCCGCTTCCTTGATGCGATTCTGCGCGGGCTTTTCCGCTCCTACCGGATCTGGAATCCAGATCCTGCCGCCGCCGGCGCCGCAGCAGAAGGAATTCGCGCGGCTTCGGCCCATTTCGATCAGCTCGCAGCCCAGCAATTTGAGCAGGTCGCGCGGGGCTTCGTAGCCCTTGTTGAACCTGCCGAGGTGGCAAGGATCATGAAAGGTCGCGCGGTAGTTGAGCGGCGCGGTCACGCGCAGCCTGCCGTCGGCGAACAGTTGCTTCACGAAGCTGGTGTAGTGTTGGATCTGGTACTTGCCGCCGAAGTCCGGGTACTCGTTGCGGATGGTGTTGTAGGAATGCGGGTCGGTGGTCACGATGGTCTTGAACGACGCGCCGGCCATGGCGGCCACGTTGGCATTGGCCAGCAATTCGTACAGGCCTTCCTCGCCCACGCGCCGTACGTCGTTGCCGGCGTTCGACTCGGACTCGAACAATATGCCGAAATCCACGCCGGCTTCGTGCAGCAAGGCGGCAAAGGTCCGCGTCACCTGTTGATTGCGCGGATCGAACGAAGCGTAATCGCCCACGAACCACAGCACGTCCACCGGCTCCTTGCGCGCATCCTTGACGGCAAACGGCAGGCCCTTGGTCCATGCGGCGCGCTTGCGCTTCGATTCGCCGAACGAATTGCCGGTCTTGTGTATGGTCTGCAGCGTCTTCGTGAGCAGGGGGTCCATGGCGCCGTCCTCGACCAGCTTGCGGCGCATCTGCACGATGATGGGCACGTGCTCCACGGCGACCGGACAGATCTCCACGCAGGCCATGCAGGTGCGGCAGGACCAGAGGGTTTCCTGCGCCACCTGGCCCGGCGCCTTGCCGTGCACGTCGAGTTCCGCCGCCGCCGGGATGGCGCC
>JBEKYO010000305.1:0-4655 GCA_049510875.1 Steroidobacteraceae bacterium
GCACGGATCACGGGCGCCAGTTGATGCCATTGGCCGATCGCTTCGCTCATCCCGTACCCTTAAAAGAATCTATTTATTCGGTCGATTGACGAATCAATCTCGCACGTCGCGCACTTTCAGTCAAGTATTAGTGGCTTTACCAGATAATCCGGCTACAATTGTTCGGATAGATGACGAATCAAATGAGCAACTCCATGCCGACCCCACCGATCACCAGCGTGACTCGCCAGCTGTCGCGACGAAGCGTGTTCGAAGCGCTTCTGCATCGCAGTCCCATCTCGCGGGCGGATCTCGCCAAGGTGACCTGTTTGTCGAAACAGACCATGTCGGAGGTCATCGACGCGTTCGAGCAGCAGGGGCTGGTTCGCTCGGTGGGACGAAGCAGCGGCAATGTCGGACGGACCGCCGTGTTGTACGAATTGAGCCCGGACGGCGGTCACGTGATCGGCGTCGATCTAGGAGCTCGAAGACTGACGGTCGCCCTCGCCGATATTGCAGGCCGAGTCCTGGCTGAGACCGACGAACCCACCGACAGCCGCGGCGGAGCTTGGATGCTCGACCAGATTGCCCGGCTCTCGGACCGTCTGGCGCGTGACAATCACACTCACCCCAGCCGAATTCGCTCCATCGTGATGGCCACGCCTGGGGTGGTAAACCCCAAGAGCGGCGCCATCGAGATGGCTCCCAACATCACCGGCCTGGATCACCTCAATGTCGTGGGACTGCTGGGTGAGAAACTCGGCAGTCCCGTCGTCCTTGAAAATGACATCAATCTCGCGCTGCTCGGCGAAATATGGCATGGCTGCGCCCAAAACGTGAACAACGTGGCGTTCCTCGCGCTCGGCAGCGGCGTTGGACTGGGACTCTATATCAACGGCCGCCTCGTCCGCGGCGAGAACGGCGCCGCCGGTGAGATTGGCTATCTGCCGATCGGCGGCGATCCGCTGCAAGCCGAGTGCCGCCTGCAGGGCTGCCTCGAGTACCAGGTTGGTGCAACGGGCGTCGTACGACGATACCGGGAGGCCGGTGGTTCGGAAGTTGATTCGGAGAGACAGGTCTTCGAGCGAGCGCAGGCGGGCGATGCGATTGCAGCGGACGTGGTCGACGAGACGGCGCGGCTGACTGCGCTTGCGGCCGCAACGGTCATCGCAACCGTGGATCCGCAACTGCTCGTACTGGGTGGCTCGGTCGGAGCGCGGCCGGATTTTGCGGACAAGGTCGCGCGCCTGCTATTGCAGCTCTCGGCGCGGCCGGTGGAGACTCGCACCAGTACCCTCGGCTTGCGCCGGCTCCACGATGAGGTCTTCGGCGTCGCGGAGTTCGCGACGGCCCTTCCTCTTCCACCCCCCGCGCACCGTAGCGTCAGTCAATGACGGGCGATAGCGCCTATTGTTTTGCAGCGGACTTGGGCGGCACGAAGCTCGCCGCAGCGATTGCTGATGCGCGCGGATCCATCGTGGCGGAATTGACCGAGCCCACCGACCCGCGCGGCGCAGCGTACGTGGCCGAACAGATCGCCGCGTGCGCCGAAAAGCTGGCGAAAACCATCGGGATCGACGCCACACGGACGCGTCATGTCATGGTAGGAATTCCTGGAGCGATCGATCCTCGCACCGGCAGTGTTTCTCAGATTCCAAATATCGCAGGGCTGGAGGACTTCGATGTCCTCGGCTTTCTGCGCGAGCGCTTCGGACCGGATGTCGCAATCGAGAACGACGTGAATCTTGCGATGCTTGGCGAGCATGCGCTCGGCTGCGCCACACGCTGCCGCAACGCGGCGTTCTTGTCGCTGGGAACAGGTGCGGGGCTCGGCCTGCTCATCGACGACAAGCTGTTTCGGGGGGCGCGCGGCTCGGCAGGGGAAATCGCCGACTTGCCAATCGGCATGGACTCGACTTCGCAGATCCCATCTGCCGGCGGCACATTCGAGCTCGAGGTGGGATCATTCGCCATCGTGGATCGATACCGGCGCCAGGGTGGAACCGCGGCCGCCACCGTACGTGACATTTTCAGGCTGCTCGAGCAAGGAGACGACGTGGCGGCGTCGGTCCTCGACACCACGGCGCGTTATGTGGCCCTCGCGGTCGCGACACTGCAATCGCTGCTTGATCTGGAGCTCATCGTGTTCGGGGGAAGCATCGGCGTGCGTCCCGAGCTGTACGAGCGGGTCCGACGGGCGCTTCCGGCCCTCTTCTCACGACCCATTGCCATCGCACCCAGCCAGCTTGGCGATCGCGCAGGGCTCATTGGCGCCGCGTGGGCCGCGGGACGGGCGCTGCGTCAGGACTCTGAGCCCGCGGAGTGAGCGCCGGATCTGGTCCTTGCGGTCTTCGCTTCATCGCAATTAACCTCCTTCTAGATGACAATCGGGCATCGTGTTAGTCGTCGCACTGCCTTAGGAAGCTACCCCTGATATTTCGATCCCGACCGAGGCCGCAAGCCTTTGACCGTGGAAGGTAGTGGGTGCGCCGAGCGACTATGTCGATCGGCGAATGAGTTGATTGGCGACGTCGTCCAGATCGACACCGACGATACTGGGCTGAGGGCCAACGGAAAGTACCGCGTTTCCGGGCCGCTTGATAAGAGCCGCATCCCACCCAGCGGCCACAGCACCCAGCGTATCCCATGTGTGAGAGGCGATGAGAAACAGCTGAGAGGGTGGAGCTCCTAGCTGCTTCTCAACGTAGGCGTATGCTTCGGGCGCGGGCTTATGGCGGCGCACTTCTGCGATATCCACACTGAAGCGCCGGTCAAACTGGTCGATGATGCCGCCGTGCTGCAGTTGTCGGGTTTGCACCTCGAGCAGATTATCGGTCAGCGTAAAGAGGTGAAACCCGGCAGCCCGCAGCTTGCGCAGCGCCGTGGGGACCTCCGGATGCGGAGGCATGGTCGCAAACTTGTCCGTCAGTTCCTTCTTATCGGCCGCGGCAATATTGACGCCTCGCGTATCGGCCAGCATCTGCAGGACAGCCGCGCCGATCTCCGTGAATGGAACGTACACCTTGGCGAGTGTGAGGGCCTCCGAATAGAGAATCAGGTTCGCAAACCAGAGCCGCATCGCCAACTTCTCGCCGAAGATGCGCTCAAAGATGGGCGTCATGGTCTCCAGGTCAAGAAGGGTTTCGTTGACGTCGAATACGATCATCGGCTTTGACATGGCTTTCTCCTACTCCCGAACGACTCCCGAATAGTTGTGTTAACGCGAGAGTCACACATCCGGACACCCTCACGCTAGCTCCGCGGCGTAACGCTCAAGAAAGTTCCGAATCTCTCCGGCGATCTCTTGGGCGTGGCTCTCCAAGGCAAAGTGTCCAGTATCCAAGAAGCGAACTGTCGCATCGGGAATGTCGCGCTTAAACGCTTCTGCGCCGGCCGGCAGAAAGAAAGGATCGTTCTTCCCCCAGGCTGCCAATAGCGGGGGTCGATGTTCGCGAAAGTACGATTGGAACCTCGGATACAGGGCAACGTTGCTCTTGTAGTCGCCGAACAGGTCAAGCTGCACGTCGGCGACACCGGGGCGGCTTAGGTAGAAGTTGTCGAGCGAGTAGCCGTCGGGAGATACCGCGGTCGGATCCGGCACACCGTGCGTGTATTGCCATACTGTGGTCTCGGGGGTCAGAAACTTGCGCAACGCTTCACGATTGGCCTGCGAATTGTTTTCCCAATAGGCGCGGATCGGATTCCAGCCGTCACTCAGACCTTCTAAGTAGGCGTTGCCGTTCTGCGAAATGATTGCGGTAACCCGCTCGGGGTGTTTGACGGCAAGTCGAAAACCGGTCGGGGCACCGTAGTCGAATACGTATAGCGCATACCGATCAAAGCCGATCACCTCAGTGAAACGGTCAATTGTCTGCGCGATTCGATCGAAGGTCAGCCTGCCGCCGTGGGAGTGGGACAGACCGAAGCCTGGCAGGTCGGGCGCCACGATGTGAAGGCGGTCGACCAGCAACGGGATGAGATCGCGAAACATATGGCTGGAAGTGGGAAACCCATGGAGCAGGAGCAGCTTCGGCGATCCGGAAAATCCGGCTTGGCGGTAGAAGATGTCCGTGCCATCAACGGAGACGCTGCGATATTGGACGGAGGTCATGAGGGAGTTCCTTCTGGTAAAGAGATCTGAACCGCCGGCACCGAATTGTCCGGGTCTAACCTGAGCTCACTTCGGCGATTGCCTCGCGAATGATTTCGACCACTACTGTCGGGGCAGTCACCATGGGTGTGTGGTCAACTTGCCGTGCGCGCACGCGCGCCCGCATGCGCTGCGCCATGAAGCGCTGAGTTTCGGGCAGGATCAGATAGTCCTGTTCGGCGACCAGGAACCAACTCGGTAGGTCCCGCCAACGTGGGGTACCTACGCGAGTGGTGATGCAGGCGGGAGCAATCGGTCGCTGGAGGGCGGCGAGCAGGGCCTGCTGCTCGCTGATCGCGTTGGGCGCAAACGCCTCGGCGAAGGCTTGCTCCGGCAGGTAGATCAGCCCATGAGTATCGGGCGCCAGCTTTGGTGCACGGATATGAGGCGGTGCTCGATAGAACACATCCGCAACCGTCTCGCCCTCATCCGGAGCCAGCGCGGCGATGTATACGAGCGCCTGCAGGCGCTCATTACGCGCGGCCGCGATTACTGCCCCCGCGTAGGCATGAGCGACCAGCACGAT
>JBEKYO010000306.1:0-6751 GCA_049510875.1 Steroidobacteraceae bacterium
CCAAATGACGCAGCTGCTTGTTGGCGGTCTCGAGGCCCTGGGTGCGTGCGGTGACCACCTGTTCGAGGGTCTCGACCTGGTGGCGCACGATGCGTTCGTTTTGCCACTTGCGGGTCAGGGCGTTCGCGCACTGCATGACTTCGACGGCCTCGAACGGCTTCTTGACCACCAAGAGCTTGTCGGAGTTGTTCAGGCGGCCGACGACGTCGATCCAGTCATAATCGGAATGAGCCGAGCAAATGACGACCTGCACGTCGGGGTCGATGGCCCAGAGGTGCTCGATGGTTTCCAGGCCGTCCCAGCCGGGCGGCATGCGCATGTCGACGAAGGCCATGGCGTAGGGCCGGCCGTCGTCCAACGCCTGCTGCACCTTTGCGACGCCTTCCTGTCCCTGATACGCGGAGTCGATTTCATAGCCCAGATTCAAGTTGGGCGGCGAGCTTTCGCCGAGGAGCGCAAGCTCCGCCGCCGCCAGCGTGCCCGCATCGTCGAGGCCGCCGCCGATCACCTTGCGAAAGTCGCCGTGGATGTCCGGGTTGTCGTCGATGATGAGGATGCGTCGATTGACCGGCGTGTTTTTAGACACAGATCACCTCCGGAGACTTGAGCGGTAGATCGAGCGTGAACGTCGCCCCGAATCCGAGGCCGGCGCTGTCCACCCGCAGAGCCCCTCCCATATCCCGCGCCGCCAGGGCGCCGCTGTGCAATCCGAAGCCGTGGCCGTCTTTCTTCGTGGTGAAGCCATGGCTGAAAATTCGCGTCATGTGGTCCGGCAGTATGCCGATTCCATTGTCGGCGACCGCGATGCGCACGCCCCCCGGCTGGTTGGCGATGGAAATCACCACCTGCTTGTCCGCCCGGTCCGACGCCTCGCAGGCATATTTCGCGTTGCGCAGCAGGTTGATCAAAATCTGCAGGATCTTGTGCTTTTCGGCGAAGATTTCCGGCACGTCCTCGAATTCGCACTTTACGCTCACGCCATGGCGGGAGAACGCGCCGGTGTTCATGCGTAACGCGTCATCGACCAGGCTGGCGACGGCGAGCCTCTCGGGAACCCCGACCAGCTTCGAGTAGCTCTGCTGCATCACCACGATTTCCTTGATGTGGTCGATGTTCTTGCGCAGCAGGTCGATTTCCTGAAGCGTGACGCGCTGATCGAGGACCAGCTGTTCTGACAACTGGGAGAGATACACCGGCAGGTGCTTGCCGCGCTCGTCGGCCGATATGAACGCGGCCAGATCGGCCGCATGCTGCTGCAGGAGCGCCGCGACCTTGCCGAGCCCGGCTGCCCTGGGGTTCTTGACCCGGTCCGAGACGAGAGTCGCCGAGATATTCACGCTGTTCAACACGTTGCCGATGTTGTGCAGCACGTTGGTGGCGATTTCCGCCATGCCGGCGTGCCTCGATGCATCGCGCAATTGCTGCTGCAATTTGTGTTCGCGTTCATCCGCCTCGACGCGTTCGGTGATGTCGAGATCGATGCCGACCAGGCGCGGACTGGCGTCGACGGAATCCGTCACCACCGCCGCGAGCGACGCGATGTGACACACCGATCCGTCCGGGCGCAGGATGCGATATTGGGAACGCAGCTGGCTGTGGTCGCGCATTGCGATGGTGATGGCGGCTTCCGCGGACTGCCGATCGTCGGGGTGGATCAACTCGAGCCACGATGCGATCGTCGGCCGGAATGTCCCGGGTGATTGGGCGTACAGCTCATGCATGCTGTCGCTCCACCACAGGTCCAGGCCGTCCCGTTTCAGCTCGTAGACCCCGGCGCGCGCGGCGCGGGTCGCGACGCTGAAGCGGACGGACATCGTCTCGAGCACGGCACGCCGCTGCCGTTCGGCGGTGATTTCGGCCTCCACGCTCGCCTTCAGCCGGCGCCGCGTCGCCAGCACGAACAGCACCGTGAGCGTCGTGGTGATGGCCAACGCCGCGGCGACCGCGTGTCGCTGGCGGACCGAGGAGGCGATGGCGTCCTTCACCACCACCTCGTCCCGCCGCTCGAATTCATCGGCGATCGATTTGGTGAGCACATCGCCCTGTTGGATGCGCGCCCGCAGAGGCGCCAAGGCGCTCACGGATGCGCCTTTGGCGATGTTCGATGCGATGTCCGCCACGAGCTGCGCGGCGTCGCCGGCGCTGTCGTTCTCGCCCAGGGTGGCCAGCGCGGCGAGTTGCACCACCGCCGTGTTCAACGACTCGACCGACTGTGCGCCCAAGGTGCCCGTATTGACGGCGTCTTCCGCGCCGTTCGTGAAGACCTTGTAGTTTGCGCGCGCCTCCTGCGCCAATATTCTGAACGGGCGCGAATACTCCAGATCGTCGGCGCGGCGCGCATCGATGACCATCTGCACCAGCAATACCACTGCGATCGGCAATACGACGGCGAGAAACTGAAGTGCGATGAGTTTATCTGTAGCGCGTTTCATGGTGTCGGGTGCTCAATAGTTGCCGGGAACGGTGCTGTCGATGCGGTCGACAGATCCCGATTTCGGGCGAGCGCTCCGCCTGGCCAGCCCGGCCGTCGCGTACATGCTGAAGGCCATTTCCACTCCGAGGGCAAATACTTGTCACGTCCTCCCGAGCGCGGATTCTTGGCCAACTTGACCCCGGTCGTATGTGACCAAGTGGGCAGATTCTGTAAAAAAGGGATATGTACGCTCAATTCTTGAGGGAAATCACTGAATATGCGGCATGCAGAGCGCGTTCGGGCGGCACGGCCTTGGGGGTATCGATCGGCCGGACGGGGAACGCCGCCGGCGCCGAGCGCAGGGTCGCGTTGCGCTCATTAGCAGGATTGCATTGCCCTTATTTAATTGGCGTCGGCGCGGACCAGATCCCGATACGCGTGCCACGTCGCGTGGCCCAACAGCGGGCCGACGATCAACAATCCGCAGAGCAGCGGCGCATAGCCGATGATGGTCAATACCAGAATCAGCGCGCTCCACAGAATCATGGCCGGAATATTGGTGAACACTGCTTTCAGGCTGGCGCCGATCGCCTGTCCCACGCCGACGCGCCGGTCGATGATGAGCGGCACGGTAACCACCGACAGCATGAACACCACCGCGGCGAGAATGCCGCCGACGGCCACGTACGCCTCGACTTGCGAGCGGTTCATCGTGTCGATGAAACCCCGATACATGGTCTCCTGCAGGCTGGGTGCCGCGATGTGAAACACCGTGTCCAGCATGACCGCGGACGCGGCGAACCAGACGACGGCGAACACCGCCAGAATGGCGCCGAATTCGAACAAGGCCACGCGGTTGCGGGCGAAGCCCTCCAGCGAGTCGTCGAAGTCCGCCGGTTGTCCCGACGAGTCACGGCGCGACATTTCGTTCAAACCCGCCGACATCACCGGCGCGACCAGCAGACAGCCGGAAATTGCCGCGGCAACATAATAGGGGTGGGTCCCGCAGAACCTCAGCACCGTCCAACCGAGTCCGACGATGAGGGCCCCGTACATCGAAATGCAAATTTCGCGCTTCCACCGAAGCGAGCGTCGCCTTCATGGCAGCCCTCTGTTGTTCACCTGTCGTTTCCCGCCAAAGTATAGGCTCGAGTTGTTGCAACTTGATAGGGCGTGGATCTCGGCCGCCCCGGCCGCCCCGGCCGCGCCGTTGTGGCAGCGCAACATATGAGGTTAGCTATGTGTAGTGGGCGCGGTGAACTGCAGGGCAGGGATTGACGAATCGAAATCCAGGGTCAGCAATTTGAACAACATCCACAGCAGCGCCAGGGTAAGGATGGCAGCGATCCAAAAAGAGCGCTTGAAGCGTTTTTTCCGCGGCGTAGCTGCGTGGCCGGCGGATGCGGGGGCAGGCGGCGGCGACAGCGCCGGGGCCACGGCGGCTCGCTGGGCAATCACGCTGACCGCCGCCGCCGCTTGCTCCATGGCCGCGGCCGGAGCCGGCTCGATACCGGCCGCCGGAGCATCGGCGCGCGCCGCTGCGCGCCTGCGCTGTGGCCGTAGGGCGTGCGCGGCAGCCTGCGCCTGTTCCATGATCCGGCTCTCGACCAGCACGAACACGAGGGTCAGGATGGGCACCACCAAGGTCAATGCCGGCGCCTGCTGGTTGACCCAATCGCTAAACAGCGGATCGGAAATGGCAATATCGCCGGCAAGCCAGCCGAGCATGGCACCGCCGCCGCGCTTCAGCAGCGGATATCGCCGCAGCAAGGCCGTCACGAACAGGCTGCCGTACATCAGCAGGGGTACGCTCATCAACAGGCCGGTGGCGAGGACGAAGATGCTGCCTTTCGCGACCGACGCCAGCGCGACCACGTTGTCCACGCTCATGACGAGGTCGGCGACCACGATCGTGCCGACCGCCGACCACATGCCGGCGGGATTTCTGGGCGCCCCCCGGGCGGACCTCCGTTCTCCCACGTCCTCGATGGTCACCTTGATCGCGATACCGGTGAGCGCAACGCCGCCGATCAGCTTCAGCAGCGGAATGTACAACAGGAGGCCGGCCACGGTGGTCAGCAGGATGCGCAGCACGACGGCCCCTTCGATGCCGATCAACATGGCGCGCCGCGTCTGTTCCGGCGGCAGCGAGCGGCAGGCCAGCGCGATCACCAGCGCATTATCGCCGCTCAGCAGCAGGTCGAGATAGAACACCTCCAGCGTCAGGCTCAGATAGTGGACGATGCTGTCGACGTCCATCACGGCAACGCCCTGACCCAGGTGCCGGCGATGCCCGCCAGGGCGGCGTAAACCCCCGTGGCGGCGGCGCAGAAAAAGATCGTGCCGACCGCGGCGGCATAGCCCCCCGTGAGACGCATCGGTTCCGGCAGTTTGGTGCGCGCCAGGCGGAACAGGAAGCCGAGCGCGATGGGCAGCAACAACGCGTTGACCACTCCCATGGCAATCGACAGCCGGATGAGGTTGACGCCCGAGGCGACCAACCCGCCGCCCACCAGCAGCATCAGAGCGAAGGCGGCGTAGAACCAGGGCACTTGCATCGGATGGTGTTCCAGCGAGTGATGAAAACCGGCCACTTCGCCCAATGCCCAGGCTGCCGTCAGGCACACGGTAATGGTGGCGACCAGCGCCCCGCCGGCCAAGCCGATGACGAACACCAGACGGCCGATGATGGGACCCAGGGTCGCGCCGAACGCTGCGGCGATTTGCGGCACGTTCTCGAGCTGCACGGACTGCGCATAGCGACCGAACGTGGCGGCGGCGGCGATGAGTACCGCGGCGGTCACGGTCTGGCACAGAACGGCGCCGATCAGAATGTCGAGGCGGGCGATTTTCAGGTGCCCCATCCCCAGCCCGTGGTCGATCAGGGCGGACTGCTGGTAGAAAATTGCCCACGGCATCACGCTGGTGCCGAGGTTGGCCGCCAACAGATAGAGATAATCGTGATTTCCAAGCGGCATCTCATGCAGGCCGGCGGCCAGTTTAGCGAGGTCGGGATGGGATTCCCACGCCATGACCAGGAATCCCAGCTCGAACAGGCCCAATCCGATGACCATGCGCTCCACCGATCGGTGAGCTCCCAGGCCGACCATGAGCAGGATGGCCACGATCAATACGGCGATCGAGACCCACACCGGGACTCCGTACAACTGGCCGACGCCGGCCAATCCGGCCAGTTGGGTAACCAAGGTGCCGAAGCAACTCACCGTCAATGCCGTGATCGCGACCAAGGTCATGCCGCGGCCGAAATTCTGACGCATCAGTTCGCCGTAGCCGATGCCGGTTCCGAGCGCCAGCCGCGCCGCCAACTCCTGGACCGCGTAGAGCAGCGGGATGATGAGGAACTGAAGCAGCAACAGCCGGTAACCCCAATTCGCGCCGCTTTGTGCCGCCGTAATCACGCTGCCCACTTCCGTATTGGCCAGCATGACCACCAAACCCGGTCCGAGCGTGCGCAGCAGCTGGCCCCAGTTCCGCTGTTTTTGCGCCATTTCAGCCACTAAGGAACGTCGGACCCTGGAATGCTAACGCTGGGTCGATGCGCCGGGGCCGGTCTTGAAAAAGCGCAGGAACTCGGTATCCGGCGAGAGCACGATCGTGGGGCCGGCATTCGCCAGCGCCTGCCGGTAGGTCTGTAGTGAACGGTACAGCTTGTAGAACTGAGGGTCCTTGCCGAAGGCGCTGGACAAAATCTGGTTGGCCTCCGCATCCGCCGTGCCGCGGGTGATCTTGGCCTGGCGCTGCGCCTCGGACAGGATGACGGTGCGCTCGCGATCGGCTTTTGCCTGGATCAACTGAGCCCATTCGAATCCCTGCGCCCGCAGTTCCTTCGCTTCGCGCTGCCGTTCCGAGGTCATCCGATCGTAGATGGCCTGGCTCGTTTCCAGCGGCAGGTCGGCGCGGTGGAAGCGGACTTCCAGCACCTCGATGCCCACATCCTTGGCTCTCTCGGCCACCTCTTTCTGGACGATTTCGACGATGTGCGACCGATTGTCCGACAGCAGCAGCGGCAGCATCACCTGGCCCAGCTCGCGGCGCAGCGAGGAACTCACCAGCTGAGCGAGCTGCGGCTCCGCCAGCTCGACCGTGCGCACCGCGTTATAGAAACGCAGCGGGTCGGCGATGCGGAAACGCGTGTAGGTCTGCACCTCGATGCGCTTCTGGTCGCCGAGAATGACCTGTTCAACCGCCGGCTCCATGGTGAGCAGACGGCGGTCGTAATAAATCACCGAATCGACCAACGGCAGTTTGAATTTCAAGCCCGGCGCGCTCACGACGCCCACCGGCGCGCCAAGCCGGATGATCAGCGCCTTCTGGACT
>JBEKYO010000307.1:0-4793 GCA_049510875.1 Steroidobacteraceae bacterium
CGGCCGCAGTTAACTACTATGCATATGCAGGCGGGAATCCGGTCACTTATAGCGATCCAAGTGGGCTGCTTGTCTGTGTTGGGGGACGCGCAGGCTTTTTTCCATGGGACCCATTCCAACATACGGCTATTGTGCTACTTCCAGATAACCCCGCGGAATTTGCGAACTATGACTTATTTCAGGCAACGAACGGAGCCGAAGCGACACTGGGAGCACAAGCGTTTGGGTCCGGTGTAATTGGGCTATTCGGTGCGTTAGTAAGCTCGCCAAATAATCCTGCAGATGCACCTTCTAATTTGAATAACCTTACGGTGGTCCCAACTCCGGCAGGTATGACGGACACTCAGTTCATTGAGCAATTGCTTGGCGAAGCCGGCGACTATGCGAATAACTTGAGATACGATCCGTTCCCCACTACAACCAACCCGTGGCTGGGTCCCACGTACAATAGCAATAGTTTTGTATCCGGTTTACTTAAGGGGGCGGGAGCGGTTCCCCCCACCCTACCCGGCATTCAACCTGGCTATGGACAGCCCATACCATTAGGGCAGTAGTTGAATGGGACCAAAGCGGTTCACGTCATCGATTGTTTACTGGCCAATTGCCCTTACGGCTCTTCTTCTATGCTGGACCGCGCTGGTTTCACCATATTCAAAGTACGGCGACAACTGGGCAATAGTTCCGGCTATTCTGGCATTACCGCTCGTAATCGCAACGCACATCGCTTTGTTGATGCGAGAAGGCTGGCGCGCTCAATTTATTGCATATGGGGTTCTCCATACTGGACTCTTCTTTATTCTTTGGATTTGGTGTCTTATGCATATCTCCAAGGACGCACTATAATCGGCGCCAATCTAGGTGACGCAGATATTTCAATGCACACCTTCGGAGTCCCGATACTACGCATATGTCGGAGGAAACCCAACGTCGCTGACGGATCCGCTGGGGTTGTGGACGGGGCAGATCGGAATCAACATTAGCTTTAACGTTTTTGGAATTTTGACTGGGAATGTAAGTGCCGGGATAGCGGTGGACGGGCAGGGAAATGTCGCCGGTTATAGCGCGGTTGGTCCTGGCGTGTCAGCCGGCGCGAGTGTATCTGGCGGCATTTCTCTTCAAGGATCAAACGGAAACACAATCTATGACCTCAATGGGCCGTTTGCGAATGTGAGTGTGGGAGGGGGTGCTGGCGTGTATGCGTCTGCTGATGGGTTTATTGGCTATGGAGTAGACGGACAGAAAGTAGGCGGCGGCGGCGTAACAATTGGTGTGGGCATAGGGGCCTCGACATCTGCAACGATTACCAACACTCAGGTCAGGCCTATCGGCGCAACTGGTGTGGGCGGAGGGCTCCCGACATCTGGAGCGAGCGCCAATACTCAGTTTAGTCCTATCAATGCACCGAACTCCTGTCCTTAAACTGGGGCAGTGAAATTGTCAGAAGATAATCAACCAGCGAAGCACAGTGTGCGATGGATACTCCTTTTTATCGCAGCTACCGCGCTGTGCCTCGGAATCGGTCTGATCCTCTACATAGACTATGGAGCTGGGTTGCCGAGAATTCCTGATGCCTCAACCGGCCGAATATTTGAAATCAATGTTCATGGCACTGTTTTATATGCGACAAGGCTAGAATATTGGGTTCCAAAGCTTCTCATGTTCGGCGGAATTATTACCGGCCTCTTTGCGAAGCTCCCCGATATCCTCCGGTGATTTGGTGGTTCCGTTCCGGTTGCCCGCGGCGGCTAGGGTCGTCGCTCCATCCCCCCGTTTGGCCGCTGTCTGGGTTCTTAGTGCGGCTTGGTAGGGGCACACCCGACGCATCATCGCTACTGCTTCTCCTCGATATTGGCAGTGAATCCGATGCCGCGGCGATTGGGCGCCGGCGGGTGCATGAGTTCGCGGATGGCCGAGAGGATGGCGGCGATCGCCTCGTCGTGGTTCTTCAGCTTGCCCTCGAGCTCGTTGAGCTTCCTGGCCAGCGCGGTGTTCGAGGCAAGTAATTCGCGCAACTGGACGAAGGCGCGCACGACGTAGACGCTCATCTCGACGGCGCGGGCGCTGTTGAGGACGGCGGCGGCCATGATGGCGCCGTGTTCGGTGAAGGCGAACGGCGGAAATCTGGGATCGCGATGCTTCTGGGGACCGGTCGCAAATTGCGACCGGTTCAAGGCCTCGGTCTCGGTGCGGGTGAGGCGGAATATGAAGTCGTCCGGGAAGCGCTCGGCATTGCGCTTGACCTGCTCATTGAGGCGTTTGGTGGTCACGCCGTAGAGAGCGGCGAGTTCGGCATCGAGCAGCACGCGATGGCCCCGCAGGACGAGGATCGTGCGGCCGATCTGCTCGACCGCCACCAGGCTGGCACGCTTTAGGCCTGTCGGCAAGATTCGCGCATATTCGGTCATAGCGGGTAGTCGACCAAAGAGGCTGCAGTCGGGATTAGTGGTCGGCGATGACAGATCTCCATACAAATCAATAATCTAGCACACCGGATCGCCCTGCTCTCGTTTGAAATTTGGCGATAATTCCTTACTTGATGTAAGATTCCATGCTTGTGGTAACTGAATTGATGGAGGCTATGTGGCTACCGCAATGATTACCAGCAAGGGACAAATCACCATACCGAAATCCGTTCGAATGAAACTGAAGCTCGAGGCCGGCCATCGGGTGGAGTTTATCGAAACGGATGCGGGCTTTCTCGTTAAACCCGCCACCCGGGATATTCGTTCTCTCAAGGGGATTTTACCCAAGCCGCGGCGGCCCGTGAGCATTGAGGATATGAATCGTAGTATTTCCCGAATGGGCCGCATTCGGTGATTGGTCTCGATACCAATGTCGTCGTGCGCTATTTGGCCCAAGACGATGTGCGCCAAGCTGCAATCGCTACTCGGTTGATCGAAGGATCTCTCTCGGCGGATGTGCGTGGCTTCATCTCGATCGTGACGCTCGCGGAAGTGGTGTGGGTGATGTCCTCGAACTATAGGGCCAGCCGGGGGTCCGTCGCCGAGATTGTCGAGGGGCTCCTGACAGCGCCCCAGCTGATGATGGAGCGCGCCGATGTCCTCTGGCGAGCGCTCAAGGCGTACCGGGATTCCAAAGCCGATTTCAGTGACGCGGTGATTGTCGAACTTGGGTCTGATGCGGGGTGTTCCAAAACCGTCACGTTTGATCGACAGGCGGGGGCGCATCCCGGCTTCGAAGCACTTCGCTAGGAAATGTGAGGCATAGGCCTGAGTAAGTCACGGGCCTTGGGCTATGCAACAAGGTCTTGAGGTCCCTTAATCTTGAAACCCTTTCCAGCCCGCAAGTTCGCGGGCGCGGGCGCAACCCACTTGAAGTCACATGAGGAATATCGAAGGTGAGCATCGACCCCATTGCGCCGCAAGCCGCGACGCGGCTTATCTACCCGAAGCTCGCGCAGCTTCTGACGCCGGTCGATCTGCAGCGGCTCTTTAGGCCGAGCTATGAGGAGCGTCGCGCGTACGCCATCATCCCAGGTAGCGCTGCTCGCGCAACTGAAGGCCTTTCAAGCGGTCGGTCGATTCTTGCCCGTCGAGGAGATCCCGCAAGCGACCATTGAGCACCTGGCGCGAGAGATCGATGTCGATGAGGAAATCCGACACTTGTATTCCGATAGCACGCTCTACCGGCACCAGAGTGCGGTCCTTGAACGGCTGCGGATCACCGCCTGGGGCGCAGCCGCTCGCGATCTCGCCCGCCGGACCATGGTGGACATTGCTCAAGCGCGTACGGATCCGGCGGATCTCATCAATGCCGCCGTGGATGCCCTGGTGCGCAATCGTTTCGAACTGCCGAGCCTGGACACGTTGACTCGCCTTGCCGGACGAGTTCACAGCCAGGTCAACACGGCGCAGTGGCAACGCATCGGCGCGCACCTGGACCAGGGCAAGCGGGCGGCGCTCGAGGCACTCCTGGTGGTTGATCCGACGACCCAAGAATCGCCCTTCGCCCTGATCTGCCGCGCCCCCGGGCGCGCCACCCGCAAAAACTTAATCGCGCTGATCGATCGGCACGAGTGGCTGCAGAGACTCCCGGATCCGACGGCGGCATTGCAACCGATTGCGGATGCCAAAGTCTTGCAGTGGGCCAATGAGGCGCGACGCTTGAAAGCTCCCGAATTGCGAGAATATACAGCTCCGCGCCGCGAGGCGCTGCTACTCGCGGTGCTGCGCCAGGCGCGAGGACAGGTGCTTGATGATTTGACCCTGATGCTGCTCAAGATGATGCGAAAAATCGAATGCAGGAGCGAGCAGCAATATGACGAGTGGTACCAGGGCCGCCGCGCGACGACGGATTCGCTCATCCGTGCATTTCATAACTCGCTCATCGTGCATGACAGCGACGATCCGCCGGCGGGCAAGGTGGAACGACTCGAGACACTGTTTACCGCGCACGGCGGACGGGAGAAGCTCAAAGAGTCCTGCGCCCAGCACTTGCGCCACGAGAAGCAGAATTGGCGCCCCTTTGCTAGGAACGCTTTTGAGCGCTTGCGTAGCACGCTGCTGCGGGTAGCGGGTATACTGCCGTTGCAAGCAACGGCGACGACCCGGGATCTGTTAGGGTTTGTCTCGGCGGTCTCCAATGAAGAGCCGCCGTACAGCGACTATTACCTGATCGAGAACATCGAGCCTGGCTCGTTACCCCGAGAGTGGCGTGGTCTTGTGCTCGATGATCCGAACAATGAAAAGGCCTTCAATCGGCGGCAATTGGAAGTCGTCGCGATGCTCGAGCTCGCCGCGGCGATCAACGCCGGCGAAATGTTCGTCGTCGGT
>JBEKYO010000308.1:0-3471 GCA_049510875.1 Steroidobacteraceae bacterium
GCCTCGCATGCCGTGTTCGGCGACTACTGCGGTCTCGAGCATCCGTTGTGGTTCGCCCCGAGCGCGGAGGAGGCCGTGGATCACGTGAGCTTTCGCCGTTCGAATGCACACCCCCACGTCGCCTCGGAGTGCACGGCGGTACGTGATGCCGTGGGCCTGTTGGAGATCTCCAACTATGGGAAATTCGAGGTTCGCGGCCCGGGCGCGGCCGAATGGCTGTCGCGCATCATGGCCAATCGCGTTCCCACGGTGGGCCGCATCGCGCTCACCCCCATGCTGAACGATCGCGGCAAGCTCATCGGCGACTTCACCATGTGCCGCCTCGCTGCGGACCACTTCTTCCTCGTCGGCACCTATGCCGCCGAGGTCTATTATATGCGCTGGTTCGAGCGGCATCTGCCGCCCGGCGGCGTGAGCGTGCGGCCCTGCGCCATGGAGTATGTCGGATTGTCCGTGGCGGGGCCGAACTCGCGTGCGCTGCTGCAGCGCCTGGTGCGCGACGATTTGACCAGCGCCGCGTTTCCCTTCATGTCGTTCCGGCGCATGGAGGTCGGCATGGTCCCCGCCTGCGTGGGGCGGGTCTCGTTCACCGGCGAGCTCGGCTACGAAATTTGGGTGACGACCGATTACCAGCGGGCGCTGTATGATTCGCTGGTGCACGCCGGCCGGGATCTCGGGCTCCGGGCATTCGGCGGACGTGCGCTGCATTCCATGCGCGTCGAAAAGCTTTTCGGCACCTGGGCGCGCGAGTATCGTCCGATCTATGGGCCCTTCGAGGCAGGTCTCGGGCGATTCGTGGATCTGCAGAAGGGCGAATTCATCGGCCGGTCCGCGGCCGCCGAGGAAAAGGACGGCGGCGGGTTGCTGCGGTTGATCGGATTGCAGGTGGATGCGGGGGATGCGGACGCGCTTGGCGATGAGCCGATTTGGCACGACGGTCGAGTCGTCGGTTGGGTGACTTCCGGCGCCTTCGGCCACCGCGTCGGCTCCTCGCTGGCGCTCGGCTACGTGCCGGCGGCGGCGGCCGGCGAGAGCGGATTCGAGATTGAAATCATCGGCGAGCGCCATCGGGCGACTCGTTTGACGGGACCGGCGTTCGATCCCAGCGGCGCCCTGATGCGCGCCTGAGGAGACGGTAGATGCAAACGACACCCGACGCGGTTGACGACCGTTACAACGGTCTGACGCGACACACCAAGAGCTTGCCTGCGGACGCGTATTTCGATCCGCGGCACTACGAGCGCGAGTTGCAGCGGATCTGGTATCGAAACTGGATCTACGTCGGGCGCTCGAGCGAGCTGCCCCGGCCGCGCTCGTTTCGCGTGTTCGAACTGGGCGACCAGAAACTGCTGCTGGTCCGCGACGACGCGGGCGCACTGCAGGGCTACCATAATACCTGCCGGCATCGCGGCGCGGCGCTGTGCCGCGAGAGTCAAGGCGTGATGCGGTCCGCCTCCATCGTGTGCCCCTATCACGCGTGGACCTACAGCCTGCAGGGCGATTTGTTGCGCACCTCCTCGAAACACCATGCGGACGGGTTCGATGTGGCGGATTATCCGCTGTACAGGATCAAGGTGCACGAGTGGCGCGGGTTCGTGTTTGTTGCGCTCACCGACGCTCCGCCCTCATTCGACAGGAGCTTCGACCTGCCGCTCGACCGGCTCGCGGCATGGCCGCTCGAGGAGCTGCAGGTGGGCCACGTGCTGCTGAAGAACATCCAGTGCAATTGGAAGATCTTCTGGGAGAATTACAACGAGTGCCTGCATTGCCCGGGGGTGCATCCGCAGCTCTCGCAGCTCGTTCCCATCTATGGCCGCGGACTGCTGGAAGAGCGCGACGATCCGCATTGGAGCGCGCATGCCGCCGACCCGGACCCGAAATTCAAGGGCGGACTGCGCAGCGGCGCCAGCACCTGGTCGCTGGACGGCCGGTTGACCGGCGCGCCGTTTGCGCAGATCTCCGAGGAGGATCGAAAGCTGGGCGCCCTCTACATGACCGGAGTGCCGTCCATTTTCATCGTGGGCCATCTCGACTATGTGCGGGTCGTGCGGCTGCGGCCGTTGGGACCCGAGCAGACCGAATTGCGCGTCGAATACCTGTTCTCCGCCGAAACTCTGGCGGACCCTGCATTCGATCTGCGAAACGTGGTGGACTTCACGAATCTCGTGATGACCGAAGACGCCGAGGTGTGCGAACTCAATCAACGGGGACTGCACGCCGCGCCGCACTTGGGCGGAGTGATCATGCCCGAGGAATACGTCATTCGCCAATTTCACGAGTGGATCGCATCCGAATTGGCGCGTGCCTAGGAGCCTTTGGCGCGTGCCAAGGAGCCTGATCGCAGGGCTCGCCGCGCTCGCCCTGGTTTCCTGCGGCGGGCCGCAGCATGCCGCGGCCGTGGCGGAAGAGCCGGTGCTCAACATCTACAACTGGGCCGATTACATCGGCTACAACACCATTGCGGAGTTCGAGCGGCAAACACACATCAAAGTGGTGTACGGACTGTACGATTCGAACGAAACGCTGGAGGCCAAGATTCTGGCCGGCCATTCGGGCTACGACATCGTGAGCACCACGACCGGGTTTTATGGGCGGCAGATCAAGGCCGGCGCGTATCTGCCGCTCGACCGGGGCAAGCTGCCCAACTGGAAGAATCTCGATCCCGGGGTGCTGGCGGTCCAAGCGCGGGCCGATCCGGGCAATCGTTATGCGGTGCCATATCTGCATGCCATGAACGGGATCGCCTACAACGTGGACCTCATCAAGGCGCGCATGCCGAACGCGCCCATCGATAGTCTCGCGATGATCTTCGATCCCGCGGTGGCGGCAAAATTCGCCGACTGCGGTATCACATTCCTGGATTCGCCGGAGGACGTCATCGAACTCGCGCTCGCCTATCTGCACTTGGACCCGAATTCGCAGCGCGCCGACGACTTGCAGGCGGCCGAACGCCTCGTCATGGCCGTGCGTCCGTTCATCCGGACCTTCGATTCCAACGACTACTGGCACCAGCTGGCCTCGCGCGAGATCTGCGTGGCGATCGCGTGGTCCAGCGACTACGAAGTGGCGCAGGCCCGCGCCCGCGAGGATGGCACCGGCGCACGGCTGGCGTTCATCCTGCCCAAGGAAGGCTCGAACATCACCTACAACGCGTTCCTGATTCCCGCGTCCGCACCGCATCCGGAGGCGGCGCATAAATTTCTGAATTTCATCCTGAACCCGAAGGTGATCGCCGAAATCACCAACGACATCCACTACGGCAACGACAACGCGGCGGCGCGGCCCTACGTGCATCCGGACATCCTGAACGACCCTGCCGTGTATCCGCCGCCCGACCTGCGCGCCCGCTTGTATCTGCCCGCGGAATTGGGGGCGGATTACGATCGATTGCGCACCCGGGTGTGGACGCGGATCAAAACGGGCCAATAGGGCTCCGCCTCGGCTGAAGCGAAATCCGCCGCACTTGCGGCC
>JBEKYO010000309.1:0-3465 GCA_049510875.1 Steroidobacteraceae bacterium
CACGATCGTGCCCGTACCGAATCACGGCAGTCTCGCGGTCCTCATGCGGACAGCTGACGCCACCTCCGCAACCGTGGAAGCGATTGCAAGTCAGGTGGAAAACGCCATCGTGTGGGGACCGCAAGCGGGAACCGTGAGCGAAGCAGCGAACCATCAGGTATCTGCGCAGCAATGAGTCAAAAAACATCTACATCCGGTAGCTGAAAGGTTCTGAGTCAGAATCGGCGGGACAACCTCTTGGCCCAATGCCTAGCCTGAAGAGCCAAAATCGGCGGCGCTATGCCGCTCCGTGACGCGCAATTCCGGGGCCACCGATGAGGAGTTGACACGGCGCCCGCGCTGCACGGCCGGGCGGTTGCCCACAAGATCCATCCAGCGCGCCACGTGGTGGTATTCCTGCGTCGAAAGGAACTCCCTGGCATTGTACGCGCCGCTCATGATGGCGCCGTACCACGGCCAGATGGCAATGTCGGCGATACTGTACTCGTCGCCAGCAATGTATTGCGTCTTGTCGAGCTGCGTGTCGAGCACATGCAGCAGCCGCTTGGTCTCTCGAACAGGCGCGTCGGCGGACTGGTGGAGCAGTCCAGCATAGCCGGAATTTTCGAGTTTGGATTCACCGCGACAAACCCACTGCCGAACTGATCGCCATCGCCGATCTTGATCAGCCAGGCATCGTACTCGGCTCCAGCGTGGCCGGCGGCGAGCAGCTCTTCCAACATGATGGTGACTTTGACGCCGTTTGGTGTGCCCAGCGAGTAGAGCTGCAGCGGATGCCGGCCGCGCGGCAGCTCCTTCTCGTGAGTCGCACCGGAGACAGGCCGATTGATGTTCGCAAACTGGCCGCCGCTCGGTTTGTCCGGTGTCCACACGGTGGGCGGTACATATTCGGGCGGTTGGTTGTCACTCGGGGTGGATTGGGTGGTCATGGGACATTCCTCGGACGGAATCGGTAATGGAGAAGTCGATCGATAGACCTAAAAGGCGTACGGTCCTGGCCTCGGCGGCTCGGCCAGACAAAAGAATTTCAAAGTCCGAGCCCAGTCAGAAAAGTGTCGATCTGCTGCTCAAACTTGTTCCGATCGTAGGAGACAAGCGCCATGCGCCACAATCCCTGCAGATACGTAATGACGATCGGCGCCACCACTTGCGGTTCCAAATCCGGTGGCAACAATCCTGCTTGCTTGTCCGCCGAAAGTCGCGCCATCATCCGCTCGGCCACCGTCGACAGCTGGTCGTAAACATAGCGGCGCAGATCGGGCTCCGCCAACACCTCGCGGTTTACGCTGCCCGCCATCAGGCACAGTCGTGAGGGCGTGCCCGGATCGTCCAGACAGTCGAGCACCGTCTTAAACAGCGCCCGAATTCCTGATGCGGCGGTGGGCGCTGAAAAGAAGGCCTCGCCGCGGTGGCGACCGATGGTAGAGCTGTAATGTTTCAAGCATTCCAGATACGCCCGCTTCTTGCTTTTTACGGTGTTGTAGAAGGAGCCCTCGCCGATCCCCATCGCTCGCAGCAGCTTGCGCAGCGATGTACCGGCGTAACCGCTCTTCCAGAAAAGCCGCGTCGCTCTCTCAATCGCCTTTGGGTAGTCGAACTCCAAGGTTCGCGCCATCACACCGCTCCAGTTCGATTACTGTAGTAACCGCCAAAGAATAGCCTTGATCTGAACTGTCTTCCACTGTTATTCTGTGGCACTCGCTACATAATCGTGCTTGGAGTCGTCCCATGAATTCCTTGAGGGATAGAGTCGCACTCATTACCGGTGGCACGAGCGGCATGGGCGCCGCTACCGCCAAGCTCTTCCATGAAGAGGGGGCCACGGTCATCGTGACGGGTTCGAGCGACACGAGCGTTGTCGCTGCGCGCAAGGCGATGCCCTATGTGGAGGCCATCGTCTCTGACGCGGGCGACCCTAACGCGGCAAAGGCGTTGGTTGATCTCGTCAGTAGAAAGCACGGCCGTATTGACGTCCTCTTCGTCAACGCCGGCATCGCCCGCATCGCTCCTCTCGCTGCGGCAGATGAAGCGCACTTCGATGAGCTGTTTCGTGTCAACGTGCGCGGCCCGTACTTCTTGATCAAACACGCAGTACCTGTCCTCCGAGACGGCGGGTCGATCATTCTCACGTCATCCCTGGCTGCGGTGCAGGGAATGCCCGGGTTGAGCGTTTACGCAGCCACCAAAGCGGCCCTACGCTCCTTCGGGCTCAGTTTGGCAGCAGAACTGGCGCCGCGTCGCATCCGGGTCAACACCATTACCCCGGGTCCCATCAACACTCCGATCAGCCTGAAAATGGGCCTTAGCCCGGAACAAATTGCGGGCTTCGGGCAAATGGCGGCGAACGGCCCGTTCGGCCGAGCGGGCGAGCCGGAAGAAATAGCCGCGGCGGCGCTCTACTACGCGGCGGATGGATCTCGGTTCACGACCGGAACGGAACTGCGTATCGACGGTGGGATCTCCGCAGTCTGAGCAGCTTGCGCTTGTGACCAATACAAACAACGAAGGCACTGATCATGATCAAGTTCTACTACCATCCCGCGCCCAATCCCGCCAAAGTGGCTCTGTTCCTGGAAGAATCCGGCCTGCCGTACGAGGTCGTGCCGGTGGATACGCGCAAGGGCGAGCAATTCGCGCCGAGCTTCGTGGCCATCAACCCGAATAGCAAAACACCCGCGATCACAGATGGCGATGTGCGTGTATTCGATAGCACGGCGATCTTGTTGTACCTGGCGGAAAACACCGGGAAGTTTCTCCCTGAGAACACTCCCAAGGCGCGCGGCGAAATGCTCTCGTGGCTGATGTTTATTTCCAGCGGCATCGGCCCGTATTCCGGGCAGGCTGTGCATTTCAAGCATTACGCGCCCAAGGGCCTCGACTATGCGGCTGACCGGTATGCATTCGAAGCGCGCCGGCACTACGGCATCCTGGATGCACAGCTGGCCACCGGTCCTTTCCTGCTGGGAGCCACCTACACGATTGTCGACATGTCGGCGTGGGGGTGGGTGCGAGCCGTTCCGTTCATTCTCGGCGACGATGCGTGGAGCACACTACCGCACCTGAAGCGCTGGCTGGACCTTGTGAATGCCAGGCCGGCTGCGGTTCGGGCCGGAGCCCTCAAAGACCGATACACGTTCAAAACGGAAATGGATGCTGAAGCTCGCCGCCACCTGTTCCGACACGCCGCGGCGCCCTAGCGGACGCCAGTGGGTGTTCACCGCGATGAGTGTTTCACCGATCGGGGATTCCCTATGCACATTCAAAGCCACTTCCTCATATTCGCCGCTGCTCTGTGGACTGTGAGCGCCTTTGCGGACATTCCGAGCGACCCCGCTCAGGTTCAGCCTCTGGCGGTGGGTATGCGGGCGCCAGCATTCCGCGCTCAGACCAAAGACGGGGTGCTACGGACGTTCAGCCCTGAGAGTTATCAAAAGCCCACTGTGGTGATCTTCTATCGCGGCGGCT
>JBEKYO010000310.1:0-3459 GCA_049510875.1 Steroidobacteraceae bacterium
CAGAGGCGCGATCCAGCACTTGAGCCCCTTTGGGTCTTGCCATAAGCAACGTCAGTCGATATATTAAGGTAGATGCCTAACCATGCGGTGAAACTAGATCAAGTATTTCAGGCGCTCGCGGATCCAACACGCCGGGCGGTGCTGCATCGCCTAAGCGGCGGCGCCGCTTCAACGCTTGAGCTCGCGCGTCCTTTTGACATGGCACTGCCGTCATTCACGCAGCACTTGAGCATGCTTGAGAAGTTCGGATTGGTGAAATCCAAGAAGTCCGGTCGAGTACGGACGTATGAACTCGCTCCGAAACGCCTGCAGGCGGCGGAAGACTGGATCCTCGATCGACGGAAACTCTGGGAGCGCCGCTTGGATCAATTGGACGCCTATCTGCTTACAATGAAGGAGCAGGACGATGAAGAGTGAGTTGGACCTAGTGTTGGAACGCATCGTGGACGTATCGCCGGAGCTAGTGTTCAAAGCCTGGACGACACCGAAACATTTGATGCCTTGGTTCTGCCCCAAACCCTACCGTACCATCGAGTGCGAAATCGACTTGAAGCCTGGCGGTAAATTCTTCGCGCAAATGGTGGACGCCAATGGCAACAAGCTGCCGGCGACGCCTGGCTGCTACTTAGAAATTGTGCCAAATCGCAAGCTCGTCTGGACCTCTGCGCTCGGGCCCGGTTTCCGGCCCAACGACCCTGCCGCCGCTCCGTGGTTCTTTACCGCACTGCTAACGTTTGAACCGCACGGCAATGGAGGCTGTAAGTACACGGCTACTGCTATCCATGCCACCAAAGAGCACGCCGCCGCGCACGAGAAGATGGGCTTTACGCACGGCTGGGGCACAGTGCTTGAACAGCTCGTGGAATACGTGAAGACCGCACCTATGGGTTGAGGTGGCCGCTGGCCGCGAACGTCATTTCTTGGCCGTCTGCCGCCCGACGCGGACGACCGGGCCACTGGAGGCGGGACTCGACCCTATCCAGACGACCACCAACGACCGCTTCAGAGCAACTGAAACATGCGATGTCTGTGAGCGCGACCGCCAGAGTCAAGCTGGAGTGGTTTTCGATGGGATTGTCTTAGGGCCGATCATCCGCCACTGGATTTCCGATGGCTGAAGAACTTACGCTACCCGCCGTTAAACCGATAGCTGAAGCGCAACCCCATGGTTCGGGGACGACTTACCGTTACGGCTTTGTACCACTGCGTGTAGTTCGCATACAGCTCGGCCCGCGTGTCGGTGAGGTTCTCTGCGTAGACTTGCACGAGCCATGCGTCCTTTGCGACACCGAGCGCCGCATCATACGTGGTGAAAGCGGGCAGATCATACGCAGTGGAGTTGCCCTGCAGATCAAGAGTAAGCTGATCGGTCCTCGCGAAGGAATGTGACTGATGCACCGCGTCGATCTGAGCGAACGGGGCATAACCGTTGAACGCGAACTCGTAACGTGCGCGGATGTTGCCCTGAAAGGAGGGCGCCCCGGGAAGCGGGCTGCCGAGTGCCCCGCCCGGTGTCGTGAGAGTCTGTCCGCTCGAGGTCTGTAGGGAGCTGAAGTCAACCGGCGTTCCGTCCTGCCATCGCAGTGTCGCCTCTTTGACCAACTCGCTGTGATTCCAGGCCGCGCCCGCCTCCATGGTGAACCCGGTCGTGACGCGCGCCACGACCGAGGTTTCTACGCCGCGCAGCCTGTAGTTACCACCGTTGAGGATCACGCCGACGGTGATGACACCGCTTAAGCCTCCGTTGATCTGTGCGTTGTTCAAGTCCTCCTGATAGATCGCGCCGTTCCATTGGATACGCCGGTCCATCCACATCGTTTTCCAGCCGAGTTCATTGTTGGTGAGTCTGTCGGGCGCGAAGGCCAGGGGCGATACCCAGCCCCCGTGCTTGTCGGCCTGCGACTGCCCGGCCTCGCCGTTGGCTGCCAGCGGCGAATTATATTCTGGAGCGAATGGTGCCCGATTAAAGCCGCCTGCGCGAAAGCCCTGCGACCAGGTGTAGTACAGCAGCGCATCCTCGGTGACTCTCCAGCTCAGGTTCGCGCGGCTCCTGAAGCCGGAAAAGGTCCGGTCAAGGCCTTCTGAATTGATATTTGTAAAGCCGGAGTGATTCACACAGGGATTGGGTACCGGCGAATCATAGATGATGTCGCAACCAGTACTCGGCACATCCGATCCGACTTCCGAGGTAGCGGTACGGGAATAGCGCGTGCCGGCGCTCAGCGTCAGGGTTTTCGGAATGAGCTCGACATCGAGGGATGCGAAGGCGGCCTTCTGTGTGTAACCGCGCGTGATGTCGTCAAAGAAGGCATCGCCCAGCGGCCGGATGTTCGGGTTGATCGACGTCACCGGGGCCGGCACAAACACCCTTCCCAGCGTGTCGCCTTGGACCAGGGTACCGTTCGGCAGAAGCTGTGATCCGTTCAGGGTGTAGTAGCCGGTGGGCGGCCCGATCGGATTGAAGTCCGGAAGCGCCGTTAGATAGAACCAGTCGGTCTGCTCCTGAATCTGGTAGTTTTCATAGAACAGGCCGCCGATGCCGCGGAGCCGCCAATCATTGGGGGTGCTCACGCGCAGCTCATGGCTTTGGTGGGTGTTTCGCTCAATATCACGCCAGGTCGAGCTCGGCGTGAAACATTGCGCAGTCGCAAGAGTCGGACCTGGATTTACGCACTGATAATAATCTGCGAAGGTGGCGCGTGCGTAATTCGTATAGTCCTGAACCTCATCGACGTTGCGCACGAGATACGCGCCCGCATAGACGAGCTTCAGCGCACCGACACGGCCGTCAATCGTAAGCGCGGTATTCTCAAACCTGTCCTTGTTGTAGGACGGGTTGAAGAGCTGCACGGTGAGACCAGGTTGCGGCTCACCCTGCGAATTTGCCGCCATCTGCGCAAACACGCCGTCCGCCTCCATACTCTGGTAAGACTGTGCAAGTAGTGCGCTCCAGTCCTCGTTGAACTGGTACAAGGCCTCTGCACGCAGCCCTGCGTAGGTGACGGGATTGATATCCTTGGCCGCAATGTTGAAGTTATTGATGACGACGCTGTTGGCAGGAACCCGACCGCCAAAAAAGTACTGAACGCCGAGATCAGTATCGGCACGCGCAAAGGTCGCGGGGATGTTATCGATGTATCCGCCGCGATGCTCGTTGTAGATCACGGCGCGCACGGCGAGCGTATCGGCAATCAAGGGAATGTTGATAGTCGCGTTGACATTGCTGCTCTGATCCCCATGCGCGGTCGTGGCGTAGCCTGCGCTCACCATCGCTTCGGTCACATCGAGCTTCGGTTTGTTCGTGATGTAACGGACCACACCCGCCTGGGCGCCCGCCCCAAACAAAGTGCCCTGCGGGCCCTCCAAGATCTCAATGCGCGCGAGATCCGCAGCGTAAATGTCGAGATTGCGGTCTGGAAGCTGCGCGGATTGCTCATCGAGGTACACCGCGACGTTCGG
>JBEKYO010000311.1:0-3411 GCA_049510875.1 Steroidobacteraceae bacterium
CAATTCCACGCGCCGGTCGCGCTCGAAGAGACATTGTTCAACGCCGTATTGTTGGCGAATTGGTTGTCATTGGCGCGCACGTTGAACTCGACCTCCTGCCGCCCGATGTCATACTTCCCCTGGACGCCGAGGCTCGAAGTGTTGACCGCATCGCTTGGCGAGGCATTCGGAAAGGCGGCTCCCGGAACCCCCACCGTGCCGGGGGGAAGACGGAACAGATTGTCGTCGTAGGTCTCCTCGTCGGCCACGTAAATCTGGAAGGTATTGATGGCGTCGGGCGTGAAGCCCGGCGCGGGCGCGGTGAAATCGTAGGCCCCGGCCTGCCCGGCCGCCAGAATCATTCCGAGGCACCCTGCGCCCACCCGATGGGGGACGGACTGCGGGGTAGTCACCGACTTTAAATACCGCAAGCGTGCACCTTCGACACCAGTTCCAAATTCATTCTAACCTGCGGCAACGCGATCGGCGTCAAGTCCGGCTCCCGCATCTCACTGGACGGCCACGGGCACCGTCGCGGCCAAGGGCCCCGAGGCAGTTTGGCAGTCAAGTTGGTAGCCGTAATTGCCGGCGGCGCCGGCTTTCACCGCGCGCGATCCGCTGGTCCCGACGGCGCCGGACCAGGCGCCGCCGGCGCTGCAGCCGGCCGCCTCGCGGGCGGCCCAGGTCAGCGTTGCTTCATCGCCCGGATGCAGTATCGCGGGGCTTGCCGTCACCACCAGCGTGCTCGATCCGACCTCGAGATAAGCCACGTTGGTCGCCGGATCCGCCATGGTGAAAGCCAGGGAAACACGGCTGTTCGTCCCCGTGATGGTCGGCAGCGGCAGATCCGGGCCCACCCACTTATGCATCGCGATCTGGAAATTCGTGAACACGATTCCCGTGTTGGCCGGATTCGTGGCGTTGCCGATGGGTCCGTGGGAGGTGGCCTGCGCCGTGTCCGTCATTCGCACGTTCTCGAACGTCACGCCCGAATAGCCGGCGGCCGGGAAGCGGATGCCCGCCGGAAACACATTGTTGATGAAGGAGGAATCGAAGGTGGCCGTGACGTTCGAAATCCTCAACCCGTCGGAGGGGAGCACGTCCATGAAGCCGTCGGGCCGATGGCTGGTGTAGGTGTCCACCGAACAGTCCGTACAGCCCAGCTTGAGCGAGTTCGCATAGCCGCTCACGCTGTCGCCGCCGCCCTTGTCGCGGGCCTGCCCGACGCGTACGCCCTCATCGGTGATGCGGCTGAAGTGAAGGTTCACGTTGCTCAAACCCGGATCCGCGGCATGCGTGTTGATGTAGAACAAATGCGGCGGCGGAAACCACTTGCCGATGCCGCCCACATGCGCCCCGCCGGCATCCTGCAAATCGCCATAGCGATGCGCGGTGATGTTCTCGAAGGTCGTATCGCGCAGATTCCCCTGCCAGCCCATCAAAATCCCGTCCAGATCGATGCCGGAGAACTTAAGGTGGTGCGGAATGGCCGCGTATTGCATGGTTTCGGGCGTCTTGCCGGTGACCGCTTGGTTGCTCCTCCAGTTCGCCGACGAGGAGATGGCCTGGGGCATGAATTGGTGCGCCCCGGCGGCGGCCGGAACCGTAAGCCTCATCCCCGAGAACACCACGTTGCCCGAGTCGCCGGTGATGAAGAACACCGCAGCCGGATTCACGCCGCCCACCCAGATCGACTTCACCCAGCCCTGGGTTTCGACGAAATTGATGCGGCGATTGGCCGCGAGCCAGCCGGTCAACACCAGATCGTTGAAGGCGCCGGCGGGCTGCGTCTTGCCGGGCGACGCCACGAATTTTCCGTTGAACTCGTAGCCGCCGAGGTTAGGATCGACGGGCACGCTGCCGTCCCATTCCACGTTCCAGTCGACCAACGCGATGTTGCTGGAGTTCGCGATGACGAAAGCCGGGTGAAACAGGTTGTCGACGAAGAATTTGCCCGCACCGCTGAATTGCACCGTCGTGCCGTCATCGATGAACACCACGCGGTCGATCGCCAACCCCGAATGCAGACGCACCGGACAGTCGACCACCAGCGTGAACGCCGCGTTCCTGGCCGCCGCGAAGGCCTTCTGGACTCCCGCCGTGTCGTCGATCGTCCCGCTGCAAGAGACCCAGGCGCTGATCGACTTCTGATTCTGCGCGGCGGCGGCAGGAAGGCGCGCATCCATCGAGCCGCACGCCGTCAAGGCCAAGGCACAGCCGAGCGACAACCTCGGCAAAAAACGGGGGTCACGCACCGGATGCCTCCAGCTCGCGAACCTTGACGACGATCATATACTCGTAGATGGCCTGCAGTACGGCATACGTGAGACCAGCCCGGCCGTCGAGAAAACCGCGCTTGGCGACGTAGAGAATCAGAAACTTTGCCACGGGACGCCACGGCATGCGGTAGAACAGTTCCTTTTGATGAAAGCGCCGCTCATGGAAGTCGCCGGCGCTGAATGCCAAGCGCCACGAGAACGGTACATGCTCGCGCCGATTCTGCATGATCTGCCGGGCTTCGAGCGAGCTGTACGAGTTGTGCCTGTCGAACCAATGGTTGATGCCTTTGCTGAACGGAAAATGATCGAGAAATCCGCCAACCGAGCCCACCGGACCGTCGGCGATGGACACCGGGTTGACGAGCCGCTCGTAGCGCATCTTCTCCGGCCTGAAGAGCCGCAAATAGAACGGCGAGCTCTGCACGTGCTTCAGCCAGGTGCCCAGAAAGAAATCGCGCCGCTGTACGCGGAACGCAACCAGATCGCCGGCGCCCGCCGCCGCCCGTTGAATGCCGGCGGCCAGTTCCGGCGTCATCCGTTCATCGGCATCGATGTAGAAGACCCACGGATGCCTGAACGGCAGGTTGCGCAGGCCCCAATTTTGATGAGCCGCCCAGTTGTCGAAGACCCGCCTGACGACGCGCGCCCCACGCCGCTCGGCGATGGCCGCCGTCTCATCGGTGCTGAAGGAATCGTAGACGATCACATCGTCGCACCACGCGACCGATTCGAGGCAGGCCGGAAGGTCTTGCTGCTCGTTCTTCGTCAGCACGAGGACTGATATCGCCACCTGGACTCCCTCGAGAGAAAGGGCCGATCGCACATGGGCCTAGATTGCCCGGCTCTCGGGCGCGCAGGCGTGCTCCGCCAGCGCATCGCGGTAATGCCCGACGAACCGCGGCACGGCAACCGACCAATCGTGAAGGCCCGCAGCCTGGCGGGCGGCGTTCGACAGCGACGCGACGCGCTCCGGGCCCGCGGCCAGCAGCTGCGCCAGCTGTTCGAGATCCGGGCCGCTGCCGTCGAATTGCAGCAGCCAGCCCGAGCGGCGGTGCTCGATGAACGAGTTGAGGGGCGCCATATCGCGGCATATGACGATGAGGCCGGCCGCCATCGCCTCGACCACGCTCAGGCCGAATCCTTCGTGTTCGCT
>JBEKYO010000312.1:0-3404 GCA_049510875.1 Steroidobacteraceae bacterium
GGACCACTTTTGCGGCCGGGCGGCTCGTTTGGCGATGGACCCCAGTTGAGCATGTAGGCCACGCAAATGTATGTGGGGTTGTTCGGGTAGACCGAGCCCGTGTAGTAATTCGAGGAGCAATTGGAAGCGGGCAGATTCGGAAAAGACGCACCAAGACTGGTGCCTGCGGCGGAAGGTTCTTTTGGCGTGCCCGGCGAAAACGCAAGCTGATAGACGAAAGAGGTGTCCGGCTCATTGATGGTGAGCGAGGCTGAATCGCTGATTAGAAACGGAAAGTCGAAACCCGGGCCTGGATGAATTGGCGGAGGGAAGTAGCTCGGTGTGTCGACGGAAATCGTGCGCGCCGCAACCGCACCCCATATCCCTACTGCACATATCGCCGCCGCCAACCGGTGATAACGCCCTTTCATATCCGACCCCCCGATTTGGAGTTTCCATTCTGCCGGATCTTAGGCCCTAAAGGCGCCATATTCCACCGTAGCTTGTTGAGGAAGATAGCTCAAACGTAAACGTCGCAGCGGCTACAGGCCCCTGCGGGACTTGACGGATAGGCCCGGACCCGGGTAATGCGAGGGGGATGACGGACCCCGAAGCTCTACAACTGGCGACGATCGACTGGACCCGCGGCAAGTGGTCTCACGTGAAGGGCAAGTACGCCCGCGAACACACATGGCACCTGGCCGGCGGCACGAAGATCAAGGCGAGCGACACCGACGCGATGCTGCCCGAGGGCTATCGCGACAAGGTCAAGCTGAACCCGGAGAACCTGTTCGTGGCGACGGTCGCGAGCGCGCACATGCTGTCGTGGTTACATGTGGCGTTTCAGATGGGGATCGAGGTCGAGACGTATCGGGATCCGGCCTCTGGTGTGCTCACAGAGATCTCGGAGGGCGTGTACTGGGTGAGCGAGGTGATCCTCAAGCCCACGATCACGTTTGCCGCCAGTCAGGAAGTCATGCCGAACGCGATTACGCGGATCCACGAGCTCGCGAACGAGCAATGCTTCATCGCGAACTCGATCAAGACGAAGGTGACGGTTCGAAGTCCGTGATGGCCTCCGGCTGCACCACCTCGCCGGTGTCTTCGTCGTGCTCGGTCAACAGCGCATAGTCGTGCGGTAACAGACCCGTCGCAGTTTTGTTCGTGGCCGCCGCCAACTTCGGCAGCACCCAGGCGATGTAGTTCTCGGGATTCACGCCGACGAGCTTGCAGTTGGCGACGACCGTGTAGACCACCGCGGAGCGCCAGCCGGCCGCCGGGTGCCCGATGAACAGATAGTTTCGCAGCCCCACTTTGGTCGGCCGGAACTTGTCTTCCATGCGGTTATTGTCGATGTGCACGTGACCGAAGCCGGCTTTCGCATAGCCCGATAAATGCTGCCATCGGTTGTTGGCGTAGGTGACCGCATCGCGGAGGTTTCCCGTCGGCGGCGCCGTGTGTTCGAGCTCGCGGAACTGCGCCTGCAGGCGCTTGAGTACGGGCTTTGCCTTGGCGTGACGGAAGTAACCGCGCTGCTCATCGGTGAGCCCTCTATCCTTCGCCACGCGCTCCAGCCGGTACAGCTCGGAGATATCCTTGTACAACGGCACCGCCTGGCGTTCATCGGATTTGAGCGCATCGACGACGTAGCGGCGCAGATGCGCGATGCATTCGATGTGGGTGATGTTCGGTCGATGCTTGAACACACTCGGATACATCGCCGCACCGTCGGTTTGCACGACCCCGCGCCACTTTTCGGGAAAGAAGTCGTACAAGATCGTGCCGCTGCGAGTAGGGGAGAACTCAAACACGACCACCTTCTCGAGCGGGGCATGATAGCCCCAGAGGTAGGCATCGCGGGACCGACCTCGGCGGTCCGGATCAATCAGTTTCGTGAAGGTCTCATCCACCTGTACATAGCGACTTTGCAAGATCCGCTCGATCAGCTGCGCGCGGATCGTAATCAACAGATGCGCCGCCGCCTCGACATAGCGGCAGCGGGCCTGGCGGCCGATCCACACACCGCCGCGGGCATCGATACGCTCCTGGCGGTACAGCGGAAGGTGATCAACATACTTCGCCGTCAAAACGTGAGCGATGAAGCCGGGGCCGACACCGGCTTGGGGGATCACCTGCGGCGGCAACGCCGCCACCACCGGTGCATGTTTCTTCTTCGGGTGCGCGTAGACCGGGCGCACCAGATGCAGGCGGTAGAAGCGGCTTGGCTGGTACTCGATCTGCTCGGTGATTTCCTCGCGGATCTTCACCAGGCCTTCCTTCTGCTCGGCCGGCAGATCGATGAGTCGACGACGCACCGGCAGATTCTCCGGCTTCGGCTTACGACCACCACCGCGCTTCTTCTTCGCTCCCGTCGAGGCGGGTTGCTCGTTCGATGCCGTGCCCGTCGCGGGTGCGTCGATCGGCGTCTCGTCGAGGATGCCGAACAACAGGCGCTGCGCGGGATTGAGCTTCTCCGACTTCGGGCCATACATGCGGCGGATCAGATCGCGCATCTTGTACTCGAGCCGAGCGCAACGCAGGGTCGAGATTTTCAGCTCCGATTGCAGCTCGCGCACCAGCGCTTGGAGCGCGATCACATCGGCGGGAAGTGGGTCGGTGATGAAGCTGTTTTCAGTGATCATGCGAGCACGGAGTTGGATGCTCCGTGCTCGCAAAAGTTCGCTCGATGGTGATTATTTTCGAACGGTTTTGAGCGGTAAAATCAGCGCCAATAACGACGCGTCGTCATCTCTTCGGCGGCCTTAAACTCGACTCCCTGCAACAGCATCTGCAGCTGTCCCGCACTCATGCACACTGCCGCCGCGGCATCGCGTGGCCATTGCACCGTGCCCCGATCCAGGCGCTTCGTCGCGAGGTACAGACCACCCGCGTGATGCCATAGCAGCCGCACGCGGTTTTCCCGGCGATTGCAAAACGCGAACAGATGGCCGGCTCGTACATCCTGCTCGATCACCTTGCTGACCAAGCCTCGCAGCCCCTCGAAGCCCACCCGGCCATCAGTCACGCCGGTCTTCACGTACACGCGAGTCTCGTTGGTAAGACCGAACATGGCCTTACTGCCTCGCGGGCGTCAACGCCCGCACCAAGGCGCCGAACCACTCCGGATCGGTGCCGACCGCAACCTCGAGACGCGCGACGCCCGTGATCTGCATCGTCACCGCCGCGCTCGCCATCTCCGGTGTACGCAGCGCCGCCATCGGAATCTCAACCAGTTCACCGGCCCGCGACGACTCCTTGCCGCTCTGCCGGTTGCGCCCCAGCCAGCGCCACAAGGACGACGGACAGACATCGTGCTCACGGCAGAACTGCACGGCGCTCTGCCCGCTGCGCCTATACAGGCTCATCAGGCGCTTCCGGTCTCGAGGGGTAAATCGGCGACGCCGTTGGGTCTCGGGCTTCGCATC
>JBEKYO010000313.1:0-3334 GCA_049510875.1 Steroidobacteraceae bacterium
ACCGATCGAGATCCACCGTGTCCACGGATAGATCGAACGCGATCGCGTGGGTGGTGAGATTCACTTCGGCGCTGCCGGTCGTGTGCGTGTCGTCCACGGTGGCCTCGAGGTGATCCACGCGCGCGATGTCGCCGCCGTAGGCAATGCTGCCCGCGACCGCGGCCAGCGACAGCGCTTTCGGATCGCGCATCGCCGGCACCGGGATTCCGAGGCGCGCCAGCGTTTCGCGCACCACCAACGGCGCCACGGTCACGGTCGCCGTGAGCGCCGGCGCGTCGAGGACGTGAGTGCCCTGCAAGCTGACGCCCACCTGCGCCCCCGCGAAGTTCACCGCCACCGCGGCGGCCGCCAGCGTTTGCGCGGCGAGGTCCAGGTCCACGCGCGGCGCCGAGACGCTTAAGGGCTCCGCTCGGACGTGGCCGGCGAGCGCAATCTCGCTGTTCACGTTCAGCGCCGACAGGGTATAGCGCCGCGCGCCCGAGTCGGCGCGCAGGTCAAAGCGCGCGTCCACGCTCGCCTGCTCGCCGGCGACGCCGCGGTCCGCATCGGCGTGCAGAGTGACCGGCACCTCACCGTGTTGCGCGAACGAGCCGGTTTCGATCTTGATGTGCTGCAACGTGATCGCTTGGTAGCGCACGCGCGCATCCGTGATCTGGATTCCCGCAATCCCCTGTAAGGTTTCGCCTGGATTCCCGCGCCCTCGGGCGGGTGCGGGTGTGGGGGCCCGCCCGAAGCCCTCCCAGTTACCCTGCCCGGCGGCATTCTTGACCAGCTCAAGGTCCAGGCCCTCGATCTCCACCCGTCCCACCACCAGCCGTCCGCCGAGCAGCGGCAGAAGCCGCACGCGCAGCGCCGCACGCCGCAGCGTGAGGAACGGCGCGCCGCCGAATCCCGGCGGATTGCCCAAGGACGCCTGTCCCGCTTCGAGCGCGATCCAGGGGAACACCGAGAGCTTGAGATCTCCCGCGAGCACCAAGTCGCGGCCCGTGGCCTCCTTGACCGCGGCCGCGATGCGCGGCTTGTAATCGTTGGGATTGATGAGCAGCCCCACGGCAACCAGCGCCGCCACCAGCAGCGCGATCAGGCCGGCGATGCCGAAGCTCAAAGTTTTGCCGATCCGCATGTCTCAATTCCGTCAAAAATCGTCCCCGATCATAGCTCAAGCAGCCCCGCGCCCGGCCGATATACCAGAGGTTGCCGGGCGCACGCCCACCTCTCGGCACGGACGTCGCATGCGCACTTGGCCCATTCGTTGGAAGTTATTCGCTGTACCGCTCGCGGCCGTGCTGCTGCTCGCCGCGGCCGCGTTCTGGCTGTTCGCCTCGACGGCGCGCTACGAACAATCGGTTCGTAGCGCGGTTGCGGCGGCCATCAATCCGCGCGCGGCCGCCTCCACGCGCGACACCGCGGCCCTGCACGCCGCGCAAGTCGCCGCGGCCCAAGCGCTCGACCTCGCCGAGCAATCCTTCTTGGACGAGAAAATCGCGCTCATCGCCTGCCTCTGCGCCGTCGCCTTCGGCCTGTTGGGCGTCGGCTGGTTCGCCGCCGATGCGATCGCCAAACGCCTTCGCCAGGTGCGCGATTCGCTCTCGACCTTGCTCGACCGCGGCGCGGCGACGGCCCGCGACGAACTGCCCACCGGCGATGAACTCGAGCTGCTCACTCACCGCCTGCACTGGGGCATCATCCACGACCGCGAGCGCCGCAGCCGCCTGCGCCGCTCCTCCGAGCTGCTGGAATTCGCGCAAGCCGCGGGCGGCTTCGGCGGCTTCGACTTGGACCTCATCACCGGCCAGGTGGCCGCCACCCCGCTGTTCTTCGAGCTCGCCGGCCTCTCGAATGCCGCCTCGCTGTTCACCCGCGATGAGTGGCTGGCCACCGTCCACCCCGAAGACTTCGAGGGCGTGGTTCACAAGCTGAACGACGCCATTGCCTCGGGCGGCACCTTCCAGGCCGAGTACCGCTCGCTGCGCCTCGACGGCGAGCCGCGCTGGCTGGCCGGCCGCGGCCAGGTGCTGAAGGACGCCGAGGGCTTTCCGGCGCGGGTCATCGGCAGCGTCACCGACATCACCGAACGCCAGCAACTCGAGACCTCGCTGCGCTACGTCACCGAGTCCTTGAACCGCGCGCAGGCCGTGGCCGGCGTCGCCACCATGGACTTGGACTTCGGCCGCAAAACCTGGCTCGCGTCCGCGAACTTCCGCGAGCTCTTGAACATTTCTCCTACCACCCAGCTCGACGACCTCGAGGGGCATCTGACCTCCGTGCATCCCGAGGACTTCGAACGCATCTGCCAGGCCGCCTTCGACACCACGCCCGAGAGCCCCGCCTACCGCTGCGAGTTCCGGGTGATCCTGCCCGACGTCACCGAACGCTGGATCTCGGAAACCGCCAACTGCACCCACGGCCCCAAGGGCGAACTCACGCGCATCACCGGCTCGCTGGTCGACGTCACCCACTTGAAGCGCACCGAGGCCGCCTTGGACGCCCTGCAAAAGCGCCTCGCCCGCACCGTGCGCGGCACCCGCGACGGCGTCTGGGAACTCGACATCCCCGGCAACAAATCCTGGTTCGGGCCGCGCTTCGAAGAGCTCTTAGGGTACGGCTTGGGCGAGCTCGAGCACTCGCGCGATCGCTTCGAGGCCCTCGTCCATCCCGATGACCGCGGCCTCGTGCGCTCCGGGATCGACGGTCACCTCTCGCACGCCGACGCCTTCGATGTGGAGGTCCGAATCCAGCACAAGACCGGCCACTACGAATGGGTGCGGCTGCGCGCGCAGGCCGAACACGACGCCTTGGGCAAACCCACCTGGCTCGCAGGCTCCATGCAGCTCATCACCGACCGCAAGCTCGCCGAACAGGCCGCCATCGACGCCAAGGTCGCCGCCGAAGCCGCCAACCAGGCCAAGAGCAGCTTCCTCGCCAACGTCAGTCACGAGATCCGCACGCCCATGAACGGCGTCATCGGCATGTCCCAGATGCTCGCCGAAACCCTGCTCGACGACACGCAGCGCGAGTACGTCGAGATCATCCGCGGCAGCGCCGAGGCGCTCTTGTCCCTCATCAACGACGTGCTCGATCTGTCGAAGATCGAGGCCGGGCGCCTGGACTTGGAATGCGTGGAATTCGACCTGCGCGACGTCATCTACGAAACCGTCTCGGTCATGGCCCTGCAGGCCGCCGTCAAAGGTCTCGAACTCATCGTCGACATCAAGGACATCCCGGTCCTGCAGCGCGGCGACCCCGGGCGGCTGCGCCAGATCATCATGAATCTCGTCGGCAACGCCATCAAGTTCACGCACGAAGGCTACATCGTGCTCACCGCCTCCAGCAG
>JBEKYO010000314.1:0-3323 GCA_049510875.1 Steroidobacteraceae bacterium
GAGTTCGGTGTCAGTGCGAGCGATGAAGATGATCTGTATGCGGCGATGGACTGGCTGCTCGAGCGCCAGCCCGTGATCGAGCGCAAGCTCGCGGCGCGCCACTTGGGCGAAGGCAGCCTCGCGCTCTACGATCTGTCCTCCAGCTACTTCGAGGGCACGCACTGTCCTGTGGGCAAAATCGGCTACAGCCGCGACGGCAAGAAGAACAAGCTCCAGGTCAACTATGGGCTGATGACCACACGGCAAGGCTGCCCGATCGCGGTGTCCGTGTACGAGGGCAATACCTCGGACACGAAGACCCTGATGCCCCAGGTGACGAAGCTCAAGGAGTCCTTCGGTCTTGAGCGCGTGGTGATCGTTGGGGACCGCGGCATGATCTCGCACAAAGCGATCGGTGAGCTCAAGGACATCGACGGGCTGGCGTGGATCACGGCCTTAAAGAGCGGCCAAATCCGCGGCCTGGTGGAGGCCGGCGCGCTGCAGCTGGGGCTCTTCGATGAACGCAATCTCTTTGAGTTCTCGGATCCGAAGTATCCCGATGAGCGGCTCATCGCCTGCCGTAATCCGCAGCTCGCGAAGCTCAGAGCGCATAAACGCCAAGCGCTCTTGGAGGCGACCCGGCTCGAACTCGATAAGATCCGTGACCGCGTCGCACGCGGCGCACTCGAGGGAGCGGCTGCGATCGGCGTGAAGCTCGGGCGAGTGCTCGACAAATACAAAGTCGGCAAGCACTTCGAGTTGACCATCACGGACAACGCCGTGACGTACCAGATCCTCGAACCTCAAGTTGCCGCCGAGGCCGCGCTCGACGGCATCTACGTCATCCGTACCGGATTACCCAAGAAGCAGATGTCGGCGCCCGACGCCGTGCGCAGTTACAAGGCGCTCACCCAAGTCGAACGGGCGTTCCGTTCCTTGAAAACCGTGGACTTGAAGATCCGTCCGATCCATCACCGACTCGAGAGCCGCGTCCGTGCGCACATCTTCCTGTGCATGCTCGCCTATTACGTCGAATGGCATCTGATCGAAGCCTGGCGTCCGCTGCTGTTCGCCGATGAAGATCAGGCCGCCAAGGCAACGCGCGATCCGGTCGCACCGGTCAAGCGCTCAGCGGCCGCGCTCGAGAAAGTGCACACGCACCTCGCCGAAGACGGCGCGCCGGCACACAGTCTGCGTACCCTCATCGCTGAACTCGCAACCCTGGTACGCAATACCTGCCGCACGCCCGGCGACCTCGAACATCCGGCAACCTTCGACTTGCTCACCACACCGACCGACTTGCAGCGCCGCGCCTTCGGCTTGGTCGATCAAATCACCGCGTAGTCAGAACCAAAACACCCGAAATCCATGCATGTATCTGTCACACATGGATATTATCGCGGGACGCAGTCAGGAACTTCAGTCTAGCGCTCGCCCAGCCGAGTTTTATGGCGTTTTGGTGCCAGCGTTCGGTATCCACTTGAATGGCCTCCGGGTAGGAGACGATTTTCGGTCGTGGAGATCCGGAGAACCATTGAACGAGCTCGTGCGCGAGGTCATGACTGACCGCCGTAGCGCGGCTACGAAGCCGACTTGCAGCGCTGCCGCAGAAGGTAGGTCGATTGGTATCGGCCAGCCTTAACGCCCCATGCACCGTAGCAAATGCGGTGTCTCCATCATTGTTAATGAGAATGGGCGCCAACACGAATGGCACCGGCCGATAGACTTTGTCCCATTTGAGTTCGATCCGCTCTGTAGTCCCTGCCACCCTGATTGGCGGCGTCAGCCCGACGACTCGGATTTCCCCGTTGCCACCCTGCAGAAATGCGAGGCGGTCGCCATCTACAATCCGTGAATTCTTGGGATGCAGCAGGTTTTTGCTATGACAACCGGTTCGACCAAAACTCCCAAATTCCCAGAACGGGTCGTTGCGTCGATCATCAAGTCCACCGGGTTGACGGAGGTAGACAAAGAACACGCTCATCCGTGCCCCCGCACAAGATCGGAAACCCAGCCGTCTAGCGGCGGATAGGCGGCGCCGTCGAGAACGAATTCTTGGCCTTTAGCGGCTGACTGGAGGGTTACGCACTCTCCCTCATCGGTCCATCGACTGGAGTTAGGGTGGTAAGACAACGAGTCTCGGCCCGGCTTTGGCATGAACCATGATGGAAGCGACCAGATGCTGCGGGTACTACCCGGTTTGGTCAACTGCAATTGCTCGTGATAGCTTGCGAATCGACCACCGCCATATCGCGCCGAGGAGTTGAAGCGCGATTGCGTCGCGCCCAGGTACAAAGTATTGCGTGGATCGGTGTAGTGATCGGGGCTCGCGACGTGAGGGTGACTAGCGATGCCTGGAAAGCTTGAGAGACAGCGTTCGCGCTCGGTGACGATATGCAATACCGCAGCCACCTCGAGCCAACCGAACATGATGTGCAAATCCGGTGCACTCCGTGCGTAGCGCCAGGCGCCGGCCTTGTATTCCGTTAGCCTAAACCAGCCGAAGAAGATGAACACGTCGCCTACACCGACGCTCATATCTCGAAGATGACTCTGCGCGTTCCCACTTTGTCCCAAAGCAGGTCGCCAATTGGAAGGTCCCGCAGCGGGCCCTCGATCAAGATCTGGATCGAGGTGAATTCGAGTTGCTGGAGAATGCTTTCCCCGGCTGAGACCCGCTAGCAACTGTCCCATATCAATATCCGAAGAGCCGACTTCCGCGAGCGTGTTGCGATCGTGTGGTGCTGGAATCGGCAATGGCAGCAGTCGGCCATCCGGCAGTATCGGGCTCGGCATACCGCCATATCCGGAGTCAAATCCTTTGCGTGACAGGATGAGCTTCATCCAGCAATCCCTTCCAACCTGCGAATTTTACGGTTCTTGCCGACTATCCATTTACTAGGCTAAACGTTCGGCAAGCTCGAACACAGTGACAAATTCGACTCCATAGGCGCTTTTCAGCCACAAACGATTACTTGGATGCAACGCGGACTGCTGACCAGATCCGCGACCCTTGTCATGGGTACAGAAAACTTCGTTGCCATACCCCACATGAGCGGCAATGGCGTCTCCGTCGGCCCACTCATTTACTGCCTTATGAACAGTTCGACGTTCGGTTTCATTGCGAGCACGGCCCAGACCTTCCATCCAGATTTCACCACTCGCGCAATCACGCTTGCTCCATTCGACCCCGAGGGCTACGGCGCGAGCTCGGCCCAGTCCGCGCTGCGCCAACGCAAGATCGACCTCGTTGATCTTATGGGCTCTACCGATATCGGCAGGGAACACAAGATTCTCATAAAGCAAATCCACGCCGCTCTGTGCTAGGAGGCTGTTGCCTAGAT
>JBEKYO010000315.1:0-3296 GCA_049510875.1 Steroidobacteraceae bacterium
CATCCTGTGCAAAAGCGCCTCATAGCGCGGATCACCGCGCACACCGGACAGCCCAGGTTCGATATGAATCAGGCTAAGCGCCCCGTCGCGCTGCCGATAAGCTTGCTCCAGCCAACCGAAAGCGAAGTCGGCTTCACCACGCCATGCATAAGCCACGGCTACCCGGTACGGGGTCCTCTGCCCGTACTTGTTGATCAACTCGTCCAGTACCCGCTGCGACTCCTTAGGATGCCCCAGCGTGTGCTCGATCATCGCGAGGATTGACCAGCGCCAAGCCTCGTTCTGCTGCCTGCCATTTGTCGCAAGTGCCTCGGTTGTGTGACCCGAGACCAGCTCCGTTGCTGCCATGTACAGAGTTGCCAATGTCGATTCCGGGCTCAGTTCCAGCGCGCGCGCCAAAGCGTGATGCCCCGCCGCAGATTCGCCGACCGCGGTGTACGACAATCCAAGCATGAACCAAGAACTCACGTCCAGCGGCTCGATCTCGGTCGCCATCTGAGCTGCCGCAATGGATTCTGAAAAACGCCCGGTAGCGCCCAGCAACAAACTGTGTCTGCGCTGGACCTCGTTGGAACGGGGATCGAGCTGAAGTGCCTTCTCGGCATCTGCTTGCGCCCCGTTCCAGTCCCATTGCAGTCTCAAGCGTACATAGCTACGTGCCGAGTAGGCCTCACCGGAATCCGGCGCCAGCGTAATGGCCTTGTCGGCCGCCGCAACGGCCTGTTCGGCCTTCACGTGCCCGGGGTCACCTTCTTCCGCGATTTGGTTGGCAATGCTAGTGGCGAGCAATACAAGAGCCGCCGCATAGTTTGGATCGAGAACCAGCGCCTGCTCAAGGGCTCTGGCGGCGCGCGGCGCGCTATCGACCGTGCGGCGGTTGTAGAATTGCTTGGCGAGGAGAAACTGCTCATAGGCCTCCGGAATCTCCGTACGGTGCAGGTTCAGCACTCTCTGCGCCGGCAGCAACTTAGCTTTCAGCGCCTCGACGACGATTCCGGCAATCTCGTCCTGAACCTTGAAGATGTCCTCGACGTTGCGGTCGTAGGTCTTCGACCAGATGTGGTAGCCGTTGTCAGCGCGAATCAGGTGTGCAGTTATCCTGATGGTGTGGCCCGCCTTGCGCACACTGCCTTCCAGTACGTGCGCCACGCGCAGCTTCTGTGCAATCGCCGCGATATCGTCGGACTTCCCCTTGAACGAGAACGACGATGTGCGTGCGGGCACCCGCAAGTCTTGCACCTGCGTCAGCAGGTCGATCAGCGCCTCCGCCAGGCCGTCCGAAAAGTATTCCTGGTCCTTCCTTGCACTCATGTCCACGAACGGCAGAACCGCGATGGACTTTTCTGGAATCGAACTCGGCGCGGACGGACTCAATTGTGCAACGCCAGCTGGCGAGCGCTCGGCAGGAGCCACCAGTGTCTGCGCAGCGCGCTCGTCGCCAAACAACAGGCACCATATCCGTTCGACGAAGGCGGCCGGCGCCTCACCGTGCAACAGGCGCATCCAATGGACCGCCATGAAAGACTCCGGAACATCGCCCGTGGCGTCGGTCGTCGCGTCGACCGCGACGGGCACAATGAACACCTTGTTGCGTGTCATCAGGTGAGTTCGCTGGTCGGCGAGGCGCCACTCGAGCCGAAAGTAGCCCTCATCGCGTGCGAGGGTATTAGCGGAGACCAGCGGGATGAAGAGCGCGCAATCCCTGATCTGTTGGCGAATCCTTTGATCCCAGACGTCGCCTCCCCGCAGGTCACTCTGATCGAACCACACTTCGATGCCGCGTGCCTGGAGGGCCGCGCATATGCGGCGCGCCGCTTCGGAATCCTGCGAGGCATAGCTTAGAAAGACCGCGCTCTTCAACGTCGTCACGCGCGGGGCAATGCGTCGCCGGCGCCGGACACGTCGGTCAATCGCGCAGTCACTGGTTCCGGCGTCAGCTCAAGGCGGAACGTCCAATTCATTGGCGTGGCCCTCCAATGCCAATAGGCCAGCCATCTTACGCGTGCGCCCCCTCTCGCGTTCCACTCCCACGATCTACTGATATCCACAGCTCTAAGATCCAACCAGGTGTCTTCTCTCTGAGCAAGCCTGTTCGTCATGGGTACTCGCTCGCTCGTCAAGTTCCTCCTGAGACACGGCACCGCTTTCCTTCAACTTCTGCACGCGGACCGATTCGATGCGCGCGAGCTCGAGGGTGGTCTTGTAGCGCTTCACGTCGGCGGCCGCGCGATCGTATTCGGGCTTGTACGGCCTTGGATCGATGACGAACAACAAATCGCCTGCCTTGACCACGCTGCCTTCGGTGAAGGCAACTTTATCGATGTAGCCCGATACGCGCGGACGAATTTCCACCGTCTCCACCGGGAATTGGGATTCTTGAGCGATCGGCCCGCGAACGTGTCCATAGGCCTCCCCTTGTTTTTGCTGCCAGGATTGACGGTGGAATTTACCTAATTCCATAGGCTGCGCGCGCGCAATCATATGATTTATATCGATTTTGAGTTACCGAGTCTGCCGGCACCGATTTCTTTCGAAATCAAAGACTTGTCCTCGCAAAAAATGAATTTTTGAGGCGCGAACTTCAATCTCGCAACCTTTTCATTCTTATCAATGGGTTATCCCCGTCGCCCCCTATAAGTCTCGATATTTCCTACCGTCCCGTAGTGGCCCCTTTCTTGAGTCACCCCGCCTCGCTGATCGAAGAAATCCCGCTCGGCTTCTATGCCGCCACTATTTCGCGGATGCGGCCTTAGGCGCATCCGTGCGGAATGGAACTGCGGGCAAGCCCTCTTGGTTATGGAGGTTGCCGTCCGGCGTATTGCGCCAGTCGTAGCGCACGGCGACGGGTTGCTGAATCGCTGCGCTCGACACGAGCACGCTGTCGGCATCGAGCTCAGCGCGGGCCCATGCGAACTTCCCATCGGCACCCGCAATCTCAAATCCCCTGCCCTCGCCAGGGCCGTCCGTGATCAGCAGCCCTGATCCGATGTTGGAAAATTTGATTCGAATCCGCGGCCCTTCGATGGTCATCGACTGAAACGTGGGTCCGGACGCCACGATGTTCTCACCGTAGACGATTTTGGCAGCCGCCAATGCCAGGCGGTGTGCCACATCCTGTTTGTTGCTCGGATGTACGTGATTTTCATCGCCGAGATCGACCGCGGTCGCCATGCCGGTTGTGGGCAGCGCAAGCGCCATGCTTTGCGCCTCCCGCAGTTCCGCCCGCGGATACTCAGCCGGATCCGCCTTGTTCGGCTGATAGCCTGCAAGTTGCACAAACAGAAATGGCACTTCGT
>JBEKYO010000316.1:0-3288 GCA_049510875.1 Steroidobacteraceae bacterium
AAACCGACGGGCGCCTTTTTCCCGAGCGCCTTGAGGATCGGATAGGTAATCGAATGGTCGCCGCCCACCGACAGCGGGCGCACTCCTTGCGCCGTCAGCGCCGCGTAATAGTGCTCGATGTCCTCGAGCGATTGCTCCAAGCTGTAACGGCTGCGAAACGGAACATCGCCGACGTCCGCCGCGCGCACGGCACTTTTGGGCACGCCACGAAAGGTGGGATGATAGGGCCCGATGCGCTCGATGCTGCGAACCGCACGCGGTCCGAAGCGCGCGCCGGGGCGGTTGGAGACACCGAGGTCCATGGGCACGCCGATGAGCGCCACGTCCAAGCCCGTTGCGTTGGGCGCCGCAGGCAAGCCGAGCAACGTCGCTATGCCCGCATACGGCAGTGATCGCCTGCCATCGGGCGACTGCACCCGGCGGGCGGCTTCGACAAAGACCGGATCGTCGCCGTCCGTGAATACCTCCCGGTCGGCGTAGCGAATTCTCAGCTGTTCGAGCTTGGCCTCGTCCATATCGATTTTCCTCTGACGCTAACTGCCGGGATCGTTAGGGATGCCGTGCTGGCGGAGACTGTTCCAGACCGCGATATCCCATGCGTTATGAATGCCCAGGCACATCAGCAGCACCAGGGACGTGGCGATGGCATACATGCATCGGACCGGCCAGCGGAACGCGAGGAATGCAACGGCAAGCAAACCGCCATACGCGATGGCCGGTAAAATCACATTCCAGATCCAGTCCTCGTGCACGGCAACGTAGCCGGTGCCGATGCGCTTGATGGCCGCGGCAATGATGCCGACATAGACGAGACCGCCGCTGCCCGTAAGGCCGCAGCTCACGCTCACGCTCAGCAGGGTCTGGCGGGGCATGCTGAAAAAGGCCGCGGCGCCCAGCACGACGGCGAAGTGAACGATCGTCGGCGTGATGAAAATGCGCAGCCCGTTCGCGTTGACGCGCCGCGCCTCGGTGGTCAAGGTGATGACGATGAATGTCAGGCCCGTAAGTCCGGCGGCCGACGACCCGGCGATGACGTAGAAGTTTTCCCAGCCTGCAAGGGGTGACGCTTCCGTCATCGGTCACCTCGCACGTGAGGCGATCTGGCCGGCATTTATTTTGCCGGTTTGTCGAGGCTGCCGGGGACCGCCGCTTCGGCGGCCTTGAATCCGATCTTCGAATGCGTTCCATCGCAGAAGGGTTTGTTCGTCGACGCCCCGCAGCGGCACAGATAAAACGGATGCTTGGCGATCGCATAGGCGGCGCCATTCCAGTCGATCACCGACACATCCGCGCCGTCGACCTGCAGCGGCCCGTTCTGTAACACTTTGATTGTCGTCATATAAGGGTCCCCGTGAACACGGCTTCACGATAGCACAATTGCAGCGCGCCGATGGCCGTGCTCCCCCCCACTCGAGTGCATTGAGTTTTTTGCACCTGACCCGGCGCAGAGTCGTGGCGGCGGATGCAGTCGCCGTCGGCGCGACCCGCTCCCACGTGGCTGCCCGGCGATTGCGGCGCAGCATGGCGGCTCACGAATCGCCGTCTCACGAGGTATACTGAACCTCGACCGCCTCTGACCCGATTTGCTTTGACGCGCCCGAAGGAACGAGGCGATTGCACGCTCGCGCATGCGAGCCCACGACATGCACGTCAAAGGGGAACCACATGAAATCCGACGGAAGCTGCTGCGCGCCATCGTTGGCGCGCGCGTGCTTGGGCGCCTGCGCCCTGATGCTTGGAATCTTCGGCGCCGCGATCGCCCTCGGCGACGACCAACAAGACGATCACTTTTGCGTGAGCAGCACCACCTTTGCCAACGATGGCGTGCTGCCGATCAGCATGATCGACAACATCGTCAGCGACGGCACGAATGTGTGCTCCGTGGACGGCAGCCCCGGCGGGAATCAGTCGCCGGAGGTATCGTGGACGCACGCACCGGCGGGTACGCGCAGCTTCGTGGTGACCCTGTTCGACTTGACGGCGTCGTTCACGCATTGGGGGATGTACGACATCCCCGCCTCGACCAGCAATCTGCCGATGAATGCGGGAGTTGCCGGCAGCACATACGGCGCACAGGTCTACAACGACTTCTACAACTTGGGCTATGACGGTCCCTGCCCGCCGGTGGGCGTCAAGCCCTACAGCCACCGGTACGTGCTCACCGTCTACGCGATCGACGAGGTGTTGCAGTTGCCGCAGTCGGCCAACTTCCCGCCTTACGCGGAAACGCTCTGGTATGCCCTGCTCAGAGCCACCGAGAAAGGCCACGTCCTCGGCAAGGCGAGCACCACCGGGTACTACTCCGCGACGCCCGCGCCATAACCGGGCTTCGCGCAAGGCACTCGACTATGGCGCTCGTGGCTCGACACGCTCGTATTTCGCGCCGCTGATGGCGCTCGGTGCCTCGACCCGCTCGTATCTCGCGCCGCTGGCGGTCGCGCTCATGCTATGGGCGCGGCTCGCAGCTGCCGATGCGCAGGCCGACGAGGTGGCTCAATCCGTGCGTGCCGAAATGGAAAGGCAGAAAATCCCGGGACTGGCGCTGTTGGTGGCGCGCAAAGGCCAACCCCTTCGCGCCGAAGGCTATGGCCTGGCCAACGTGGAATTGAACGTCCCGGTCAAACCCGAGACGATCTTCCAGTCGGGGTCCGTCGGCAAGCAATTCACCGCGACCGCCGTGATGATGTTGGTGGGGGCGGGAAAAATCAGCCTCGACGATCCGCTCAGCAAGTATTTCGCGCAGGCACCCTCCTGGTGGGGGCAGGTCACGGTGCGCGAATTGCTGAGCCACACCGCAGGCTTCACGGACTATCCCAAAGACTTCGACTACCGCAAGGACTACACCGAAGAGCAGCTCATCAAGCTTGTCGAAGCAATTCCGCCCGCCTACCCGCCGGGTACGAGTTGGAGCTACAGCAATCTGGGCTACCTGACCATCGGCATCCTCATTCACCGGGTCACGGGCGAATTCTACGGCGACTTTCTCCAACGCAGGATCTTCAAGCCCCTCGGCATGTCGACGACCCGCATCATCAACGAGGCGGACATCATTCCAAATCGCTCCGCGGGATACCGCCTCGTCAAGGGGCGCCTCCAGAATCAAGAGTGGGTATCGCCGACGGTAAACACGACCGCGGACGGCAGCCTGTACTTCTCCATCCTGGATCTCGCCAAATGGGACGCTGCGTTGTATACCGACAGCCCGCTGCAGCAATCGAGCCTGCAGCAGATGTGGACCATAGCGAAGCTGCGCGACGGTAAACCCAATGCGGGCCATTACGGCTTTGG
>JBEKYO010000317.1:0-3269 GCA_049510875.1 Steroidobacteraceae bacterium
CGGCGTTGAATGCGGACAAGAGATCTTTGAAGTCGTCGAACATTCGGCGCCTGTACCTTCAACCCGTAAAGATCATTGCTGATGTCCATAACCGCGCGAAGCCGCTCACGCGCCGAGACTTGTCGCCACGCGGCGTACTCGTCCGCCTTCATCGTGTCCAAGCTGCTGAAGCGTCTGATAGTTTTATCCACCGCTTCCAAACTAACATCCATTACGCCGCACTTCTAGCGCAATAATGCCCTCGCCGGGAGCGAATGTTAGTCGAACCGTGGTCTCGGGCGGCAACGCCGCGCGAATCCCGGCGACCATGCGCCGTACCGCCGAATAGCTGCCGGTGTATCCGTGCTCGCGCTTGAGGGCCGCGTGGATCGCGATGCCGCCGACGTCCTGCGCGACCCACCGCTCGACCTGCGCCCGGAACGGCTCTGCCGTCGAAATCGTACTGGCCGCCCGCCGTGCGGGGGACACGCTCGCCGCAATCGCCGCGTCGTCCGGCAACGGCGAATCCGGCGACAACCAACCGCGCTCCGTTGCCAGCCGGCGAAGCGCCGTGACTTTGCGCCGGCCCATCAGCCGGGACCGGGCAATCTCCCGATCCGTGTCGCCCTGGCGCAGCCGGACGATGACCTGTCGATACTGAAACATCTCGAATCTCCGCCGGCTCATGGCGTCTCCCGCAGTCTAAAAACAGCAGGATACCCATGGCCTTGGTTAGATCGAGATGCCCGTCCAAACCCTCAAGTGGTACCAATATGCCGATCCGACGGTGGCTCCATTACGCCGATCCGACACTGGCTCCTTTATGCCGATCACCGCGTGGCTCCAATGTGCCGATCAGTGACACGCACCGGCTACCGCATGATGACCTGCCACGTGGCCGACCACTCCGCCTACCGCAGCGCCCTTGATGTGGGCCGAAAACGCGGATGTTATCGGGTCCTGCGATTTATGTTCTCGGACCATTACAACTAGCGGTATCAACCGAAGATGCAGATAGAGCAAGAATAGGCCTCTCAAGGCTTCGCAAACCGCAGGGTCATCCGATCGGACTCGCCGATCGCCATCATTCTGGCGCGCTCGCTCTTTGGCCCGACCAAATCCGGTCGCAGGCGGTGTACGTTAACGGTTTCTGGGTCCTGCGGATTCGCGTTTATTTCCGCCACTCCCTGCAGCCGGAAGCCGGTCTGCAGACCCAACGAGATCAGGTAATCCTCGGGAATGCGGTGCAGTTGTTTCGAACTTTGTACGGCATCGGCGAATGGCTTGGCTCGATGTTCAACGACGCCGAATGTGCCGCCGGATTTGAGCACGTCGAACACCGCTTTAAACACGGCATCCAGCGTCGCCGGGCTGTCGTTGAGCCAATCATGGGCACTGCGGAACGTGAGCACCATGTCGGCGGAATTCGGTGCGCCCAGCGCCGCATTGAGCGGCGGCGCAAAAGGAATGACCTTGACGATGTGCCCGAAGACTGCCGGATTGGCCTGGATCTTCTGCTCGAACTTAGGCGATCCGGCCTCGATCAGGTGACCGTTTTCGTACAGGAATGGGGCCAGGATTTCGGTATACCAGCCGCCGCCGGGCGCCAGCTCGATCACCGTCATGTCCCGCTGGATCCCAAAGAACTGTAGCGTGGCTACTGGGTGACGGTAGCGGTCGCGCTCCCTGTTCTCTGCTGAGCGCCAGTCGCCGTCGACCGCCCGCTTCAACAGCGCTGTGGTGTCTTCAGTGGACATGCTAGGCGCCGCGCAGGCGGCGGCAGCGAATAACAAAGTGCTGGAAAGGCAGATACCCCACGTGCGGACGTGAGTGAACATGGTAGGACCCCCTTGACGGCTAGAACTGAAGACTATGCCCGAGACGAATCGCCAGAATAGACCACGGTACCAGCGACTTTCCGGCGCAAAAATGACGCCCCCTCGGCGGTGGATATCACCTGCCGAGCCGGCGTTTCCTGCATGATCGTACCTGATTTTAGTACCTGATCTTGAGGCGGCGCGAGCTGCGCCTCGACGCCCCCAATGGATGCGAAGACCCGCAGGTCGGTTTGCCGACCGGGGAATGCACTCACCCTACTTCGCCCCCGCCTTCCTGAGCAGGTCGATCATGAGCCTTTCCCAAGAATTGAACCCGCATTGCTTACGTTCTGCACTCGGGCGTTGCGGTCGATGTCCGCAATCGTTGCCCTCGCGACCCGTGCGATCTCGGCAGGCGAATACCCAAGATTGGTCCAGCGTCACAGCAGTCGCCGAGTCGGTGCTGCGCATCTTTGCGGATTGTGCCCGATCTGCTTCGGCCAAGCGCGCTAGCGAAATGGATTGAGGATCACAACGTCCTCCACTTCTCTTCCGTGCGCCATATCCTCGGAGTAAAGCTGCTGGCACCCAAGCGCGCGAGCAGCGGCGATGATGGCGCTGTCCCAATACGAGAAACCGTGCTTCGCTTTGATGTCTAACGCCTGGGTGAGAATTGAGGCCGTAATGTCCTGCACCGCAAATCGCATCCAGGTATGAATTAGACCGGCGGCGATTGGGTGCGGTATTGGGTCCGGCCGCGAAGCCCGTGTCGCTTGGACGTAGAATTCCTGCAGCACTTGAACCGACAAAGCCCCGCCGTCGTCGTCCAGAAGCGTTATCGCCTGCTCCCGCTTGCGCGTTTCGTTGGGGTCGCGGCTGATCGAATACAGCAGGATATTGGTGTCTAGGAAATGAGGTTTGCTCACGAGCGGGCGCGATCGTGTAGCTCGTCCCGAGATTGCTTGTCCGATGCCTGAAAAGAAGTAATACGTTCGCGGAGCGCGCGCTCCTCGCGTTTCAGGCGCTCGACCTGGCTTTCCCCCGAGCCGAGCCTAAGGAGGAATTCCTTAACCAGGGCGGAAATGGACGTATCCCGCTCAGCTGCAATCACTCGAGCACGGCGGTACGTGTCGTCGTCAAGTGATACCGTGATATTCTTCACGTATACACAGTATCACAGGACTTCCTTCCGATCAAGACCCTCCTTGCACGCGGCCGAACTCCCGGGTGTTGTTGGTCACGAGCGTGAGCTCGAGAGAACGGGCGTGCGCCGCGATGAAGAGGTCGTTTGCACCGATCATCGTTCCACGTGCTTTAAGCGCGGCGCGGATCTGGGCATAGTGAAGGGCCGCTTCATCGGTAAAATCCAAAATCTCGATGTGCCGCAGATACGCATCAAGGGCTGCATGGTCCTGCTGCCGCCGCGCAGAGACTTCAACCTCGAACTGCAGCTCCGATTTGGTGATCACGGAG
>JBEKYO010000318.1:0-3206 GCA_049510875.1 Steroidobacteraceae bacterium
GATAAACTGCGGGAAAAACGTGAGGTTGAAGCCGATGAAGGTCAGGATCGCACAAAAGCGCGCCCAGCCCTCGGGATACATGCGCCCGGTGATTTTCGGCCACCAAAAGTGGATGCCGCCGAAGAACGCCATGACGGCCGCGCCCACCATGATGTAGTGGAAATGCGCGACCACGAAATACGTGTCGTGCAGCTGCACGTCGAGCCCCAGTGAGGCGAGAAACAGGCCGGTCAGGCCGCCGATCGTGAACAAGCCGACGAATCCGAGCGCATAGATCATCGGTGCGTCGAACGAGATGTGCCCCTTGTAGAGCGTCGCCGTCCAGTTGAACACCTTGATCGCCGAGGGCACCGAGACGAGAAAGGTCAGCAGCGAGAACACGGTTCCGGCGTAGGCCGATTGGCCGCTCACGAACATGTGATGGCCCCAGACAACGAATCCGAACGCCGCGATCGCGAGGATCGCATAGGTCATGAAGCGATAGCCGAACACCGGGTTGCGGCAAAAGCAGCTGATGATCTCGCTCGCGACGCCCATCGCCGGTACGACCATGATGTAGACCGCCGGATGCGAGTAAAACCAGAACAGATGCTGGAACAGCAGCGGATCGCCGCCCAGCCCGGGGTCGAACACGCCGATGCCGAACGTGCGCTCGATGCCCATGAGCATCAGCGTCATCGCGAGCACCGGCGTCGCGAGCACGAGGATCAGGCTGGTCGCGTACATCGACCAGATGAACAGCGGCAGCCGGAACCAGGTCATGCCCGGCGCGCGCATCTCGTGGATCGTCACGATGAAATTGAGCCCCGTAAGAATCGAGGAGAAGCCCGCGATGAACACCCCGGTCGCGACCGCAAACACGCGCGAGGTGCTGAACGTCGTCGAATACGGCGAATACATGGTCCAGCCCGTATCGACGCCGCCCGAGAGCAGTGCGTAGATCGTGAACAGGCCGCCGGCGACGAACAAATACCAGCTCAACAGATTCAAGCGGGGAAATGCGAGGTCGCGCGCGCCGACCATGATCGGAATGAGAAAATTGCCGAGCGTCGCCGGGATCGACGGGATCAGGAAAAACCACACCATGATCACGCCATGCAGCGTGAACAGCTTGTTGTAGGTCTCGACGCTCACGAGCCAGCTGTGCGGCGTCAGCAGGTCGAGGCGGATCATCGCGGCGGCCGCGCCGCCGATTCCGAACAGCAGCGTGATGGTGATGACGTACAGAATGCCGATGCGCTTGTGGTCGAGCGTGAGCAGCCACGAGCGCCAGTTCCAGCCGCTGGTCAAATAGCTCTCATGCGGCGCGATGTTCTCATGTGCACCGATTACAGCGCTGTTCATGGCAGGACCTCTTGCGTTGCGATGCTTCTCGACTTCACGTACTCGATGATCTCGAGCAGCTCCTCTTCGCCGATTTGCCCCCGAAACGACGGCATGCTCGCCTCGTAGCCCGCCGGCACGTCCTGATTCGGCAGCAGCACGGCATCGCGGATGAAACGCTCGTCGGCGAGCACGGTCCGGCCGTCGCGCAGCGGGATCGGCTTGCCGAACAGGCCCTCGAGCTTCGGCGCCCGCACGGCCGCCTGCGCACCGTGGCAGCCGTCGCAGCCGAACTCATGGTAACGGCGCTCGCCGCGCGAGGCCATGGTCGGCACGTTGGCGTGTGCCGCAAGCCACTCCTCGTAGGCCGCGGGCTCCATGACGACGACGCGGCCGACCATGTTCGAGTGCGAGGCGCCGCAGAACTGCGTGCAATACAGATGATATTCGCCGGGCCGGTTGGCCGTGAACGAGAGCGTCGTGTAGCGCCCGGGCAGGACGTCCTGCTTGATGCGAAAGCCCGGGATCGACAGGCTGTGGATCACGTCCTGGGACGTCATCACGAGCTCGACCGGGCGGTCGGCCGGGACGTGCAGTTCGTTGATTTCGCGCTCCCCGGCGGGATGCTCGGCATGCCACATCCATTGTTTGGCGAGGACGTAGATCGGCAGCGCATCCTTGGGCACGCGGATGCTCTCGTAATAGACCTCGGCGCTCCAGACGAACATGGCGAGGAACAAGACGAGCGGCACGACGGTCCAGGTGATTTCGATATGGTGCATGGTGCGCGCGTGCTCGGCCGCATCGGCGATCGCCCGGCTCGCGGGCGAGCCACGCCGATAGCGGACCGCAAACCAGATGATCATCACCACGACCGCGAGCGCGACGACGCCGGAGAGGATCAGCCACGCGAAGTAGAGATCGTCGATCGGGCCGGCGATCGTCGAGGCGCGGGCGGGGAAAAATGGCAGAGAATCCATGTTCAGGCTTCCGTGGCGCGTGCGCGGCGCAGCAGGGTCCAGCCCAGCGCGAGCGCGCCGCCCAACAGCATGATCGCCGACACGGCGCGCAGCACCGCGATCACGAGGTCGCTGTAGCGCCCGGTCGCAAGGTCGTAGTGAAAGCAGACCAGCAGCAGGCGCGCGATCGGCGAGGCGATGCGCTGCGCCGCGGCGTCATCGAAGGCTTGCCCCAAGTCCGCGGGCGTGTAGCCGAAGCCGAAGAAATAACGCGCGATCCTGCCGTCCGCATTGATCAGCGCAAACCCCGCCGGATGCGCATACTGCTGCGTCGCCGCGTCGTAGCCGTAGCTGAATCCGAGCGACTGCGCGAGCCGCGCGATGTCGGCCGGTGCGCCGCTCAAGAAATGCCAGCGCGCGGCCTGCGCGGCGGGCAGCAAATCGTCGAGGAACTTGTGCTTGGCGCGATCGGCGAGCGCAGGCGTATCCAGGGGATCGATGCTCACCACGATGACCTGCGCGTCGGCGGCGCCGCCCGAGGTGAGCGCCATGCGCTGCGCGAAGTTGCGAATCTGCATCGGGCACAGATTCGTGCAGCGATAATAGGAAAAGATCAAGCCGATCGGGGCGCTGCCCAGGTAACTCCCCAGCCGCACGGCATTTCCCCGCTCGTCGCGGAATGGCAGATCGGCGGGCACGCTCTGCCCGAGATGCTGCACGAAATCCGCGCTGCCGGCGTACCCGGGACGGCCGGGTTCGGCGACACCAGCGGCACCGGCGCCAGCGGTGGCAGCGGTGTGCGCGGCCGCGGCCAACAGCGCGATTGCCAAGCTCGTGCTCGCAAGCCTGCGCGTGCTCACGGCTTGTGCCCCCGGGGCTGCTGGGGCGGCGGCGGTGACGTCGACTGATCCATCGGGGCCATCG
>JBEKYO010000319.1:0-3117 GCA_049510875.1 Steroidobacteraceae bacterium
AAACCTCTACATAGCGGACACCAACAATCAGGTAATCCGGCTCGTGGGCGCGAGCACCCAAACCATCGCTACCGTGGCCGGCAACGGCACTCGCGGCTACAGCGGTGACGGCGGGCCAGCCACGGCGGCGCAACTCTATTATCCGTATGGAGTCGCGGTCGATGGGGGCGGCAACCTCTACATTGCGGATTCCAACAATCAGGTGATCCGGCGCGTGGACGCAACCAGCCAGATCATCACCACCGTGGCCGGCAACGGCACTGACGGCTACAGCGGTGACGGCGGACCCGCCGCGGCCGCGCAGCTCAACTATCCATACGGTGTCGTGGTTGATGGCGGCGGCAACCTCTACATCGCCGATTCGCAAAACAGCGTTGTCCGCCGGGTAGATGCGAGCACCCAGACCATCACGACCGTGGCCGGCAACGGCGGTTTCGGCTACAGCGGTGACGGCGGACCGGCCACGGCGGCGCAGCTCTCCTACCCGTTTGGTGTCGCCGTCGATGGCGGCGGGAACCTGTACATCGCGGACAACGGCAACCAGGCCATTCGACGCGTTAACGCGAGCACCCAGACCATCACGACCGTGGCCGGCAACGGCACTTTCGGCTACAGCGGTGACGGCGGACCGGCTGGTGCCGCTGAACTGGCCGACCCCTTCGGGCTGGTCACGAACTATTCGGGGAATCTTTTCATCGCCGACGTTTACAATAATCGCATACGCGAGGTCACCGGACTGGCCTCAGGCACTTCGAGCTACACGCTGACACCCTCAGCCACCGACTTCGGCTTCCAGCCGTTGAACACCTCCAGCGCGTCGACGACAATCACCTTGTCGAATACCGGCAGCGGCGCGCTCACCCTCGGCGCGATCTCGGTAACGGGCACCAACTCCAGCCAGTTCTCCCAGAACAATAATTGCGGCCCATCGGTCGCTGTCGGCACGAGCTGTGCCATACAGGTGGTGTTCAGCCCCAGCGCGGTGGGCGCACAGAACGCGTCCTTGGGCGTCACGGCGGGAGGCGGTGCCGGCAGCGAAGCCGTTGCGTTGAGCGGCACGGGCGTGCGCTCGAAGTACACCTTGACGCCGAGCGCACTGGCGTTCGGAGACGAAGCCCACGGTACGAGCAGTGTCCCCCAATCGCTGACGATCACCAACACCGGAACGGTGGTGCTGCCGATCACCAGCATTGTCCTCGGCGGCAAGAACTCACCGCAGTTCTCGCAGAACAATACCTGCGGCGGCTCGGTCGCGAGCGGCGCCAGCTGCGCCATCAATGTGACCTTCAAACCGAGCGTGCAGGCCAACGTATCGGCGACGGTGGTGGTCACGATGGGCGGCGGTGCTGCGAGCAAAACAGTGAAGCTGAGCGGCACGGGCGTGATACCGACCTACACGCTCGCCCCGCCTGCGCTCGCGTTCCCAAACGAGGCACGCGGTACCAGCAGTGCGCCACTCGCGTCGACGCTGACCAACAGCGGGCCGGTCGCATTGCCCGTCACCAGCATCGATCTCGCCGGCGCGGACCCCACCCAGTTCTCGAAGAGCACCACCTGTGGCGCCTCGGTGGCGAGCGGGGCCAGTTGCGCCATCTATGTGATTTTCAAGCCGACCAGCCTGGGCATTGCGTCAGCTACCGTGAGCGTCAATACCGGGGCAGACGCCGGCACGCAAACGGTGACGCTGAGTGGCACGGGCGCGGTGCCGACCTATACGCTCGCCCCAACCGCGCTGGCGTTCGGAAACCAGCGGAAGGGTACGAGTAGTGCGCCCCAACCGCTAACCTTGACCAACACCGGGTCGGTCACGCTGCTCATCTCGAGCATCGGCCTTCCCGGCACCCAGTTCTCGCAAGCCAACACCTGCGGCGGCTCCGTGGCAAGCGGCGCCAGCTGCACCATCAACGTGACGTTCAACCCGACCGGGAAGGGCAGTCGGACGGCCACATTGACCGTCCACACCACCGGGGGCGCCGGTACTCAAGCCGCGACGTTGAGCGGCACGGGCACCTAAGGTCGACTCGTCCTGGTCGCTGTGAAACGTTGATGGCGCCGCCGCACGCGCCGAGCTGCGCTTCCGCGGATCGCCCCCGAGGTCGACGTCCCGGTGTACTATTGATCATCGATCGAGAATCGGCGCTCCACTCGACCCGAATGGTTTGAAACTGGATTATTGAAGGATTTACGATGAGCTTGTCAGATCAACGTTTGGAACAGATTCGAGCTTGGCTGTGTGGTGAGAGCAAACACGATCCATCAGTAAGGCAAGAAGAACTGGCAGCCATGGCCAATGAGCTCAAGCAGCTGCGATTGAGAACATCGACCACGAGCCGATCAGCGGCTGCGCCCACTAGTGCTGTTGGGCATTGACGAGGGATGCTCCGTCGGAACAATCCTACAACGGGTTCCGTGAATGTGAGATAGGTGAGTCCAGCGATGAAATTGGACCATGAGGAATAACAGTGTGACGTCGCCCTGCGGTTGACGGAGCGGTTGCCGGCGCGCAGCCAAGGATCGGGAGAGCAATCATCGCTATGGAGCAATTCACGGGTCGAGCGGGCCGGATGTCTTCGCAGCTTGCGAAGGCCGCGTCAGGAATTGATGGCTTGGACGTGATTACCAGCGGGGGCCTGCCGCGTGGAAGGGCTTCCCTGGTGTGTGGGAGTGCCGGCTGCGGTAAGACGCAATTCGCCATGGAGTTCATCGCCCGTGGTGCGAGGGATTTCAATGAGCCCGGCGTCTTCATGAGCTTTGAGGAATCCGAGGGCGAACTGAAAGACAACGTCAGTTCCTTGGGTTTTGATCTCGAGGATCTCATCGAGCGAAAACTGCTGGTCATCGACCACGTTGCCGTGGAGCGTAGCGAGATTGAGGAAACCGGCGACTACGATCTCGAGGGCCTGTTCGTTCGACTGCAGCACGCGATCGACAGTATCGGCGCCAAGCGGGTGGCTCTCGATACCATAGAAGCGCTGTTCGCGGGCCTCAGCAACGCGGGAATCCTGCGCGCCGAGCTGCGCCGCTTGTTCCGCTGGCTGAAAGCACGGGGCGTCACGACGATCATCACGGGCGAGCGCGGCGATGGCGCGCTGACCCGACATGGTATCGAGGAATACG
>JBEKYO010000320.1:0-3108 GCA_049510875.1 Steroidobacteraceae bacterium
TGAAGCTTCTCGGCCACCGCGATCACTTCGTCGGTGGCACCGAGCGCTCCGGCGCCGACCAGAATGGCGACCTTCTCGCCCGCATTGAGAACGGCAGCGGCTTGGCGCAGGAGATTCTCGTTCGGCAGCTGTGCAGGGCCGGCATAGCCGACGCCGGTTTGAGTGGTGCCGTGGACCAGTGGCGGGTCATCGTAGGTCAACTCCTGAAGGTCATTGGGGATGATGACACAGGTGACGGTTCGCCTGGTGGAAGCGATGCGCACGGCCCGGTCAATTAGGTGGCGGAGCTGACTCGGCACGCTGGCGGTTGCGACAAAATCCGCTGCCACGTCCTTGAACAGCGATTGCAGGTCCACTTCCTGCTGATAATGAGCGCCGATGGCGGTACGCGCTTGTTGACCTACAATGGCGACGACGGGCACGTGATCCATCTTCGCGTCGTAAAGGCCAGTCAGCAGATGGATCGCACCCGGCCCCGAAGTGGCGTAGCAGAGTCCGACCTCACCGGTGAATTTGGCGTGGGCCGAGGCCATGAAGGCCGCCATCTCCTCGTGGCGAACCTGGATGTACTGGAGGCTGTCCTTAACCTTCTCCAGCGCCACATCGAGACCACCGACACCATCTCCGGGGTAGCCGTAGACGCGCTTGATACCCCATTCCTGCAGGCGCCGCCACACGAAGTCGCTGACGTTGATGCTCATGGAAGCTAGCTCCGGCGCAACCGAACGAGGGACGGTAGCTGCTGCGGGAGCACTCGTTCAGGATTCAAAATCATGACGCGAACACGGCCAGTAACGCGGTACATATGGGGACGTTCCAGCGTTGGAAGGTCACATCGCGGCAACGAAGTCATTTGCGTGCGCGCCTGCCGTGGCCGAAGCCTTACCAGGAGGAGCAGATGGAGATCGAAGCAGCGCTCGACGCAGGTGCGACAATTGGGGAATCGCCGACCTGGGCGCCCGCGGAGAATGCACTTTATTGGATCGACGTGAAAAAGCCCGCGCTTTATCGCTATGAGCCGGTAACGGGAGGCCAGCAGTCATGGCCTATGTCGAGCGATATCGGTGCCTTCGCCCTAGTGTCCGACCCGCCGGGCGCCGTGGTCGCGCTGCGGCAAGGGATCTTTCGGCTTGATTTTGCATCTGGATCGCTGACGCAGTTGGCACCGCCGCCCTTCGATCCGACACTGTTCCGTTTCAACGAAGGTGCATGCGATGCCGCCGGCCGCTTCTGGGTCGGTGTTATGTTCGACCCGGTTCGGAACACATGCGGATCAAACCCAACGGATACGCCAGTGAGAAAGTGACTCCGCCACCAAGCCGGTGCCGATCGCGGACGTGCCCGGGTGGCGCCTGCAGCTGATCGCTGCCGCGCAGCCGGTCACAATCAAGAACACTCTGTTCCGGCCCCGAAGAGTTGCTCGGCACCGAAGTGCGCAGCCCACAGGATGAGCTTCTGGGCAGCGTCGAAGACCGTGTAAGGAATCCGCAGACACGAGATCGAATATCTGGTGATCGCGCCAGACGGGAATTTCGGGATAACGGGAAACATGTCCCGCTCCCCTTGGACGGCTTCAAGATAACCTCGAACGCGAACCTGCTCGTGCTCGATACCAGCAAAGGCGCCTTGGACGGAGCGCCGCGCATGGACCCGTTCACGACCTCTGGCATCGATCCGCAGAGTCGGACGGTGGATGCCTACTGGAAGGCACACCTCTCGAATTAAGACAACAACCGATCCAACGTTTGACCCCAATTTTGAAGCACGGCTTTGTCTCGCGAGCGCTAATGGTGCCGCCACCAATTGCGCCTCGTCCTTCCGATCAATTGAAACCGCTGACTCTATCGGACACATACCCATTTGCATGGGCAATTTGATACAGAATCCCTTGTGACATGGTTGATTGCGCGGCGGCCCTTGCTTTTCGTTTGTTGGACGTTCCCGGTCTGAAATTCGGAACATTTGTGCGGGCGGTCGGGTTGTGTATGAGTATCGGTTCAATTCCGAGCCGTGCAACGGAGTTGACCTGCGATGATCCGACCTGCTTCAGCCGCCGCGATTGCCGCGCTTATGAGCACGGCCGCGATGGCGCAGTCTCCCAACACCCCAATGACTCAACCGGTGCTCAAAGCGCCGATGGCACAATCTGCTTCCGGTCAGATGGGCCCGTCCGCGCGCTTCATGGCGACAATGCCGGCGAACGGTACGACCCTGACCACTTACTACAAGCAGAATGTGAATGACCCGGCTGACAACAAGATTGGCGACGTCCGCGATCTCATCATCGATGAGGATGGCCGCATCATTGCGGCAATAATCGGCATCGGCGGCTTCTTGGGCATCGACGAGAAGAACGTCGCCATTCCCTTCGATGCGCTTAAGCTCAGCCCGGAAAGCTTCGGCGGAAAAATAGTTACAAAGGTACTCACGGTGAATACCACGAAGGACGAACTCAAGGGCGCGCCGGGATTAAAGTACGACCGCGATGCCACCACGTGGGTTCCCGACAAGAGTGCCAGCAACGCCGTTCATAAGATGTCCCTACCGATCGGTACTATGCCGGGCGAATAGCGATTGTTGTTTCCGAATGCGCACCAACGGGTAACCGTGCCTCTATGTCATTTTTTCAAACTTGCAGTGAGAACTTAGTGAGAAACAAGTCTTGTTAAAGATCAAAATTCTCCCGGCTGTGGTTCTTTTTGTGTGCGTAGGCTTGGGCGGATTTATGATAGGCGGACTGTGTCTTCTCTACGCGCTGAAGAACGATTCGGCCCTGGCCGAAGGCTTGCCTTACTCAAAGTCCGATCAACATGCTCCGGCTTATGCGCCACGAGAACTCTCACTGGCTCGCCAAACACTTGCCGATGGTTTGAGGAAACTTTACGAGTCAAATCAGGATGGTGGCTTCACTTGTTACGAATCAAGCAATGGTAACTTCACCTGCATGAAGCCTGCATGAAGAAAGAGCAATGCACCACCACCGATGACCTACATTCATTTCGCCGAGGAAAACGCTCGTCCGCTTGAATACGGCTGTCATGCTGGTTCTGCTCGGTGCCGGGTTGGCGGCGTGTGCGATCTGGCGCGGTAATCGATGATGTCGGCCCG
>JBEKYO010000321.1:0-3081 GCA_049510875.1 Steroidobacteraceae bacterium
ATCACCATCAATGAAATCACCGATCGCGCGATGATGCAGCAATCGGCGCTCAGCCGGGCGCTGATGAACATGGAGACCGAGGAGTACGTGCGGCGTGTATTACGGCGCGGCGACGGCCGCTATGTCGAAGTGTTCCTGACGGCCAAAGGCCGCGCCCTGTTCAACTCGCTCAACATCGTGGTGCGACGCCGCCAGCGGCGTCTGCTGAAAGGTTTTTCGACCCGCGACCGCGCGGCGACCTTCGAATTCATCAGGCGTTTGAGCCGCAACATGACGGGCTGAGGGCACGAGCGGCCAAGTGTGCGCTGAGGCGCGGTGTCAGCCGCACGCAACACGTCCGCATTGACTTGATATTTCATATGATAACTCATATTGTATTCGTACAACACGGGAGAAACTTCGATGCTGCGCCACGCAATCGGACCTCAATCGACGAATAAGCACCAAGGTTTCCGATGCGTGCTCGCGCTGTGCGCGGCCACTGCCGGCCTCGGCGTAGGCGCACCGCTGCTCGCGGCGGATACATCCACTGAGACTGCGCCGCTCGAAGAGATCGTGGTCACGGCCAATAAGCTCAAGGCCGAAAAGGTGCTCGACATACCGAGCTCGATTCAAGCGATCAGCGGCGACTCTCTGCAGACCGCCGGCGTAGCGGGGATCATGGGCATCGCGGGCGAGATTCCCGGACTGTCGATTCAAGATCTAGGCCCGGGCGACAAGAAGTATGTGATTCGCGGCATCAACTCCACCGGCGACTCGACCACGGGCGTGTACTACGGCGAGGCTGTGATCAGCGGCTCGAATGCCGATGACGGCGGCGGCTTCGAGTCGGATATCCGGCTGTACGACATGGACCGCGTCGAGGTGTTGCGCGGTCCGCAAGGAACGCTGTACGGCGCAAGTTCCATGAGCGGCACAATCCGCTTCATTCCCAAATCCCCCGATCTTAACAACATCGGCGGCTACGTGACGCTGGAAGGCTCGGAGACCGCGCAGGCGAGCGGCAATTACAACGTGAACGGCGCGCTCAATCTGCCGATCATCGACGGCGTGCTCGCAATGCGCTTGGTGGGATGGAAGCTCTACGACAGCGGCTACATCAACCAGATCCGCGTCGGCACCGGCGTGACCGGGCTGTCCAACATCAGCACCACCGGCACACCGAATTATCAACTTGAACCGGTCCAAGCCCTCGGTTATTTGAAGGGTGTCAACGATGATGACGTGGGCGGTGGACGGGCCATCGTTCGCTACCAGCCGACCGACAAGCTGACCATTGACGCCACCTACACGTCGCAGACCGAAACCTCGGGTGGCTCGTCGCGCTACACCCCAGCGGGCACGACGGCTTTCCACGGCGGACCGATCGCGCCCGTGGACGGCTGCGACTTGTGCAACACCGATGTGACGCAAAGTCCCTGGGGCGACAACCTGGTGGTCTTCGGCACCACGATCACCTACGACACCGGCGTCGGTACCGTGACCGGAACCACCAATCAGTACAATCGCCGGACCGACTTTACTTTCGATTCGACGCCCATTCTGGTCTCGTACGATGTGCCCGTGCCCGCCGAGACCTTCGAGCCGCGCGACCGCGAGGTGACTTCCAGCGAGGTTCGCTTCGCGAGCGCGTTTGACTCCCCGGTGAACTTCGTGGCCGGCGTGTACCGCGAGTACATGCACCAGTTGCTGGACGTCCAGGTCATTGCCACCAACGGCATGGGCCTGCCCATTGGCCCGTTCTGCGACAGCAATAGCTGCGATGCGTTGACCTATCCCGGCACCGGGACCACTTTCTTCGGGCGCTCGGACGAGCGATGGACGACGTCCTATGCCGGCTTCGGCGAGGCAACCTGGAAAATCACCGACGCCTGGACGGCGGTCGCCGGCATCCGCTACTTCACCGAGTCACTGCAGGGGGTGCAGATCCAGACCCACCCCTTCGGCGGCTTTCCGCCGGGCCCGACTTTGGTTCCCCTGCCCGACCCGAACGAGACTTTCAGCAAGGTCACGTGGAAGGCCAACTTGAGCTACAAGTTCAATGAAGGCTTGCTGGGCTACGCCACCGTCTCGACCGGGTTTCGCAGCGGCGGCCTGAACGCGATCAGCGAGCCTTTCGAACCGATTCCCGCCGCCTACGCACCCGATTCGCTCACCAACTTCGAGGTGGGTGCAAAGGGGCGCCTGGCCAACGGGCTGTTCGACTATCAGGCCGACGTATACGTGATTAACTGGAACAACATTCAGGTTCAGGAGACCACGCCCGACGGCGCCTTTGTCTACCAGGGCAATGCCGGGCAAGCCAAAGTCAAGGGCGTGGAATTCGAATTCACGGCCCATCCATTTCAGTACCTGACCGCGAGTTTCGCCGGATCATATCAGGACGCCTATCTGACGCAGGGCGCGAGCGCCGCGGTGTATGCGTACAATCCCACGCTGGGTCTGACCGGCGATGCGATTCCCAACGTGCCAAAATTTGAGCTGAACCTCGGCCTCAACTACCGGGCGCCGATCGCAAATGCCTGGGAAGGCACACTGGGGACCGACGTGACCTATCGGGACGCAGAGAACTCCTATTTCGCCTCCAATTCGTTCAACCTTCCGCTGGCTCCCTACACATTGCTGGGAGTGCGGGCCGGCTTGATCAACGGCCCATGGAGCGTCACCGCCTTCGCGCGCAATGTGACCAACAAACGCGCCCAGATATCGGCAATCAATTCCACCCAGGACCCCGACGCGCTGCTGACCGTGCAACCGCGCACCATCGGCCTTACCTTGACCCGGAAATTCTAGCCCGCAGCGCTGCATGCCGGCCGCGATTCGCTGGTCTTTGGCCCATGACCCTTCCTTGAGAACGGGCGTGGGCCGGGTGGCGCCGTTCCTCGTAGGCGCGGCGCTGCTGATTTCAGCCGGTCAGGCGGCGCTTGCCGCAGACCCGGGCGGGCTGCCCAAATCGCTTTGGGGCTTTTACAACTCGACCCTCAAAGATGCCAAATACATCGACCTGACCCACGCCATCGCCCCCGGGGGGCCGATTGGCGAAGGGTTCGTGGATTTCAAGGTCGGGCCGACATTGGCGGG
>JBEKYO010000322.1:0-3062 GCA_049510875.1 Steroidobacteraceae bacterium
TATTTGACATGTTTCGTAACCTTCACAGTCGCCGAATGGCCGTGCCGCTCACAGTGATCTTGGCAATGGCCGTGCCGTTGATAGTCGCGATCTTAGCTATGGCTGTGCTGTTCACGCTCGCGATCATGGCAACATCGCTTCCTGTCCTGGCCCAACAAACGGGATTGTCCCCAACGGTTACCAAAGAAGCGCCGTGTGTGCTTCGAGCTGATTGGCCGGCGATCGAGATCGCAAGCGCGACCCACGAGATCCTTGAGGAGATCGCATAATGGGTGATCCACCGAGCTTTCGGGTGGCGCGCCGACTTGCGCTATCTTTGATTGTCGCCAACGGACTCGTTCTGCCCGCATTCGCCCAACAGCTCGGCGTCACGCCGACGCCCTCCCATGCCTCTCGGACCCTGCGTTTTGATTGGCCAGCGCTGGAGATCGGAAGTGCGACGTATGAAGAGGGTCCGACGGGATTAACCATTTTCCATTTCCCTGGCCGCGTGATGGCGACCGTGGACGTGCGGGGTGCCGGCCCAGGCACGGTGAACACTGACCTCATCAGGATGGATAAGCCCCGAAAAGAGGTGGACACGATTGTTTTCTCAGGAGGGTCGCTTCTCGGCCTGGAAGCGATTGCTGGGTCAGCGACAGCCTTGAAGGACTCCGGCGAACGTAGTGGTGACGACATGCCGATCTCGGCGGGCGCGATCATGTACGACCTGCACTACCATCGGCTAAACGACGTCTATCCCGATAAGGCGCTGGCCGCCGCAGCGCTGAAAGCTCGTCTGCCAGGCGTATTTCCGCTGGGAGCTGAAGGCGCTGGCCGAATGGTGATGCAGGGACTCTTTTACGACTGCGGAACCCATTCCGGCCAAGGAGCAGCCTTTCGGCAAATCGGCGATTTGAAGATCGCTGTATTCGTTGCCGTCAACGCACTGGGCACGATTGTCGACCGTCAAGGCAAAGTCGTGAAATGTCCAAGCAACCCTAAATGGAAACCTGGTGTAAGTATCTCTGAACTAATGCGCACCGTCGGTCCGGACGTTGGGACCGACCCCGCCCCGCCACCGCCGGATGGTTCGAATAAGGTCGACGAGAACACAACCATCAGTTTGGTGGTGGTGAACAGAAAAATGACACCTTGGGAACTTCAGAGGATGGCAATCGAGGTGCACACGTCGATGGCGCGTGCGATCCAGCCCTTCTCAACTGTCGATGACGGCGACACCATTTTCGTGGCAACCACCGAGGAAGTGGGTCCAACAGCCGGAGGTCTCTCTCGTGGGGCACTCAACCTCGCTGCCAGCGACATGATGTGGGACGCAATCTTATCCTCCGTGCCCGATGAACCTCAGCCGGTCTTCAGCACACCACCTACCGTCACGGTGCCTCCCAAGAGCCTGGCGAAACTCGCTGGCCGCTATAAATTCAGTCACGATCAGTTGATCGACATCCGGGAGGAGAACGGCATTTTGATGGTGCACAACACGGGGCCTGGCTTCTTCGATCTCCTGCATGATTACTGGGTCCCCCTAACGCCGGTGTCGGACAAAGAGTTCTATGTTAAAAGTCAATTCCACACGCGGATTAGCTTTGTCCTCTCTTCTGGCGGGGAAGTGACCGGGGCGATTGTAAATCCGGGACGCTGGGGATTGAAGGGGCAGAAGCAATGAACCGTTTCCAATGGGCTACCGATATCGGTGCTCTGGTCGCATTGGCTGGCGTTGGCTCGTATGGCACCGTTTTTCACACAAAAATTGCACGCAGCGGCGCGCCAAGTTTCCTTGACTTCGATTCGCTTAGGTAGTACTTTTTGACTACCCGTGAATTTCCAGGACAATCGATGGCTGCCACGAGTCTTAAACTTCCAGAAGCGCTGAAGCGGCGTATCGAGCGACTTGCCGGCGCGGCCAATAAAACTCCGCATGCGTTCATGGTTGAAGTATTGAGCCAAGAGGCGGACCGTGCCGAGCTGCGCGAACGGTTTGCGGAGGATGCAGCAGTCTCGGAAAAGGAAGCGATGGAGAGCGGGAAAGCCGTTCCGTTGCGAGTCGCTTTCGACTATCTCGAGGCTCGTGTGGCGGGTAAGTCTGTTCGACGCCCGCGAGAGCGCGCATGGCGCGCGTCCAAGTAACGACTCGTGCGCTCGCCGATTTAGAGCGGCTTTTCGATTTCCTCGCGGAACACAATCCGAAGCTTGCGCGCGAGCGGATGGTCAGCGTTAGGCGGGCCTTCGAGTTGCTTGCGGATCATCCTATGTTGGGCCGCGAAGCCGAGGATGGGCGCCGGGAGTTGATCCTGTCTCGTGGCAAGTTCGGCTACGTAGCCAAATATCGCTGGCTACCAGACGAAGATATTGTTCTGATTCTCGCCGTTCGACATCAGCTAGAAGCAGGTTACAAAGGCGATTAGGTGGCAGTGGCAGCGTGTTTGTAGCAGATACCTTCAACGATGCGGTCAAAGAGATGCCAGTAGCCGGCGGCAGCTTCGGCACCCCGGTCGCCTTGGGCTCGGGATTCAGCTTTCCCTATGGCGTCGCAGTGGATGCAAACGGTGACGTGTTCGTAGCGGACTCCAGCAGTTCGATCATGGAAATCCCCCTCAGCGGGGGCGCTTATGGCACACCGGTCGCGGAAACCGTTACTAAACGAAACAATATAAGTCCCGATATGACGCCAACGGGAGTGCGATACAGCCTCATCCGGGCGGCCTGCCGCCGGCAACGACGATGGGTTCGCCGAGTGCTCGCCGATATTCCTCCTCGCCGATCGCATCCACCGACCGCAGCTTCGCCAGCAGCTCGTCGATCAGCGAACGCAGCCCAGGCCCCGGCGTGCCGTGCGCGAATGAATTCTGGTATTTGATCGGCCCGGGGATGATCGCGACCAGGAATGCCATCTCGGCCGGCGTCAGCTCTCGGGGTTCGCGACCGAAATAGCGGCGGGCCGCGGGCCGCAGGCCACGCAGGTCCGGTCCCCATTCGATGATGTTCAGGTAGATCTCGAGGATACGATCCTTGCCGAGCGCCGACTCGAGCAGGAACGTGATCGCCAGTTCCTGCAGCTTGCG
>JBEKYO010000323.1:0-2982 GCA_049510875.1 Steroidobacteraceae bacterium
CCTTTGTCCTGATGCTACATCAAGGTCTCCGTCGCGGCGAGATGCTGCTTTTGCCCGCGGACGCAATTAAAGGCGAGTACGACCGCAAACAACTAAGAACGCGCCATTGGTTATCAGTACGCGAAAGCAAGTATGCGGAATCTGATCCAGATCCTCGATATTCTAAGCCCCAGATCAAGACCGTCCATTCACGCCGCCAGGTTCCGGTGAGCGAGCTAACAGCGACGTTGGTGCAGTCTTACGCCGAGAATTATCGGGGTCGACCGAAACATTCGTTCCTTTTAAACGCCCAGTCGAATAGGCCGCTTTCCACTGAATCATTGACGAGCGCGTTCAAGCAAATCGCAGATTCGATGCCACCGGGCGTATTCAACGATTTGAGGCATCGTACAGGCAAGGAATCTATCTCACCACAGGATCTCCGGCACACCTCCGCCGTCGTCCGGCTTCATCAATTGCTTGAGCAGGGCGATTCGATGGACGAGGCACTTCAAAAGCTCCGAACCTTTTTTGGATGGTCAAAGAATTCACAAATGCCGCTGCGGTATGCCCGAGCGGTTTTTGAGGATCGATTGGCTGGTGTCTGGAACAATGCGTTCGACGACCGCGTCACCCTACTTCGCGCCCTTTCACGAGAACGTTAGGATGAACCGGTCTGCCACGTCCTTTGAGCCGATCATCCAGTCCGCCGGCGCCGATGATCCCGTACATCAAGTGATCGCGCGTTTACCCCCGCTTCCCTCCGTCATTCGTTACTACGATGAGTTCGACGATACAGCCCGCTCTATTCGCGACCCGACCGACACCGACAAGTTTGAGGTGTGGATAAATGGAACTCGGACGCCCATCGATTTTGGGCGCCTTGAAAAGCGCGGCGATGGTACGCTACTAAAGCACCTGTTCACTTTCTTGCTTGCTCAGGATCTCAGTATCCAGGGGATCAACGGATACATTCAGGCGCTCAGCAGCCTTACCCATGAGGATCTAATCCAAATTGTCGCGGCTGGTCCCACTCTGATTGGTACGGTGTGGGCTCGGCTACGTGCGCGGAATTTACACCACCTCGCCTACCCCGGCGTCAAAGGAATTCTTCGCCTGTTGTGCCATCACAGGTTGAATGGTTGGTCGAATGACTTTCGTCCTTATCTAGCCTCGAACCTGCCTCTGCCGGCTGCCGATAAGTATTCATCCGTGCGCACGGGCACTGTTTTTCTTTCAATCGACGAGGAATCCGCTATCGTGCGGTACCTGGACGAGATGGCGTCGTCGATTGCGAGCGACAGCGCCGCCATACCACCGGCCCAATTGGACGACGCCTGCATGTTGCTGTGCGCATTTCAATTCGCTATGCGCCCGGTTCAAATTGCGAAGTTAACTGTACGAAATATGCGAGTCTGGAAGGGTGCCGATGATGATCGGCCAGCCGTCCATTTGACTTTTCATATGGCAAAGCAGAAAACCAATGCGACGAGAAGGCCACTTACGCGAAGAATAAAGCAGGAGTGGGCACCACTATTCTTGGTATTGCAAGCCGTGCGTCAATCGAAAAATGTGGAAGGCGCCGACCGCCTCTTCCGGGTTGCATCGAGTAAGGAGGCTCAAGAGCGTCTTGGGAAGCTACTGAAGTCTCTGATTGGCGGTGATCACGTAGCAACTGATCTGCGACATGCCGCAGCGCAACGGCTTGTCGATGCCGGCGCCAACCACGAGGAGCTCGCAGAGTTCATGGGCCACTCCGACGTCAGAACCGGGTTGGTGTACTACGACGCATCTTCCACACAAGCTGAGCGGGTGAACAAGGTGCTCGGCCTGTCGACGATCTATCGAGCGGTTGCGAAGATCGCCCACGATCGGTTCATTTCCTCGGATGAACTGAGTCGCCTAAAAGATGATCAGCAGATTGCCGGCGTTCCCCACGGCATGCCCATTTCCGGAATCGGCGGTTGCACTTCGGGCCAACCTGCCTGTCCCTACAACCCGATCACGAGCTGCTACGGTTGCAGGAAGTTTATGCCCGTTCACGACAAGGCGGTACACGAGCGAGTTCTCGGCGATTTTCGAAGTGTGGTGACCTTGTTTCAACAATCGTCCCGCGGTGACGCCAATTCGCCTGCGTATCTACAGCTGCAACGTACGATAAACGAAGTGAAAGTTGTCATCGAGGAACTCGAGGGCGGTAACCGATGAACCCGCACTACTCAGCTTTCATCGAGTTGGGTAAGTCTCTTGCGGCCGAGCGGGCTCTACAATGGGAAATCCCCCTCAACACGGACGGCGTCGCGGCAGATGGCGTCGGGTGGAATCTCACAACGGCAGCCAAGGCGATATCCCCGCCAAACCACTATTTACGCGACTTCTCGCCTGACTTGCAAGCATCGGCATTTCTGAAAGACGAGTTGCCCGATTCGGCTGACGGCAACCTCCGTCGCAGCGTCCTCTCCCCACCCTGGCAGGATTTGATGAAGGCGGCCGCCGCGGAACAACTTTTCTTTCGGCGAAACTCGGTACTTCATGTGGTCGGCCAAGTCTTGCGTCCGTTGCGTGTGCTTGCAACCTGTACCGTGAGCGAGCCCTGGCAATTGAACGCTGATGATATTCGGTTGGCGATCCGCACAGGTGCGGCGATCCAGCCATCGGGGAAATTGCGAGACCTAATCATCGGTGTCGTCAACACCGTGTTCGATGCGCACCACTTGACTGACTCGGGCCCGCTATACGCATCGCTTGGTGACCGGCAACAATATGTGAACGCGCATGCGCGGGCGAAATACACCCTGCCAAAGGAAGCACTGCGCAACGAGCTGAGAGCCAGAAAGCGGGAGGAGCGATTGCCGGAACGGCGCGCGTTCTGGGAACTGATCCGCATTGTCATGACGCAGGATCCGCGCACCTTTGTCGACGACCTGAGGTTCGCGGCGATAAGGACGATGATCGTCACCGGGTTTCGAATAGGCGAAGCCGCCATCCTTCCTTTGGATTGGA
>JBEKYO010000324.1:0-3917 GCA_049510875.1 Steroidobacteraceae bacterium
GTCGGAATGTCGAGTGCGGGTTCGATGCGAATGGTTCGCGCTTTGGAATAGGTTCCCGCGACCAACACACCGCGGCGAAACAACGCCGCGGCACATTCGTAGCCGATCGCGTCGGAGGGAAACTCCAGCCCGATAAGCAGTCCCTTGCCGCGGCAGCCGGACAATATGGCGGGGTAACGGGCGCGCAGGCTCGATAGCTCCTTCATCAACATCTCGCCCTTGGCAGCGGCTTGACCGGGAAGATCCTCCTCGAGCGTTACGGTGATTGCGGCGATGCCAGCGGCGCATGCGATGGGGTTGCCGCCGAACGTGGTGGAATGAATGACGGGATTGGGGACCAGCGCCTCCCAGATCCGCGGCGTTGAAACGAACGCGGACAGCGGCATCACGCCGCCCCCAATGGCTTTGCCGAGACACATGATATCGGGCGCCACATCGGCGTGGTCGACGCCCCACATCCGGCCGGTTCGCCCCATGCCGGTTTGTATTTCATCCGCGATGAGCAGAGCGCCGTATCTGTCGCACAGCGCCCGTGCTCGTGCCAAGTATCCCGGCGGCGGTACCACCGCGCCGGCTTCGCCCTGAATGGGTTCGACCACGAATGCCGCGATCGGCGTGCCGACCGCCTCGGCCTTGGCGAATTCGGCCTCCAGCGCAGTGTCATCGCCATAGGGTGCGAATCTGACATCTTGCAAACCGCCTCGAAACGGCTCGCGGAACGAGGCTTTGCCCATCAGTGACAACGATCCCATGGATTTTCCGTGGAATCCACCCAAGGTAGACAGGAACGTATTGCGCCCGGTGTGCAGGCGCGCCAACTTGATTGCACCCTCCACGGCATCGGTGCCGTTGTTGATGAAAAAACTGCACCCCAACTCCCCCGGCGTGATGTCGGCAATCAACTTGGCGAGGGCCGCGCGCCAGGGTTCGAGCAGTTCCTGGCTGTTGAGCGCCATGCGGCGCATTTGGTCGCTCACCGCCTTGACGATGCGCGGATGGTTGATGCCCGCGCTGAAGATTCCGTAGCCGCCGAGGCAGTCGATGTATTCCCGCCCGAGCAGGTCCGTGACAGTGGAGCCGTGTCCTGCCCATTCGAGCGCCGCAAACTGGCCCGCCTCGGTGACCGACTTGCGGTAGGTGATGAACCCGCGGTTGACATGCTTCTCGTACGAATCCACGGTTTCCCCGATGAACGCATGCATTTCGGACTCGCTCATCGGCTTGCCGCCGATGAGATCGAGATACCGGCGTGATGACGCCAGCACGGCTTGGGTCGACAAACGCATAATTCTGCTCCTGAGCGATCCTTCGTTCGAGGAAGGATCATGTTCCGATTGCCCGCTGCACGAAGCATCGATGGGACCGGTTACGGCTTCGTTGGGGAATGGCCGCTCACACGGCCCCACTGCTTGTTAAGTCAGTGCCTTGAGCAAGATCTGTCGACCGGACAGGGCGATGTCGGGGCCTTCGAGGCGAACTCCCGGAACAGCGCGGTCGAGCAGGTGCGGAGCAATGAGATCGTCAATGAATAGCGCAAAACGGAATCTGGGGGATTCGAGAACAACGCGGCCTGCTGTGAAGATATTGGCAGCCATGATTCGTTCCGCTTTCGTCGCTAGTCAGACCCATCGCGGCGCCAGATGCGCCTCCCGAATATAGGACTTCCAGTGCAGCGCGTCAATCAAGCCCTGAAATCAAGCCTGAAACGCAGGAAAACTCATGCCGCGTCAATTGCATGCCACATGCGACCCCCAATGTGGCCGCCTGCGGCATCATCCGTCGTTAATTCCTGCTTCAACGGCGTTGCATGCTCGAGATAATTAGTGTCCAATGTGGCGAGCTAGGGGGAAATTGCTGAATATGTAGCTCCGCAGGAGGGAACCATGCGTATAAGCTCACTGATGACTTCCTTCTTTGTCCTGTCATTCGCCGCAACAACCGCAGCCCATGCCCAGTCGATCGGCTATGTCGGCACACTCGGCGGCGAGCTTTCGTCCGCGGAATCCTATAATTCCGCCGGGGAAGCAAACAGCGTCGCGATTATCGAAACCGGCGTCTTCGAGGTCACGCTCGCCGGCCTGGGCAACGGTCTCGATAGCGACATTCAGGTAAACGCCGTGAATACCGACGGCACGGGCCATTACTGCACGAGCGCCGGCTGGTATTCGTCCAATAATATTGATGTCACCGCTTATGTCGACTGTTTCGATTCCGCCGGCAATGCGCTGTCCGAAGACTTCACGATGCTCTATCAGGCGCGCACGACTGCCCCGGCGAGCGGATCGATCGCCTTCTTGTGGGCCAACAAGCCGACGATTTCGATCGGCTCGAGCTACAAGCCGGACTCGGATTACAGCTACAACTCGACCGGCGGCACCAACAAGGTGAAGCACGAAGGCACGGGCATGTATCGCGCGCACCTGCCGGGACTCAATAAGCATGGAAACGTCCAGGTCACGGCCTATGGCGGTGACGCGGCGCGTTGCGAAGTGGCGGACTGGTCCGCAAGTGGCGCGGAAACGATTGTCAACGTCTATTGCGTCAACGCCGCGAATGTCGCGGCAGACGAATATTTCGACCTCTCATACACGGAGGGAACCACCGAGGCTGCGGGACCCTCCGCGACCGCGAACGGTGCCTACGCTTGGGCGAACAACGCTACCAAGAAGAACTATGTGCCGAGCACGGCGTGGCAGTTCAACTCGCTGTCGCCGCCGGATGCGCTGACAGCGCAGCGCTTCGGAGGTGCGGAGCCGGGCCAGTATTCGCTCGCCTTACCCAACCCGAGCAACCTCGCCTTCAACACGTACCTAGGTATGGTGACGGCCAATGGAACCAGCGGCGAATATTGCGACACGGCCGGGCTTAATGTCGAAGCGGGCGACATATATGTCGACTTGATCTGCTACGACTCGGAGGGCATCCAAGTGGATGCAATGTACACAGGGACGCTGATCTTCTCGAACTGAGACGCACGCTTACTGCGCAGCGGCCTCGATCTTATCATTCCACCATCCTCCGCCCAGCGCGGTGAGGAGACTTGCGCTGTCGGTGAACTGCTGGACTCGGGCGCTCACGTAGCTGAGCCGCGCCTGCGCGTAGGCCCGTTCCGCCGTGATCAAGTTCAGCACATTGGTCGTTCCCACCGAGTAGCTCTTCTGCTGCAGCTTGAGGGCCTCCAAGGCGACGTCCATCGAGTGCCGATCGACCGTGAGGATTTCTGCATCGTACTGCAAGGCCCAGAGATCGTCGGCGACCTGCCCGAGCGCTTCGAGCACGACTGCCTGATAGGTGGCGGCCTCGGCCTTGAAGGCATCGCGCGCGGCACGCACTTGCGCGCGTAACGCTCCGCCCTTGAAGAGCGGCTGGGTGAGAGCCCCTGCGCCCTGCCAGAGCGTGTCGAATTGATGAAACAGTCCGGCCGCCTGCAGGGCCTCTCGAGTGATCGAAGCCGACAAGCTGATGTTCGGAAACTCCTCTGCGACCGCCACGCCGATCGCCGCGCTCGCGGCGTGAAGTTGAGTTTCGGCGGCAAGAACGTCCGGCCGCTGCCGCACCAGCCGGGCGGGCAAGCTCAGAGGCATATCCCGCGGCAGGGTGAATTGATCAATGTCGAACGGCTGCACCTGCCACTCGGAGGGTGCGCGGCCTGCAAGCACCGCAAGCTGGTCATAAGCCTGATCGAGCTGCTTGTGCAGCGAGGGCAGTTGGGTGAGATCGGCGGCCAGTTGGCTGTCGGCGGTGAGCACATCGCTGCGCGGCACGATACCCACATCAAATTCGCGCTGCGTCAGCGCCAGATTCTTGCGGTCGCTCGCAATCAGATCCTCGGTCGTCGTGATTTGCAGCCGAGTCGAGGCAATGGTGAGCACTTCATTCACGACACTGCCGGTCAGGGTCAGGTACGCCGCCGCGAG
>JBEKYO010000325.1:0-2928 GCA_049510875.1 Steroidobacteraceae bacterium
AGATCAGCAAACTGCCGATGAGGCCGATCGGCATGTTCCGCTGCGGATTCTTCGTTTCCTCCGCCGCCGTGGACACCGCGTCGAAGCCGACGTAGGCGAAGAAGATGGAGGCCGCCGCGCCGCCGACGCCCAGCATGCCGAGCGGCAGGAACGGATGGAAATTCTCCATTTTGATGACCGGCACCGACAGGGCGATGAACAACACCAGCGCCGCCACCTTGATGCACACCAGGACGGCGTTCACGGTCGCGCTCTCGCGCGTGCCGAGCACCAGGAGCGCCGTGATGAGCGTCGAGATCCCGACCGCCGGCAGGTTGACGAAGCCGCCCGCGAAATAGCCCTTCGCCAGAAAAATGGGAATGTGGATGTCGAAGCTGTGCTGCACCAGCGGCACGAAGTAGTTGGACCATCCGACCGCGACCGCGCTCGCCGCCACGGTGTACTCCAGGATGAGCGCCCATCCGACGACCCACGCGATCAGCTCGCCGAGCACGGCATAGGAATAGGTATAGGCGGAACCGGACACCGGCACCATGGAGGCGAGTTCCGCGTAACACAGCGCGGTGACGGCGCAGACCAGGCCGGCGAGCACGAACGACAGCATCATTCCCGGACCCGCCTTCTGCGCGGCCTCGGCGGTCAGCACGAAAATGCCGGTCCCGATGACCGCGCCGACCCCCAGCATGGTCAACTGAAACGCGCCGAGCGTGCGGGCAAGGGATTTTTTCTCGGCACTCGCCAGAATCGCGTCGAGCGGTTTGATGCGCCAGTTCATTGAATCTCCCGTGAGGTCAGGGCATTTGGTTGCGACGGCGTCGACTGTAGCGGCTTTCCCGCGCCGCATCCAAGTTTTTTGGCGGGCCGCCGGAGCCCGTCAACGCCGGCCCCCGGCGTCGATCCGCCGCCGCAGGCGGATGTTGAGCCACTCGACCGCGGCCGAGAACGCCAATGCAAAGTACAAGCAGCCTTTCGGCACGGCAAGGTCCGCAGACTCGGCGATCAAACCGGCTCCCACCACCACGAGAAACGCGAGTGCCAGCACCTTGACGGAGGGGTAGCGGTCGATGAAGCTGCTGACCGCCGAGGAGACCGCCATCATCATCAGAACCGAGGCAACGATGGCCGCGATCATCACCTCGATGCGATTGGCGAGCCCGACGGCGGTGAACACGGAATCCAGCGAAAAGACGATGTCGATGACGGCGACCTGCGCGATGACCAGCCAGAGCCTGCTCATCGATCGCCGCCTGGGCTGCGCCGGCCTGCCCGCGATGGTCTCGCGGATCTCCGCGATGCTCATGACGATCAGGAACACGCCGCCCGCGGCCAGAATCAGGTCGCGCCCGGTGATCGGATGGCCGTAGAGCGTGAACAACGCACGGCGCATCGTGGCGAGCCATACGACCGAGAACAACAGTGCGATGCGCGTCAGCATGGCGAAACTCAATCCGAGCACACGCCCGCGCGCGCGCTGCGCCGGCGCCAGCCGGTCGACCAGAATCGCGAGCAATATGATGTTGTCGACGCCGAGCACGATCTCGAGCACCGAAAGCGTCAGGAAGGAAACCCACGCCTGCGGATCGGTCAACAGCGCCATGGGATTCCTCGACTCAGACAGGCTCCTACGGCAGGCCGTCGACCTCTTCCGGCTTGGTGAGCTTGCGCTCCATCAGGTCGTCGCTGCGCAATCCGAAGTCGAGCGCCAGCGCCGCCGAGATGTAGATGGACGAATAGGTGCCGGCGAGGATGCCGATCACCAGTGCCGCGGAAAATCCATGTAGCGTCTCGCCGCCGAACACCAGGAGCGCAACCACCACCAGCAAGGTCACCAACTTCGTCATCAACGTTCGCGACAAGGTCTGGTTGATCGACTCGTCGATCACCTGGGCGATGGTGAGTTTGCGCGACACGCGTGCGCGCTCGCGCACCCGGTCGAACACGATCACCGTGTCGTTCAGCGAATAGCCGATCACCGCCAGGATGGCGGAAATCGCGGTCAGGTCGAAGGTCATCTGGCTCAAGGCAAAGAACCCGAGCACGCAGATCGGGTCGTGCAGCACGGCGAAGATGGCGCCCATCGACAGCTTGAACGTGAACCGGAACAGCACATAGATGAGGATGAGCACCAGGGTCGCGAACAGCGCCCAGCCGCCCTTGACGAACAACTCCTGCCCGACCTGCGGACCCACGACCTCGGTGCGCTGCAGCTTCACGCCCTTGTCCACGCCGCCGAACACCTCGAGGATGCGCGCGCCGATCTGGTCGCCCTTGGCGTTCGGGTCGGGCGGCAATCGGACCAGGATATCGCGCGAGCTGCCGAAGGCCTGCACCTGGGCGCCGCCGATGCCCGCGGCGGCCAGCGCGGTGCGCAGATGCTCGATGTTCGGGGCTTGCGGGAAATTCGTCTCGACCACCACGCCGCCGGTGAAGTCGACGCCGAGATTCAACCCGCGCACGCCGACCAGCGTCAGCGACGCGACGATCAGCACGGCCGACAACCCGTACCACACCTTGCGGGTGTTCATGAACGGGAAGCGCGTCACCTTGTGAAAAAATTCCATGTACGAACCTCGGGTCGGCGTCTGCCGTTAAATCGACAGGCGATCGACCTTGCGTCTGCCGCCGTAAATGATCTGCACCAACGCACGGCTGCCCATCAGCGACGTGAACACCGAGGTCACGATGCCGAACACCAGCACGGTCGCGAAGCCGCGCACCGCACCGGCGCCCAGGAACAGCAGCACGACACCGGCGATGAAGGCGGTGACGTTCGAGTCGAAGATGGCCGAGAACGCGCGGTCGAATCCCGCCGCGATAGCCGCGCGCGGCGAGACGCCGTTGCGCAATTCTTCGCGAATGCGCTCGTAGATCAAGATGTTGGCGTCGACCGCCATGCCCACGGTCAACACCACCGCCGCAATGCCGGGC
>JBEKYO010000326.1:0-2747 GCA_049510875.1 Steroidobacteraceae bacterium
CGATCTTGGCGTGGTGCCCGTGCGCGGAGGCCATGCGGCCGTCGCGCGTAACGAGCGGGGCGTCCAGAGCTTCAGCGAGCGCCACATACGAGGCGTCGTAGGCCGTGAGACTGTGGCGCAGTTGCCAGATGCGCAGGACATAGGGCTGGTGGGGGTGGCGGACCATGCGCAGGTCGCTCAACACTGCGAGCGCCTGCGCAGCGCGACCGGGCTGCAGTTCTCCGATCAGGCAGCCACGGCGCAATACATGGACGATCTCCAGGTCCAATAGGTGGGGCGCATGCAGCGTCTCGTCCTCGCGGAAGACACGTGCGCTGACGCGCTCGCCGATGTCTGTTGCGAGCAGCACCTCCAGCATCGCCGACGCGTCAATCACGATCAAGGCCGTCTCGTGAAGCCCGCAGTATTTCCACCGGGGACGTCTTCAGGTGCACAGGCTTGAGCCGCGCGAGCCTCTCCTTCATCTCAGCCATCGTCGGCTTTTCCTCGAGTTGCCGGATCTCCCGGATGATGTAATCGGAGAGCGACAGGCCTTCCATCGCGGCGCGCGATTTGAGCTTGCGGTGCAGATCGTGGGGGACGTGACGCAACTGTATCATGACGGACATGTCTTTAGGATATTTGCATGTGCGGCACATGTCAAGGTGGGCGGCCAATACGTCATCTCGCTTCAGAGGCGTTAGCCGGGGTGGCCGAGTTGGTAGCGTCGATTCTGGGCTCGGGCTTCGGTCGAAAAGGGTAGCGTTCGGTCAGGGCCGTTTCGAGTTCAGGGGCGTACTGCCATGGCCAGGGATGACCACAAAACCAATAGCCGTGGTGCATTGCATTCGGGCAGGTATTTCTGGGTGGTCTCGCCCGGCGTTCTCGATGCCCCATTTGAACGCCGCTTGAATCCCCGCATATCAGCCCGATCAAGTCGCGTGAACTCCGCCAGTATTCTGTAGTAGTCCAGATCTGCTCCCGAGCCCTCGAGATAGGTAACTTTGTCGCCGAACCGCTTGAGGACTGGCCCGATGTCAAATGAGGTAGTGTCATAGGCAGCGGCCCTCAAGACCTCCCGCACCTCTTCTTCGGGAAGCGGCTCGTCGGTTTCGCTGACAAATTGAGCTGCCATTTTTGCCTCGGGCCAATACATGCTCGGTTTCCGGAGCAGCAGGTTTTGACGGAAATCGAAGTACGCTATGAGCTCGCGCGGCAGACTCAAAACCTCACAGAGGTAGCGATAGTCGCGCACGTTCATCACGTGGACGAAGCCCGCCCGCCGACTAACGTGGTGCTTCTTCGCCTCTGCTACGTGGGGCAGAACCGGTCCCGACGCGTAAACAAGAATTGGTATTACGGGTTTCCCATGTGCCCGAAGATCATGCGTGCGCCCACGCTGGTTTTGCAGGCGAAGGTCCTTTTGCTCGCGGAAGAATCTCAGTGAATCGGCGATCTGCCCACACCCCTTTTATAACCTTGTGCTGAAACCACGCCTCAATGGATTCTTGATCTGTAGCGGCGTTAGTCGCGCGTTCCTTAAGTTGAAAGATGAATAGTGCGTCCGGGAGTGCGACAACGTGGTCAGCTAGCTCGCATTGATGACCGCAAGACGCAAGGAACTGGTTCTTACTAAACGAGTACTCTGCAAGGAAGAAATTACGGCTTAGTTCCGCAGTGAACTTTTCCAGGAGGTTGCTCATTCTTTGCCTCCGCACCCTCGGCTAACGCATCGCCGCCCCGATTCTACCATCTCCACATAGGCGGTTGCCCCGAGTCAGACCAGTTCTGGCAATTCGAATCCCGAGGGCGGCAATGACGAGCATGATTCCCTTCACGGACTTCGACCGCGCCGGCCTTCACATCCGCGATCGCCGTCCGGCGCACGATTCGGAGGATCCCAGCGCCGATCGATACTCGGTGAGCCCGGATTATTTCCGGGTCATGCGCATTCCGCTGAAGCGCGGCCGCTTGTTCACCGGTCAGGACGTGGCGGCCGCGCCCCAAGTGGCGATCATCAGTGAAACCTGCGCACGCGAGCAGTTCCCAAATCGCGACCCCATCGGGAAACAGATCCAGTTGGGTGGCCGGGACGACGCCAAGCCATGGAGCACCATCGTCGGGATCGTCGGCGACGTGCGCCAATACGGCTTGGACACTGCCTCCAACATCGCGGCTTACATCCCGCAGGCGCAAGACCTCTCATTCGGCTATTCGCTGGTGGCGCGCATGGAGACCTACCTGGCATCCTCATTGGCGTAGCGCCGATTCACCTTGGCGCTGCTGGCGCTCTTCAGCGGACTGGCGCTGGCTCTTGCCGCGGTGGGAATTTACGGCGTGGTTTCCTGCGCGGTCACGTCACGCACGCGGGAGATGGGCATCCGCATGAAGCGCTGGGCGCGGAGCGGCGTGATGTGCTGGCGATGGTGTTGCGGCAAGCCGCGCTACTGGCTGCGGCGGGACTTGCGGCAGGCCTGGCGGCATCGCTGGCGATGACTCGTTTCCTATCGAGTCTGCTCTTCGAGGTGCGTACCACGGATCTTGCAACCCTGGCCGCGATTGCCGCGCTGCTCATAGCGGTGGCGCTGGGCGCGAGCTATCTGCCGGCCCGCCGCGCCGCCAGCGTGGATCCGACCGTAGCCTTGCGTTACGAATAAGCAGCCCAATTCAAGGGCTGGTATCATGAGTGGTTCCAATGGCCCGCCAACGCGCCTACCTCCTGATCACGCTCTTCGCGCTCCTGCTGGTGCTGTTCCCGTTCCTCTTCT
>JBEKYO010000327.1:0-2724 GCA_049510875.1 Steroidobacteraceae bacterium
ATGCTGCCGAGCGAACGCAACGCATTGGTGAACGAGGTCGACGCCGCCAAGGCGGCGTTCCATGCGGACCGAGAGCCGGCGCCGGAATAGCCTGCCGGCGCGCGCAGCGTTGCGGACCGAGAGCCGGCGCCGGAATAGCCTGCCGGCGCGCGCAGCGTTCTCAGGGCTGCGACTGCTCGAGCAGTTCCCGCAGGTATTGCTGCCAGAGGGCGGGCCAGCTGTGAGTGCCATGGCCGTGCGTTTGCTCGGAGGCGGGCAACAGCACGAAGTGGCCGTTCTTCACCCGCTTGATCTCCCGCTCGGCAATCCCCAACTCCGGCGGGTTGATGAAGTCATCCGCTGAATTGACCCACATCACCGGTGCGAGAATCTTCTCGAGGGAGGCGGACGGATCGTAGTCGCGCGATGCGTTCACCTGGTAGAGCAGATCGTTGGCGTCCAAGGCGGCCAGCTCGCCCTCCATAAATTTGCGCACGAACTCGTCCGCGGCGTCCCGCGTCGCGAGCGCCGTCTGCATCTGGATGGGCGCGCTGCCGGCGATGAGCAGCATGCCCGCCGCGGACCGCAGCGCACCGATGGGCTCGCTGCGGTATTCGCCTTGCTCCCATTGCGGGTCGGTGCGAATCGCTTCGAGGACGAGGTCGCGCCATACGCGGTTGCGCCCGGCGATTTGCACCGGCAGGCAGGCCAGCGGCATCAGCGCGTCGACGAAATCCGCGTGGCTCTCGCCCCACATCCATGTGTGCATGCAGCCCATGGAGGTTCCCATCACGAGCCGCAAGTGATCCACCTGCAGCCCCTGGGTGACCAGCGTGTACTGCGCGTTTACCATGTCCTCGTACGTATATTGCGGGAAGCGCGCGTGTAGTCCGTCGCTCGGCCGGCTGGATTTTCCGTGGCCGATGCCGTCGGGCAGAATGATGTAATAGCGGCCCGCATCGAGCAGCTGGCCCTTGCCGAAGAGCACGCCGGCGAACTTGTCGGCCATGAAATTGCGACCCGAGCCGCCCGTGCCGTGCAGGATGAGCACCGCGTTGTCGACATGCCCATGCGCGTTGCGATGCACCTTGCCGAGCGCCGTGTAATGCAGCCGCAACTCGGGCAGCGTCTCGCCGGAGGCGAAGCGGAAGTTCTCGGTGACGTAGTCGCCTTCGCTCACCTTGCTGGGTTCGGGCGCTGCGACGGCGCGCAGCGCCAGCGACGTCAAGAGCACGAATTCGCCAATCATGACTGCATATCCTGTCCGCACGATGCTGGCTCCTCGGGTTTTCATTGAGCGTCCAAAAATTTCCCGGCGATGCCCCGGCCGCGTGCGCTCAGCAGGTACAGAAATGCGCCCGTGACGGACGCCGGGGCCGGCACGCCATTGGGGTCCTCGGCCGGATAGGCGGCGGCGCGCATGCGGGTCCGCATGCGGCCGGGATTGACGCTGTTCACGCGAATGTTAGGTTCGACTTCGAGCTCCTGCGCCAGCATGCTGCGCACCGATTCCAAGCCCGCCTTGGCGACGGCATAGGCGCCCCAGAAGGGCCCGGGATCCTGCGCCACGGCGCTGCTGACGAAGATGACCGAGGCGTCGGGCGATTTTCGCAGGTGCGGCAGCAGCACCTGGGTGAGTATGAACGGCGCCGTGAGATTCACGTGCAGCACTTTGCACCAGGTGGGCACGTCGTACTGGTCGAGCGGCGTGCGATCGCCGAGCAATGCGGCGCTGTGCACGAGACCGTCGAGTTTGCCGAATTCCGCGCCGACGGTATCGGCCAAGCCGTCGTAGTCGATCGCGGTGGCTTTCTCGAGGTCCAGCATGGCGATCGCGGGTTGCGGTGCCCCGAGCGTTTCGATTTCATCGTAGACGCTCTCGAGCTTGGCGCCGCTGCGCCCGGAGAGGATCACCGTGGCGCCGGCGCGCGCGCACTCGACGGCCAGGGCGCGGCCGAGGCCGCTGCTCGCGCCGGTGACCAGAATCACCCGGTCGGCCAGCAACCCGGCGGGCGGCATGAAGTGTTTGGGGATCGGCATGAAGGCTCCAAATCGTTAGCGGGCGAGGGCGGCGCGCCGGGCTGCATTCCACGCGTTATACAGGTCGCCCAGCCGAAAGTCCGCGCCCGAGCGGCGGCGCCGGTCATTCAAATGCCTCGCGCCGAGCGCCGCAAGCACCGGCAGATGGCGCAGCGGCGGGCGGTCCTCCGGGCCCAGTGCCGCGGCGGCGGCCGCGGCCGCCGCGAAATATGCGCCGGCCTGCCGGCGCAATCGCAGCAGATAGACCTGCAGCCGCGGCGGGGGCTCGCCGGCGACCAGATCGTCGTTGCCGATTCCCGCGGCGAGCAGCTCATCGATTGCAAAGGGGATGCGTCCGCTGCGGGCCTCGCGCCCGTAGTCGCCAATGGCCCCGGCCAGGTATTGCCCGGCCGCCAAGGCTGCGATGCAGGTTTGCGCGCCGTATCCGTCGCCGCGAACGCCGCCGAGGTGCGCCGCCGCGAGCAGCGGCCCACCGTACAGCGCGCCGGCGTGGGACTCGAGGTCGCCGCCGCGCTCCAACGGCGCGCCGGCGAGGTGATCGGCGGCGGCATCCACCGACCGGGTGAGCGGCGCAAAATCGGCGGCTGCCGCCTGCGGCAGCTCCGCCAGGTAGCGCGTGATCGGGTGCAGCGGAACGCCGGCGGTCAACCGGTCGAGCTCCTCGCGCCACCAGAGGAGTTTCAGGCGCGCCACGTCGATCTGGGT
>JBEKYO010000328.1:0-2692 GCA_049510875.1 Steroidobacteraceae bacterium
CTGCCGCTGGCTGCTGCTCAGCCTGGACCGCCTGCAGGGCAATGAATTGGTGATGACGCAGGAATTGATCGCCAACATGCTCGGGGTGCGTCGCGAAGGCGTGACCGAGGGTGCGACGAAATTGCAGCAAGCAGGACTGATTCGCTATGCGCGCGGCCACATCACCGTACTCGACCGGGCCGGGTTGGAGAAACGCAGCTGTGAGTGCTACGCGGTGGTCAAACGCGAGTACGACCGGCTGCTCCCCCAGAAGCTTGCGGTCTGAACCGGGCGCTGCGGCCTCCTACGAGCGCTCAGCGCAAGCGCCAGTGCTGGGCAGTTGCGAGCTGGGCCTCATATTGTCGTCAATTGGCCGCGAGAACCGGGCCGCCTTGACGCGCGGCCGGTGCCTCCTCGGAAGCGGCCCTCAGCAGGTGCTCGAATTCCGCGGCCGGAACTGCGCTCCGAAACAGGAACCCCTGAAATTCATCGCACCCAGAGCGCCGTAGAATTTCCAATTGAGTCGCGGTTTCGACGCCCTCGGCGACCACTTTCATTCCCATCGAGTGTCCGAGCGCGATGATTGCCTTGGTAATGGCCAGATCACTCGGATCGGCGGCAATGTCGCGGACGAACGTGTAGTCAATTTTGACGCTATCGACAGGGAATCGCTTGAGATAAGCCAATGAGGAGTGCCCGGTGCCAAAATCATCGATTGCGATGGTGATGCCGTGCTGCTTGATCTGTTCGAGCAGCAGCAGGGCCTTTTCCGGATTCGTCATTACGACACTTTCGGTGATCTCGAACTCCAACGCGTGCGGATCGCACCCGGTTTCGCGAAGAACACCGTGCAGATCCTTGAGCAGACGGGAATCCGCGAATTGTTGCGCCGAAAGATTGATGGCAACGCGAATCTGGGCGAGCCCTTGATCGCGCCAGCGCTTCGCGTCTCGGCAGACGGCATCGAGAACCAGCCGGCCAATCGAGCTAATCAGACCGACCTCCTCGGCGACGCCGATAAACTCGCCCGGCAACAACATACCCCGCAGCGGATGCCGCCACCGGACCAAAGCCTCCGCTCCCGCGAGCCGGCCCGTGGGGATATCGAGTTTCGGTTGATAGTGGACCTCGAATTCGCGCCGTGCCACCGCGCGGCGCAGCTCGCTTTCAAGCGATAGCCGCTCGACGCTGTGTACGTTGATATCGCTCGAGTAGAACTGATAGTTGTTTCTTCCGGAGGACTTTGCCCGATACATTGCGATATCGGCATTCTTCAGCAACGTGGCGCTATCCGCGCCGTCCTTTGGATAGATTGCAATGCCGATGCTTCCCGACAGATGGTATTCCTGGCCACTGACCGTCAGCGTCCGGGCTGCGGCCGTCAAGAGCTTTTGAGCGATATCACCGAGCGCCTGGGGATCGTCAAACTGCTCGACGAGCACGGTAAATTCATCTCCTCCCACGCGGGCGAGCGTGTCCGCGGCGCGCAAACATTCGAGCAGGTGCTCCGAAACCTGACAAAGCACCTCATCGCCCGCACCGTGTCCCAACGTATCGTTGATCACCTTGAAGCGATCGAGGTCGAGGAACAACACTCCTACGCCGCCTCCGGTGCGCTCAGCCCGGGCCAAAGCGCGGGGCAGGTGATAATTGAACAGCAAGCGGTTCGGCAGCCCGGTCAAGTCATCGTGGTGAGCAAGATGCCGGATTCGATCCGCGGCCCAGCGACTCTCAATGGCGATGCCGGCGAGGTCCGTGCAAATGCCGGCCAAATGAGCGTTCGGCTGTTGTGGGTTACCGCTCCGGCGGCTGAAAAGCGACAGCGCGCCCAGTACCTGGCCCTTGCTCCCGACGATGGGCCACGCGCAGACCGAATGCAGGTCGGCCTGACGCAAAGAATCGCGCAGCAGCGCATCCAGCGCATAATCATCGAGACTTTCCACCACCACCGGCGCTCGATTCCAGATGGCTTCGGCCCAAGGTGCCGCGCCTTCCTCATACGAGGAGCTGACGACCGCGTGGTCGAACCCGTCCGGCATCGAGGGGGCGACTCCCAGGGAGTAGTGCAGACCTTTTGGGTCCAGCGCGACCAACGAGCAAACGCCACCGACCGACTGCGCCTCCACGAACTGCGCCAGGGTCGACAAGACGACCCGCAGATCCGCCCCCGAGGCGACCAGATTGAGAATACGATTCTGGTCCGCCAGGATCGTTGCTTGATAGCGGCGATCGGCCTCGCGCTGCAGGCTCTCCAACGCAAAAGACGCCTCCATCGCCAGTTGCTCCATGAGATCAATGATGTCGTTCTGGAAGTAGTGCTCTTCCTGTGAAAAAATGCACAGCACGCCGACGACCTCGTCCTGGCAACGCAGCGGAAAGGACGCCGACGCTCGAACATTATCGGCCGACATCGGTGCATGGTTGAACACTTGCGCCCGCCCGGCGCGCAGCGCGATGTGCGCCGCCTCGAGTTGACCCCAGGCATCGGTGGTCGCCAGCGATGTGAGCGTCTGCCTGTGCCGTTCATGCGCCGCTTGCGAGGCGATCAACTCAATTTTTGAGCCGTCGCGAGCCAGAAGGCCAACCGCGGCAAGACTCAACCCGCTGGTGCTGACGCATATTCGGCACAGTTCATCGAAGAGGTGGCCTCGGTCGCTGACGCGCAGGATCAGCTGGCTGGTGCGGCTCAGCGCGGCATACAATTCGGTCAAAC
>JBEKYO010000329.1:0-2622 GCA_049510875.1 Steroidobacteraceae bacterium
CGTTTTGCAACCGGAGCAGAGCCATGAACGATTCACCCCGCAAGGTTTCACCACTGCGTCAACGCATGATCGAGGAGATGCGGATGCGCCAACTCGCGCCCAAGACGCGGGAGGCCTACATTCGCGCGGTCCTTCACTTCACCCGATTCCTGGGCCGCTCACCTGATACGGCCACGGCCGAGGAGCTGCGCCGTTACCAACTGCACTGCGTCGATCAGGGGATCTCTGCGATCACGCTCAACGCCACGATCACGGGACTGAAGTTCTTATTCGAGGCGACCCTGGGACAGCCCGAGTTGATGGCGAAGATGCACCCTGTGCGTATGTCCCGCACCTTGCCGATCATTTTGAGTCGCGAGGAAGTGAGCCGCTTGCTCGATGCGGCGAAGAACCTCAAGCATCAGACCGCGTTGTCGGTTGCGTATGGGGCGGGACTTCGCGTCAGTGAAGTGATCGCGCTCAAAGTCGGGGACATTGACAGTGAGCGCATGCTCTTGCGCGTCGAGCAGGGCAAGGGCCAGAAGGATCGCTACGCGCTGCTGCCCCCACTCCTGCTGGAGCGGCTGCGCACCTGGTGGCGCCATGCTCACGCCGAGGGGAAGATCCTCCCGGGCGGCTATTTGTTTCCGGGGCTTGATCCGGTGGACTCCATGAGTACACGGCAGCTGAACCGTGCAGTGCACGAAGCCGCCCTCGCCGCGCGCATCGACAAGCGCGTCTCGATGCATTCGCTGCGCCACGCGTTCGCCACGCATCTGCTCGAACAGGGGGAAAATATCCGCACCATCCAAGTGCTGCTTGGACATAAAAAGTTGGAGACCACCGCCCTCTATACCCATGTCGCCACCGAGACTTTGCGCAAAGTCTTAAGCCCCTTGGAGAGTTCCCGACCGACGTAGGGTCAGCTCGTGCCACGCAGTGCCCTGGAGGTCGCGGATATCTTCCGCGTCCACGGGCCGACTTGGCGAGAGCACCGGCGGGGGCACTTCAGCCTCGGCCAGTTGAAGGTCATGTCGGCGATTGAGCAGTGCCGCAGCCTCGCGCTCGGCGGCCATGCGCTGCGCTGTTCAGCGTGTGCAGAACCGCAGATCGCCTACAACTCGTGCCGCAACCGGCACTGTCCGAAGTGCCAGAGCAGCGCGGCACAGCGCTGGCTCGAAGCACGCCAGGCCGACCTCTTGCCCGTGGCGTATTACCACGTGGTGTTCACCTTGCCCGCTCCCATCAGCGCCATCGCCTACACCAACAAGGAGATTATCTATGGACTGTTGTTCGACATCGCCGCCGAGACGCTGCGCACGATCGCCGCCGATCCGAAGCACTTGGGTGCTCGGATCGGCACGACTCTGGTGCTGCACACGTGGGGCTCGGCGCTGACTCACCATCCGCATGTGCACGGCATCGTGCCCGGCGGCGGTCTCGCGCCGGACACCGATCGGTGGGTGCCCTGCAAGCCAGGGTTCTTCCTCTCGGTCCGGGTGCTCTCGCGGCTGTTCCGGCGCCGCTTCCTCGAAGAACTCGAGAACGCCCATCGGGGCGGTCAGCTCAAGTTCTTCGGCGAGCACATCGATTTGGCCGACGCCGAGGCCTTTGCCGACTGGCTCATGCCGCTGCGCCAATGCGAGTGGGTGGTCTACGCCAAGCGCCCGTTCGCAGGACCTGAGCAGGTTCTCGCCTATCTGTCCCGCTACACCCATCGAGTGGCGATCTCCAACTCACGGCTTGTGGCATTGGACGATCGCGGCGTCACGTTCCGCTGGAAGGACTATCGCGAACACGGGCGCACTCGCTTCAAAACCATGACATTGCCCACCGAAGAGTTCATGCGCCGCTTCCTGCTGCACGTGCTGCCCTCCGGCTTCCACCGCATCCGCCATTACGGCTTGCTCGCCAACGCCAACCGCCAGCGCGACATCGCCACCGCCCGCGATCTTCTGCATCAGCCGGCGCCAACACCTCCCGCTGACCCCGGCGATGGCAGCGCCGATCACGGCCGCCTCAGGCCCACCTTCGTGTGCCGACACTGCGGCGCGCCAATGCTCGTCATCGAGACCTTCGCGCGTGCTCAGCACATCCGCGGACCGCCAGGTTCTTCGCCCGCACCATGATCGACATCGCGTCAATCAACGAAACTTCACCGGCGGCATCTTTCTCAACGAGGCCGTCGCGAACCCCCGTGGCTTCGTTCTGCAAAACGTTCCATTGTCGGCACGACAATCGCCTCTTGAACGCACGGTGCCGCCTCGTGCTTAGCTCGCCAGCGACACACATCGGTCACGCAGCCCCGACGATCTTCACCTCACCGGCTTCTGCCGACGTTCAAATCCCCATAGATCCGCGACTCTACTGATCGGTATCAGCACGTCCCCGCGGTTTCCTCCCTGGAGGCTTGTCCAACACCTGCCCCCAAGCCTCACCGGCTTTGGACAGCTCAGCGCGCACCGGCAGGTGTCGGACAACCCTTAACCGAAGCGGTCCGTGGTCAATGTCGGCTTTACGGCAGGCCGAACGGCTGCGCCCTTACGGCATCCCGTGACGCGGGCGCCTGCGCTGCAATCAATGGCGAGTCAGTAAATTGAGTGGCTGGTATAAATCGTTATACCGTTCCCATCGGGGTCCTTT
>JBEKYO010000330.1:0-2613 GCA_049510875.1 Steroidobacteraceae bacterium
CACTGGTGGCTGCCATGACCGCATGTGCGGCCTCAATGTTCGAGAGTTGCAGTTCTCGTTGCGCCCTCAGCGTGCGCCCTTGCGCCGTCGCCGAAGCGATGCTCGCAGACGCTTGCGCAACAGCCGCGCGGTAATCGTCATCGATCAGCTGCGCCAACACCTGGCCTTTGTGCACGCGCTCGTAATCCTCGATCGGCAGCTCTCGCAGATACCCCGCCACTTTCGAGGTCACCGGCGTTAGGTCGGACTCAAGATAGGCATCATTGGTTCGTTGCCAGCCTGCCCCGCCCTCCCAGCGATTCCAGTTGGTCGTAACGATCACGATAATGGCAATCGTTACGATGAATACCAGGATTCGCCACGAAAATTCGAAAACCTTATTCCAGTCAAGTGAAGACATAGTCTTGAAAGGCTTCCCTGCGGTCGTTGTAGCTGAGGGACCGAGGGTTAGGCCGGAACGGAGCTTGCATGGCCGTCATCGATCAGCCTCGGCCGTAAGCTCTTGGGTAACGACCACGTGTACACCCGGTCGGGGATTGACCACCGCATCAAGGGCCACTCGGGCGATCGTCGAAGCCGGATTGGCCCGAAGTCGTCGCGGCAAGATTGGCCCAAAAATCTGAACCATGCGCAAGAAGATGCTTTCACGCAGGCGAAATTCCCCTCGCTCGCCTTCAATGATCATCGGGCGCAAGATCGTCAGGGACTTAAAGCCCACGCTTTCGACGCCAGTCTCCGTTTCCCCCTTGGTCCTCGGATAAAAAAATCGGGAGGACGAAGAAGCCCCGATGGCGGATACCAGCGCGAACGCCTCCGCGCCGCGCTGTCGGGCCGCCCGAGCAAACACAACGGGAAGGTCATGATCCACCCGATAGAATGCTTTCTGTGAGCCGGCTTTTTTCATTGTCGTGCCGAGCGCGCAAATAACGGCATCAATCGACCACGACTCGATCGCTTGTGGCAGCAACGATTCAAGCTCTGCGGTCACCGGATTGATGAGTTTGCCGTGCGATGGTAGGGCATTGCGAGTTGGGGCGATTACGGTAGCCACTTCTTGGTGTTCGAGCGCAAGCTGCAGCACTGCGCTGCCCACCACGCCGGATGATCCGAGTAGCAGTAGACGCACCATAATTATGCAGACTCCAGAATGGCGGTGACGCCGAGCCCACCCGCCGCACAAATGGAGACCAAAGTCCGACCGGCTCGGCCGGTTCGCTGTCGATGTAGCGCGAGTTGCTTCGCCGCCCCGCCCAAGATTTGGGCGCCTGTGGCAGCGAACGGATGACCGAGTCCTACTGATCCACCGTTGATATTGAGCCGCGCCCGGTCGACGACCCCGAGCGCGGCCGAACGTCCCAGAGTGCGGCGACAAAAGTCATCACTTTCCCAGACCGCCAGCGTGCAGAGTACCTGGCCGGCGAACGCCTCGTGGATTTGGTAGTAGTCAAACTCCTGCAGCGTCAGGTCATTGCGATCAAGCAATCGCGGCACGGCATAGGCCGGCGCCATCAGTAGACCTTCCGCACTTGGACCGAAGTAGTCCACGGCGGCAGTCTCCGCGTCCACGAACCATGCCTCCGGCGTTTGATGGTTGGCAAGGGCCCATCTTTCGGAAGAGAGCAACACGGCGGCAGCGCCATCGGTGAGCGGCGTCGAATTGCCCGCGGTGAGCGTGCCCAACCCTGACGTTCGATCGAACACTGGCGGCAGCTGTGCCAGCTTCTCGAGCGAGGTGTCGGCGCGCAGGTTGTTGTCCCGCGTCAGCCCTAGGTAGGGAATCACCAGACCCTGGTAGAAGCCGTCGGCGTAAGCCTGCAAACCGCGGGTATGGCTCGCGAGGCCCAGTTCATCCTGGGCCGCACGGGATATGTGCCAGTGGCGGACCATTTGTTCGCAATGCTCTCCCATGGAAAGCCCGGTTCGCCGTTCATTGACGTTGGGCACCGAGGGGATGAGCATGGAAGGCCGAAGCCGGGACAGCACACGCAATCGCGCCAAACTTCCCTTGGCGCGATTGCGAACCAAAACCAGTCGGCGTAACTGCTCGCTAATGGCAACGGGTGCATCGGAAGCGGAATCTACTCCACCGGCAATGCCGACTTCGACTTGGTCCAACGCTATCTTGTTGCCGACGAGGATTGCACTTTCCAGCGAGGTGGCGCAGGCCTGTTGCACATCATACGCGGGAGTCTCTGGAGCGAGCCCGCTCGCTAGACTTGCATCGCGCGTCAGATTGAAGTCGCGCGTGTGTTTAAGGACGGCACCCGCTGCGACTTCGCCCAGTCGCCGGCCCTCCAATCCGAAGCGCTCGACCACGCCTTTCAAAGTTGCGGTGAGCATATCGAAATTGCTGACGGCGGCGTAATTCGTGTTCTGGCGCGCGAAAGGAATCCGCACACCTCCCAAGATCGCGACGCGACCCGCGGCGTTTATCATTGTCCTCTATAGGCGGTCATAGCGGTGTCAGGGGAAAGGGAGGCGACCTGCGCAGCAAGCGGGCCGCACTTCGCGTGCCGGCGCCGAAAAGCTCCGCACTTTCATATCGGTATCGCGGCGCGAGCATTAATACCTCGTGCGCCTAGTATTCGAACCATCCTTTGAGCGCCTGATTCT
>JBEKYO010000331.1:0-2607 GCA_049510875.1 Steroidobacteraceae bacterium
CCTTGGCGGCCGCCGTCTTGTTGTAGCGCGTCTGCTCGAGCGCCTTGACGATGGCTTCACGCTCGATGTCCTCCAGATGATCCCCGAGCGCGGCTCCATTCGCCGCGGGTGCTTCGGCAGCGGCGCTTGCGGCCGCCTGGGCCGGTGTGGGCCGCAATTGGATCTCGTCGGCGCTCACCTCGCCCGTGGTGCTCAACGTAATGGCGCGCTCCAGGATGTTCTCCAACTCACGCACGTTGCCCGGAAACGCATAGCTCTCGAGCGCTTTCAACGCATCCTTGCCGAGCATCGGCGGCGCAACCTTCATGCGCCGCCCCAGCCGGCGCAGGATGGCCTCGGCCAGTTCCGGCACGTCCTCGGGACGTTCGCGCAGCGATGGGACCCGCAGCTCGATGACGTTCACGCGGTAGAACAGGTCCTCGCGAAACGCGCCTTCGGCGACGAGCTGCGAGAGATTTTTGTGCGTGGCCGACAATATGCGCACGTCGACCCCGACCTCCAGTTGTTCGCCGACCGGCCGAACCGCCTTTTCCTGGATCACGCGCAGAAGTTTGACCTGCATGTGCAGCGGCAGATCGGCGATTTCGTCCAGGAACAGCGTGCCGCCCTCGGCCGATTGGATGAGACCCTTCTTGTCGCTCACCGCGCCGGTGAAGCTACCGCGCTTATGACCGAAGAGCTCGCTTTCCATGAGTTCGGTTGGTATGGCCCCGCAATTGACCGGCACGAAAGGTCCATCTCGGCGCGGTCCGGACTCGTGGATCAGCTTGGCAACCAGCTCTTTTCCCGTTCCCGATTCACCCGAGATGTGCACCGGCGCCTGGCTGCGCGCGACCCTGCCGATCATCTCGCGCAGGGTCTGCATGGACGAGGAGGCGCCGAGCAGCCGCGGTCCCGAGACGGTGGTATCGGAGTCGTGATCCTCCGACAACTTGATGGCGGCGGCCACCAGTTTGCGCAACCCCGCCAAATCGAGCGGTTTCGACACGAAATCGAAGGCGCCCAACTTGAGCGCCCTGACGGCGGTTTCCATGTTGCCATGCGCCGTAATGACCGCGACCGGCACGCTCGGAGAGTACTGCTGTATCCACTTGACGAGCTCCAATCCGTCGCCGTCCGGCAACTGCATGTCCGTCAAGCACAGGTCGTAGTGCTCGGTTTTGAGCAGGCGCTGCGCGGCGCCCACGGTGCCGGCGGTGCGCGGATCGAGATTCATCCGCTGCAGCGTGATGGACAGCAGCTCACACAGATCCGGTTCGTCGTCGACGACCAATACGGCGGGCTTGGGCATGGCGCTATTGTAGCGTTTGGAAGCGGTGCACTGCGCTATTCCTCCCAGCGCTGCGGGTCACTGAACACGATCCGGAAGATGCTGCCGTCGCCGCCGCGCGGCTCGTAGAGCAGCACCGCGCGGTTCAGCTGGCACAGTTCGCGGGCGATGAACAGTCCGAGCCCGGTGCCCCCTTTGCGGCCGGTGAAGAACGGCTCGAAAATGCGTTCGACCGCCTTGGCGTCGATGCCGGGACCGCGATCGGCGACTTCGAGACAGGGGCGATTGCTTGGAATCAGGCGACTCATCTTGATTTCCAGGCTGATGTCGTTGCGCAGTTCGCCGTACTTGAGGGCGTTGTCGCACAAGTTCCACACCACTTGATGCAAGTGCGTGGGGTCGATTCGCACCTCGAGGCTGCGCGCCTCTTCGAGCACGGCGATCCGCGTCATCGGCACCTGCATGGTGTCGCAAAACTCCTCGAGGAAATCCTCGAGCCAATCCCCCAGCATGAAGCGCGTCGGCTTCGTGGCCTCGCGCCGCGAGAGTTGCAGGACGTTGTTGATGATGGTGCTGACCCGTTCGGAGTTGTTGCGAATGATGTCGGTCAGGCGGCGCTCGTCGGCACCCATGACCGGACTCTCCGCCAGCAGCTGCCCGGCATGGCTCATGGCGCCCACGGGATTGCGTATTTCGTGCGCGATGCTGGCGGACAGGCGTCCGAGCGCCGCCAGCTTGCTCTGCTGCACGCGTTCGGCCATGAGGCTGGTGTCCTCCAGGAAAATAAGCGTGGGGCCGGGCGCGACGCCGCCCAGCGGGGCGAAATGCGGCTGGATCAGCCGGGCGCCGTCGGCCGCCACGAAACTCGAGGGTGCGGCCTCGGCGCGCTCGCTGTGCCGCCACGTGCTCAGCGAGTACAGCAACCGCGGCGAGACCTCGCCCACCAAGGCGCCGGGCACGGCATGCTCGTCGCCCAGAATCTCGGCGGCGGATTCGTTGATGAGACGAATCCGGTCGGCGGCATCCACGACCAGGAGGCTCTCGCGCAGATGCTGCACGATGTACTGCGACAACTCGGCGAGGTTCGCGAGGTCCAGGTCCTTTTGCCGGACCAGGGCTTCGCTTTGCTGCATGCTGGTGGCGACGAAGCTGGCGGCCGCCGCGATTGTGAACAGCACCACTCCCAGCAGGCCCGCCGTGGCGTAGGCATTCATGTCGATGTGGCCCGTGAGCTGCTGCCAAATCGTGTGCGCCAGCACGGCGATGATGGTTACTGCGGCGAGAAACAGGGCGCTTTGCGGCGGAAGCAGAAAGGCGAGACTTCCAACGGGCACAAG
>JBEKYO010000332.1:0-2560 GCA_049510875.1 Steroidobacteraceae bacterium
CACGGACAGTCCGAGCTCTGCGGTGCGGGCGTAGTCTTGGAGGGACTCGACCGAGCGTTCGTATTGCGCGATGCTCGACGCGGCGAGCGCCTTCATCGAGCGGACCAGCGCAGAAAGATCCTTCGCGCCGTTCATCTTTCGACTGAGAGCTTCTGAGCCGCGACTCATGACGCAACCTGCGCCTTGGGCCTCACCGGGGCAACGCAGTGAAACGGTGCCAGCGCCAACTTGGCAATGTCCAGGACGGCTATCCTATCGATGTCGCTCAAGTGAGATGCCGAGGTCAGTCGGTCAACGACCTCTGCGGCAAGGCCGGTCGTCGCCTGACATAGCGCATGCTCGGCGTCGGATATGCTGCCCAGTGGAATCGGGTCGAATAGGCCGGCCGCCAATGCCAGCAACACCGCCAACTGATCGGTCAGCGACAGCGGCCGGGACTCGGGTTGCTTGAGGCATTCGCGGATGCGTCGTCCATGCTCGATGATCTTTCGTGTCGAGTCATCCAGCCGAGTACCAAATCGCGAGAATGATTCCAGTTCCTCAAACTGGGAGTAGGAGAGCTTGAGGTCGCCGGCAACGGCACGATAGGCCGCGCGTTGTGCCGCGCCCCCAACGCGGGATACAGACTGGCCGACATCGACCGCGGGCAATACTCCCAGTTCGAATAAGGTGGGCGATAGATAGATTTGACCATCCGTGATCGAGATCAGATTCGTCGGAATATAGGCTGAGATATCCTGTGCTTCGGTCTCTATGATCGGCAGGGCGGTCAATGAGCCGCCGCCGCGGTCCGCGGACAAATGCGTCGACCGTTCCAGCAGGCGAGAATGAATGTAAAAGATGTCGCCCGGAAACGCCTCCCGACCCGGTGGCCGGCGCTGCAGCAGCGAGAGTTCACGGTAGCTTCGCGCGTGATGGGTGAGATCATCGTAGACAATCAGCACGTCACGCCCCGCTTCCATGAAGAACTCCGCGATGCTCGTGGCAGCGTACGGCGCGATATAGCCAAGACCGGGCGCTTCGTTGCCTTCGGCCACTACGACAATGCAGTAATCCATGGCGCCGCTGCTGCGCAATTGGGCCACGACCTTGGCGACGGCGGATGCTCTTTGACCTATGGCGCAGTAGACACAGGTCACGTTCTTGCCGCGCTGGTTCAAGATTGCGTCAATGGCTATCGCGGTTTTGCCTGTTTGCCGATCGCCGAGAATCAATTCGCGCTGCCCGCGGCCTATCGGGATCATCGCATCGACGACGGTCAGGCCCGTCTGTAGCGGGACAACCACGGCGGCCCGATCCATGATGGGTGGGGCCGGACGCTCGACAGGGCGTCGTTCCGTCCCCAGGAGGGCGCCCCGGTCATCGAGCGGTTTACCGAGCGGATCAATCACTCGTCCGAGCAGTTCCTCGCCGACAGTCACGTCCATGACACGACCGGTCCGAGCGACCTCATCCCCGACTTGAACCGTTTGGCAGTCCCCGAGAAGAATGACGCCGACTTCCGTTTCATCGATGTTGAAGGCGATGCCGTACGTGCCGCTGGGAAATCGCACCAATTCCTCGAATCCCAGCCCCGGTAGCCCCGAAACGGCCGCGATCCCGGTGGACACGCGGATAACCAGCCCCACCTCATGCGGCACAAGTTCGGGTACGAATGACTCTCGGGCTTCCCGGAGCGCCGCAAATGTGCGTTCAAGGGCGAAATGTCCGGGGCTGGGCGCCATGCTCAAGACGCCAAGGCGTGGACATCGGCATCGGGGCCTGCCGCCGCCGGCGCGGATCGAGGCGCAATGACGGGTGGCATCGATATGGTTGTCGCGGCATTGTCGAGCTTAGGCACGGCGCCTGATGGCTTGATTTGGGTGCTTATGAGGGCCTGCGCCTTCTCTTCGAGCGCCCCCAAGTATTCCGCGATGGTCCAAGCGATCCGTTGACCGCCCACTGTCAATTCAATGCCGCAAATGCCGTCCGGTGCGGTCTCGAACGCCAAGCGGATATCCGCGGCAAACGTTTCGTTGAGCGCATTTTGTATGGCCGCTTTTTCCTGCGTGGCCAAGGAGAAGCGGCTGCGCACCACCGCTACAGCGTGCGGCACTCTTAGCGCAACGTCGAGCAACTGTTTCGCTGCCGGTTTCATCTCCCGCAAGCGACGCGTGAATATCTCGCCCAACCGCTCCTCCAGGGTCACGGATGCGAGATCGCCGAGCGCCCGGCGTGCCACATCAAAGACTTCGCCGGCTGCCAATCGCATCATCTGATCCATGAGCGCCGCGGCATCGTTGCGCGCGGCGGCGCGCTGCTCGGAAAGCAGTGCGTTCGCCTCCTTGCGGGCGTCGTCCAATCGGCGCTCGTAGTCTGCTTTGATCCGGAGTGCGGCCTTCGCCATCAACGCGCCGCGATCTTGGTCGAATTGCTTATTTTTCTCCTCAAATTCATCTTGCGCCTTGCGCGCTTGGGCCTCTCGAGCACCGGCCGCGGCCGATTCCGCCGCAATGCGCTTTTCGCGGGCATCGATGGCGTTCAGAATGGGCTTGTACAGATAGCGCTTGAGCAACCACAC
>JBEKYO010000333.1:0-2506 GCA_049510875.1 Steroidobacteraceae bacterium
CCAGCATCCCGGAGAACACGGCAATACCCATCGCATGACGCATCTCTGCGCCCGCGCCGGTGGAGGTGACGAGCGGTACCACGCCCATGATGAAGGCCAGTGAAGTCATCAGGATCGGCCGAAGCCGCAGCCGCGCGGCATCGAGCGCCGCTTGCAGAGGCGACACACCCTCGAGTTCCCGGTCCCGCGCGAACTCGACGATCAGGATCGCGTTCTTGCTGGCGAGCCCGACGAGCACAATCAATCCAATCTGCGTGAAAATATTGCTGTCGCCGTGCGTGAGTTCAACGCCCGTGATGGCCGATAACAGCACCATGGGCATGATGAGGATGACCGCGAGCGGCAGGCTCAGGCTCTCGTACTGCGCCGCGAGCACGAGGAACACGAGCAGCACCACGAGCGGGAAGATGAGCACCGCGGTGTTGCCGGCAATGATCTGTTGGTAGGTGAGCTCCGTCCACTCGAAGCTCATGCCGTTGGGCAGTTCCTGCCGCGCGAGCCGCTCCATCGCCGCTTGCGCCTGGCCGGAGCTGAAGCCCACCGATGGACCGCCGTTGATCTCGGCCGTGGGATAGGAATTGTAGTGCATGACGCGGTCGGGACCGGAGGAGCGCTTGACGGTCACGAACGACCCCAGCGGGATCATGTCGCCCGCGGCGTTGCGGGTCTTGAGTCTGACCACGTCCTCCGCCTGCAATCGGAACTGCGGTTCGGCCTGCGCCGTCACCGGGTAGGTTCGACCGAAGGCGTTGAAGTCATTGACGTAGAGTGAGCCCAAGTACACCTGCATGGTGTCGAACAAATCCTGCACGGACACGCCCTGGGACTCGGCCTTCTCGCGATCGACGTCGGCGTCCACCTGCGGCACGTTCACCTGGAAGCTGGAGAACAGGCCCTGCAATGCCGGGGTCTGATTGCCCTTGGCCATCAGGTTTTGGGTCTGCTTGTAGAGCTCCTCGAAGCCCAACCCGCCGCGGTCCTCCACTTGCATGCGAAAGCCGCCGATGGTGCCCAACCCCATGACGGGCGGCGGCGGGAATACCGCGATGTAGGCTTCCTGGATCTTGGCGTACTGTTGATTGAGCGCCATGGCGATCGCGCCGGCGGACAGATCCTTCGAGGTGCGCTGATCGAAGGGCTTGAGGGTGACGAACACAATGCCGGAATTGGGGCTGTTGGTGAACCCGTTGATGTTGAGGCCCGGGAAGGCCACCGCGTGCTCGACGCCCGGCTGCTTGAGGGCCACCTCGCCCATGCGCCGGATCACCGCCTCGGTGCGATCGAGCGTCGCCGCATCCGGCAGCTGGGCGAATCCCACGAGGTACTGCTTGTCCTGCGGCGGCACGAAGCCGGTCGGCGTGCGCGCGAAGCCCAAGTAGGTGAGCCCGATCAGCCCGGCATAGATAAAGAGCGCGACGCCCGCCGCGCGCACCACCCGGCCGACCACGCCGACGTAACCCGCCGAGAAGCGCGCAAAGAAGCGGTTGAAGGGACCGAAGAAACCGCCGAGCAAGCGATTGAGGAGACGCGTCAGCCGGTCCGGCTCCGCGCCATGTTCCTTCAGCAACAGCGCGGAAAGCGCCGGCGACAGCGTGAGCGAGTTGAAGGCCGAGATGACCGTGCTGATGGCGATCGTCAGCGCAAACTGCTTGTAGAACTGGCCGGTCAGGCCGCTGATGAATGCGGTCGGCACGAACACCGCGCACAGCACCAGCGCCGTCGCGATAATGGGACCGGTGACCTCACGCATGGCCTGCCGCGTGGCATCGATCGGCGACAAGCCGGTGGCAATATTGCGTTCGACGTTTTCGACCACCACGATCGCATCGTCCACGACGATGCCGATGGCGAGCACGAGCCCGAAGAGCGACAGCGCATTCAGGCTGAACCCGAACAGATGCATGACGGCAAAGGTTCCCACCAGCGACACCGGCACCGCGATCAGCGGGATGACCGACGCGCGCCAGGTCTGCAAGAAGACGATGACGACCAGCACCACCAGCAATATGGCCTCGAATAGCGTGTGCACGACGGCGTGAATGGAGCCGCGCACGAACACGGTCGGGTCGTAGACGATTTGATAGTAGACGCCTTGCGGGAAGTCGCGCTTCAATTCCTGCATTTTGGCGCGCACGTGTTCGGAGATCGCGATCGCGTTGCTGCCCGGGCGTTGAAAAATCGGAATCGCCGCCGCGGCTTTGTTGTCGAGCAGAGCGCGCAGCGCGTAGGTGTCGGCGCCGAGTTCGACGCGCGCCACATCTTTGAGGCGCGTGACCTGACCGGAGGCACCCGTCTTGACGATGAGACTGCGAAAGTCATCCTCGGTGGTGAGGCGCCCCTTGGCGTTGATGGCCACCTGAAACTCGGTCGCGCTCGGCAGCGGCGGCGCGCCGAGCTGGCCCGCCGCCACCTGGATGTTTTGCTCCCGGATGGCCTTCACGACATCGTCGGCCGTGAGACCGCGGCTCGCGATCTTCTCGGGATCCAACCAGATGCGCATCGAGAA
>JBEKYO010000334.1:0-2768 GCA_049510875.1 Steroidobacteraceae bacterium
CGATGATCCAGCGGCGAAGGCCGCTGGACACGTTGATGACGATCGCCATGTCCGCATGTTATGCGATCTATATGTCGCCGCCGTTGCAGTGCTGTCTTGCAAGTTCATCGGCGTTCGTCTCACCTCCGTAGTTGACGCTGAGTACTGACGCAGTACGTTCGCATGTGGTCCGAGCACTGCCATGTAGTCACCGCAGCTCAGATATAAAACCTTAATGAGAGGTTCATGCAGACGAGACACATGACAAACATGCTGCGTTCGCGGCCCGCGCAAATGAAAAATGCAGGTCTCATTCGTGGATGCAGCGGGTGAGCGCGAGGCTCTGTTCATCTCTTACGCAAAAAATCAATTCAGTGAGGTCCCAACCAATGAACTCTTTCGTCAAGGCAGTGATGGTCGCTGCGGGCTTAGGCGTCAGCGCCGTGGCCAGCGCCGATGTGTTCGATTTCACCTACTCGTTCGCCGATGGCCAGGAGGTCGTTGGCTCGTTCTATGGCCTCACCAGCAACGGCGGTCAGTCGGTGACCAACATCAGGACCGCGGCGGCGTTCGTGGACAACACGCCGGCGACGATTTACGCCAACGGCGCACTCAACAATTTCGTGATCTCCGACGTCGATGCGGCGACGAACTCCAATCCGGACTACGAGTTTGCCTACCTCAACGATTCGGTCAACAACATCTACCAAGCGGTGGCGGCCAATTTCCTGCAGACCGATTCCTTCAGCACCGCCGAGGGCAACAGCTCGCAGCTCGCGATCGATTCCCCCGGCGTCGCCAGCAGCTGGACTCTGACTGATGTGACGCCGGTCCCGGTGCCGGGGGCTCTGCCGCTCCTGGTCTCGAGTCTGGGCCTGCTCGGCTTCGGCCTGCGCCGCCGAGTCGGCTGAGCGAATCGCCCTTCATCGACCCACTCATCGTTTTCATCAGTATTCATTCGGGAGTCGAACTGAACATGCAATCCAATTCCAAGACGCTGCGCCCCTCGGGGGTTGCGGCCGCGGTCGCCAGCATTCTGGCCGTGAGTTCCACCTCCGCCTTCGCCGGCGTGTCCATCGTCGAGGGCGTCGTCGGCGGCGCGTACTTCACCCCACCCGTGTTTGCCGATACAGCGGCGGCCTCTTCACCCTCGAGCACGGTGGCCTCGGTGTATGCCGGCGCCACGGTTTGCTTTGACCTCAATGGCAACGGCGCCTGCGACGCGGGCGAGCCTTCCACGACCACCTCATCCACTGGCAGCTTCAAGTTGTCCAGCTCGACCCTGGCGCCCTTGGTGGCGCAGATCAGCACCAGCGCCACGAACAACGGCAATCCGATCGCCAGCCGCGATGTGTTCCGCGTCAATGCGGCCCAGATCCAGGCCGCGACCAAGAACCCCCTGCTGGCGGCGACCGTCAACATCACTCCGCTCTCCACGGAAGTGGCTCTGGCGATCGAGAACCAGGGCGTTAGCTTTGCGCAAGCCGTCGCTACCCTGGCTCAGCGCATTGGTGTGTCCAACACCGCAAACTTGCTGCTGCCGCCCACCCAGATCACGAACACCTCGGACCAGGCAGCGGTCCTGAAGGAATCGGTGATTGCCCAGGGACGCCTCACGCTGGCGGCGAAGTTCGTCGATCGGGGTGACACCGTGGGCGAGCTTCGCGGCAACTTGGACTGCCCGAACGTTGCAAGCTTCGATCCCACCAATGCCGACGGCTGCACGGGGACGGACCTCAACACCGTCGCCATCCCCGCCGCCCAGGAGTACGCCTATAACCTCGAGGGCATGCCGCAATACGACTATGTCTTCGTCATCATCGAAGAGAACGAGTCGCAAAGCAGCGTGGTGGGCAGCGCTAAAGCCCCCTACATCAACAGCGTCCTGAGCGCGGGCAACCTGGTGTACAACTACTTCTCCACGGGCGATCCGAGCGAACCCAACTATCTGGCCATGGGCGGGGCGGATGACTGGGGTCAGACCGGCGATGAAACGCTTCCCTACCCGGCGGTGCAGGGGGTGAAACCCAATCTGTGGAATGCCATCGACGCCGTGGGCCTGACCTGGCACGTGTACGAGGGATCGCTGTGGCCGACGCCGGCGGGAACTCAGCAGAACATCGCGGGCGCCACGTCGTGGAACCAAGCGACGGGCGGCCTATGGTTCGACAATCCCACCGAGTCGTCCATCGTTGGCGCGGATGGCATCGCGTATTCCAGTTCGCTGCGCGCCGTGAAGCACAACCCGGCCGTGTGGTATGCGGATGCCGCGGCGCAGCCGGATTTCCCATCCAACGACCGCAGCGCGTCGGGCGCGTATGGCTCCACCGATGTGAACGGCAATGCGATCCCGTACGCCTACCCCAGCAATACCAATGCGACCAACGGCGACAACTACACCAGCGCCGGCGACTGGGACAACGCGCTTCAGGCGTATGCCAATGCGAACAGCATTTCCTCCTGGTGGACCGGCAACACCCAGCCATGGACCGTGGATCAGCTGAAGGCTGACCTTGCGAGCGGGAACGTGGCCAACTACAACTTCATCGTCCCCGACCAGGACGACGACATGCACAACCCCGGCGTGGTCCCGCGCGCGGATTACTGGGCGCAGAATGTCGTCACGAAGATCAAATCCTCGGCGATTTGGAACGATCCGACCAAGCGCGTCGCCATCGTCATCACCTTCGACGAAGGCGAATCGGCGACCACCGCCTGCTGCGGCTGGAACCCGGAGCGCTCGGGCGACGGCAAGGCGCAGCTGGTGACGTTCAACGCGGCCGGCCAGG
>JBEKYO010000335.1:0-3007 GCA_049510875.1 Steroidobacteraceae bacterium
CATGTTTACCGCCTCGATGACGATAGCCGGATTTGATCCCGCCCTGGCGCAGGCGATAGCGGGGGAGCGTGGGCGGCAGGAGGATCACATCGAGCTGATAGCCTCGGAGAACTATGCCAGTCCGCGGGTGCTCGAGGCGCAGGGCTCGGTGCTGACGAACAAGTATGCGGAGGGGTATCCGGGCAAGCGCTACTACGGGGGGTGCGAGTATGTGGACGTAGCGGAGCAGCTGGCGATTGAGCGTGCGCGGGAGCTGTTTGGGGCGGCGTATGCGAACGTGCAGCCGCACTCCGGGTCGCAGGCCAATGCGGCGGTGTATTTGGCGCTGCTCGAGGCGGGGGATACGATTTTGGGGATGAGCCTGGATCATGGGGGCCATTTGACCCATGGGGCGAAGGTGAATTTTTCGGGCAAGCTGTTCCACGCGGTGCAGTACGGGATCAAGGCGGACACGGCCGAGATCGATTATGAGCAAGTCGAGCGGCTGGCGCAGGAGCACCGGCCGAAGCTCATTGTGGCGGGATTTTCGGCCTACTCGCGCTATTTGGACTATGCGCGATTTCGGGCGATTGCCGATGCGGTGGGGGCGTATTTTCTGGTCGACATGGCGCACGTGGCGGGGCTGGTGGCGAGCGGGGTGTATCCGAACCCCGTGCCGTATGCGGACGTGGTGACGAGCACGACGCACAAGACGCTGCGCGGGCCGCGCGGGGGGCTGATTTTGGCGCGTGCGCACGCGGAGCTGCACAAGAAGTTCAACTCCATGGTGTTTCCGGGCATTCAGGGCGGGCCGCTGATGCACGTGATTGCGGCCAAGGCGGTGGCCTTTGCCGAGGCGCTGCAGCCGGAGTTCAAGGTGTATTCGCGCCAGGTCGTGGCGAACGCGCGGGCGATGAGCCAGGCGCTGCAGGAGCGCGGCTACCGGATAGTCTCCGGGGGCACCGACAATCATCTGTTTCTGCTCGATCTGTCGAGCCGGAACATCACGGGCAAGGATGCGGATGCGGCGCTGGGCCGGGCGCACATGACGGTGAACAAGAACGCGGTGCCGAACGATCCGCGGCCGCCGATGGTGACGAGCGGGCTGCGCATCGGGACGCCGGCGGCGACCACGCGCGGCTTTCAGGAGCCCGAGATGCGCCAGGTGTCGAACTGGATTGCCGATGTGCTCGATGCCCTCGGCGATGAGTCGGTGATCGAACGCGTACGCGGCGAGGTGCTGGCGCTGTGCCGGCGTTTCCCCGTCGAGGTGCTGGCGCTGTGCCGGCGTTTCCCCGTATATGCTTGAGTGCCGCACGGTCCGCATCGGGACCGGGCTGAGTAATCTCCATGCACTGCCCATTTTGCGGCCACTCGGAGACTAAAGTCATCGACTCGCGCCTCGCCGGCGAAGGGCGTCAGATCCGCCGCCGCCGCGAATGTCTCGAATGCACGGAGCGCTTCACGACTTTCGAGACCGCGGAATTGCTTCTGCCCACCGTGGTCAAGAACGACCGCAGCCGCGAGCCGTTCAACGAGAACAAGCTGCTCGCGGGCATGCAGAGAGCCCTGGAGAAGCGTCCGGTGGGCCGCGATGCGATCGAAGCGGCCGTGGCCAGAATCTGCCACAAGCTTCGCAGCCTGGGCGAGCGCGAGATCGCCTCGCGCAGCGTCGGCGAGATGGTGATGGAGGAACTGCGGCACCTCGACGAGGTCGGCTACGTGCGCTTCGCGTCCGTGTACCGCAGCTTTCAGGACATCGAGGCGTTTCGCACCGAAATCGACCAATTGCGCCGGCAGCGGCGCCGCCGAAGCCTGAGCAAGGATCAACTGCCGTTGCTGCCGGGCGATGAGCCCGGCGACGAGCGCTCATGACGGACGAGGCGAAGCACATGGCCCGCGCGCTCGAACTGGCCGCGCTCGGCTTGAACACGGCGGATCCGAATCCGCGCGTGGGCTGCGTGCTGGTGCGCGAAGGGCGGGTGATCGGCGAGGGCTGGCACGTGCGCGCCGGCGAGCCGCACGCCGAGGCGAATGCGCTGCGCGCCGCCGGGGGGCAGGCGCCGGGCGCCACCGCCTACGTGACTCTCGAGCCTTGCAGCCATACGGGACGCACGCCGCCGTGCGCCGATGCGTTGATCGCGGCGGGGGTCGCGCGCGTGGTGTGCGCGTCGGTGGATCCGAATCCCCAAGTGGCGGGCGCGGGGATCCGGCGCCTGGAATCCGCGGGCGTCAGCGTAACGGTCGGGCCGCTCGCAGGCGAGGCGCGCGCGCTCAATGCCGGGTTCTTCTCGCGCTTCGAGCGGGGTCGCCCCTTGGTGCGCCTGAAGATGGCCATGAGTCTCGATGCGCGCACGGCGCCCGCCGGCGGCGGCAAGGCGTGGATCTCGGGGGAGGCGTCGCGCGCCGATGTGCAGGCGTGGCGTGCGCGCAGCTCCGCGGTCCTGACCGGTGCAGGCACGGTGCGCGTGGACGATCCGCGGTTGGACGTGCGCGTGGCGTACGGTCCGTGGGTGCGGCAGCCCGTGCGCATCGTGCTCGACCCACAGCGCACGTGCGCTCCGGACGCGAAGATCTTCGCCGCGGGCAATGCGCTCATTTTCACCGCCAATGACGCGCCGGACCGCCCCGCCACGCCGGTTCCCATCGAGCGCGTGCGCCGCGCCGCGCGGGGCCTCAACCTCCTGGCCGTGCTCGAACGCCTGGCAGCGCTCGAGATCAACGAACTGCTGGTCGAGTGCGGACCGCGCCTGGCGGCGGGATTCTTGGAGGCCGGCCTGGTCGATGAACTGATTCTGTACGTCGCGCCGCACTTTCTCGGCGCCGACGCGGCGCCGCTCGCTGCGCTCGGCGGTTCGAATATGGCGCAGCCGCTGCCGCGGTTCGAGTTTCGCGATCAACGGCTGATCGAGAACGATCTGCGGTTGGTGCTCACTCCCAGAATGGCTTGACCATGTTCACGGGCATCATCATGGGGACCGGCCGCATCATCTCCATCGAGGAGAAGGGCGGCGATCTCGAGGTCGGG
>JBEKYO010000336.1:0-2751 GCA_049510875.1 Steroidobacteraceae bacterium
ACACGGCGAGATGGAAGATTGAGCATGAGCCAACCGCCCGTTCCGATCTCTAGGTCGGTCTCGGGGCGGGTCGGAACCCCGGGCCTGATTTGTCAACGCGCGGCACATTCGTACCAGTGCGAGCTTCTTGGACAAGCCACCCACGACGCCTTACATCAGTCTAGCCCCTTGGAGTGTGCAGAGCACAGCTGTCGCGGGGAATCTGGCCATGTCTCCTTTCGAGGTCTTTATCATGCCGAGCATGGAAAGGCTCAACCGACTCGTGGCTCGAGTGGAAGTCAGCCCTCATATAGAAGCAGTCGAGGAGTTTTTGTGCTGAGGACTTGTCGGTGCGCGATTACCAAACTGAACCCCGAGTCGGACGTGATTTACACATGGCGAACGAACACCGCTTCCTGTCGCACCTCAACTCGCTTACATCGAAATGCGCCCGTCCGATCTTCGCAAACGGCAATCTGGTCGTGATCCGCTGGAACTTCAGCTTCGAGTTGCACGACGGCGGGTTTGTGGCGATGGATGAGCTGACCTACCCGCGTTGCGAGGGTGTGCGCATCGCAGAAAAGACGTCTTTTTTCGACCCCGCGCTGCGCGTGCCGAAGCCGCGCGCCGGGTAACAGGCGACACCAAGGAGATGCCATGACGACCCAGACGACTGCCCCGGCGCGAACCGGCTACGAGCTGCTGCGCGATCCCCGCTTCAACAAAGGCACGGCTTTTACCGCGGCGGAGCGCCGGGAGCTGGGTCTCGAAGGGCTGCTGCCACCTGCTGTCAGCACGGTGGAGCTGCAGGTGGCGCGTAGGCGCGATGAGATCGCCAAACTGAGCGATGACCTCCAGAAGTATCTCGTGCTATCGGATCTGCAGACGCGTAACGAGACACTTTTCTACCGAGTTCTGATGTCCGACCCGGCGACTTACATGCCGATCGTCTACACGCCCACCGTTGGTGAGGCGTGTCAGAAATTTGGACACATATTCCGTCAGCCACGGGGCCTGTATATCCCTTCATTGTCGTGACGGACGGAGAGCGCATTTTGGGCCTCGGAGATCTCGGCGCCGGCGGCATGGGCATTCCTCTCGGCAAACTCGCGCTCTATACGGCCTGCGCGGGTGTTCCGCCGCAATACTCGCTCCCGATCGTACTCGACGTCGGCACCAACAATCATCAATTGGTCGACGATCCGCTCTATCTCGGTCTCAGGCAGCCCCGCGTACGCGGCGGCGAGTACTTCGCCTTCGTCGGCGAGTTCGTCGAGGCCGTGCGGCAACTCTATCCCAAATGCTGCATCCAGTGGGAGGACTTCGCCAATTTCAACGCGGTGCCGATACTCGAGAAATACAAGAGCGTGCTGTGCACCTTCAACGACGACATCCAGGGCACCGCTGCCACAGCGCTCGCCGGCATCCTCGGCGCACTCAGGCTCACCGGGCAGAAGCTCGTGGACCAGCGTTTTCTGTTTCTCGGCGCCGGTTCAGCCGCTACTGGCATCGCTGAGCTGATCGCTCTCGCGATGACGCACGAGGGACTGGACATCACGGCCGCTCGAGGTCGCAACGCCCTGTTCGACATCAATGGCCTTCTGGTGTCCGGTCGCACCGACATCGCCGAGTTTCAAAAGCCCTATCTTAAGAATCAACCGGCGATCGGCACATTCGTCGAAGCCATCAAGGCGCTGAGGCCGACTGGTATCATCGGCGTGAGCGCGGTGCCCAAGCTCTTCACCCGCGAAGTGATCGAAACAATGGCCTCGATCAACGAACGTCCGATCATCTTCCCGTATTCGAATCCTACCTCCCGATCCGAGGCGACGGCGGAAGAGGTCTACCGCTGGTCGGCCGGCCGGGCCATTTTTGCCAGCGGGAGCCCCTTTCCGCCCGTCGAATTCGCCGGGCGACGCTTCGTGCCGGGACAGGGCAACAACGTCTACATCTTCCCGGCTATGGGCATGGCAATTTACGCGACCGAGGCAAAACGGGTCACCGAGGAGCTGTTCATCATCGCGGCGCGGGCTCTTGCGGAACAGGTCAGTGACGAGAATCTAGCGAGCGGGCTGATCTATCCGCCTCAAACGGACATTCTCAGCGCGTCTCTCCATGTCGCCGAACGGATCGCGACCGGTATTTTCGAGCAAGGGCTGGCTGGGGTTCCAAGGCCGGACGACATCGGCGCGCTGATCCGTGCTCGCGCATTTAAACCCGTCTACCCAGAGGAAGCCCAATGATTCAGACCCGACTCGAGTCCGACAGCCTCGGTTCCGTATCGGTGGCCGTGGACAAACTTTGGGGCGCACAGACGCAACTCTCGCTCGAGCATTTCAGTATTGGCCGGGACCTGATGCCGCGCGAGATGATCTCTGCGTACGCGATATTGAAACGTGCAGCGGCTTCGGCCAACCGCGCCGGCGGCAGAATTGACGAGTCAGCCTGCCAGGCTATCACGCAAGTATGCGACGAAATTCTCGCCGGGCAACATCATGACATGTTTCCGCTGCACGTATGGATGACCGGTAGCGGCACTCAGTTCAACATGAATGTCAACGAGGTCATCTCGAACCGGTGCTGCCAGCTTGCCGGCACGCCTCTTGGCAGCAAGCGGCCGATACATCCGAATGACCACGTCAACATGTCACAGTCCTCGAACGATAGTTTTCCGTCCGCGATGCATATCGCCGCCGCAATTGGCGTCAAAGCCCACTTAGTTGCCGAATTGTGACAGCACACCGCCAACCTTCTGGTGCGTGCTCTCCTATT
>JBEKYO010000337.1:0-2546 GCA_049510875.1 Steroidobacteraceae bacterium
CAAATAAGTGGAGTAGACCAAGGCTAGGCCTGCCGAGTCCACTTCGGTCACGAATGCATTGGGGTCGCTGCCATTACCGTAGAAGCTTGTCTGCGCCGCGCCAGCCGTAGTGGGGAAATTCCGGCACCCTACAGACGGTAGGCTTCGGCATCGCGCTGGACTCGCAAAACGACGTGTATGTGACAGGAATGACGAACGACCCGAGTTTTCCACAAATCACATCGGGCGCGGCGCAAGTTAGCTACGGCGGCGGATTGTACGACGCCTTCGCTCTCAAGCTGAATTCGAGCGGCAGCCTTCCCCCTGTGTATGGTACTTACATTGGCGGACTGGGCAGCAGCTTTATCCCCGAGCGCGGATCGGGCATCGGCGTGGATTCGGCGGGGAATGCCTACGTGTCGGGCACCACCGAGTGCATCGGTTTTCCCACGCCGAATCCGATTTCCGGGGCGCGGAATGGCGGGCCGGCGCCTTTGATGGAAGGCACTATCAGCGGTTCGAGCTCCAATTGGTCGCCCACAACCCTGGCAGGACCTTTCGACCAGGTAACCGCGTTGGCGTTCGATCCGACTGGCGCCACTCTTTACGCCGGCACTGGGGCGGTTAACGCCGCCGGCGGGGGAGTCTACAAATTGGTGAGCGGCTCCTGGGCGTCCGCGAATAGCGGCATCACCTCCACCACGATCGACGCGATCGCGGTGGACCCAAATACGCCGTCCACCGTTTATGCAGCCGGCAGCGGTCACCTTTATCAGACTACGAATAGCGGCACAAGCTGGACACAACTGGCCCAAGCGGTGGGAACGTCGGCCGTGATAGCGATCGCCAAAACCAGCCCTTCGACGGTGTATGTGGGATCGAGCAGTGGCCTGATCTACAGCACAAATGCGGGCTCGTCCTGGAGCAGCCCGACGACGGCGCCAGGGACAGGAGCCGTCTACACAGTGGTTGTGGTTCCCAATACGGCGACAGCCTACGCGGGCACCCCGAGCGGCGTGTATCAGACAACCGATGGCGGCAAGGTTTGGGGTGCGGTCAATACCGGATTACCGACGATTTCAAGTGTGACTGTGGCTGTGACCAGCCTGGCTATGAACAGTTCGACGAGCACAATCTACGCCGCGACGGGGAATGGCCTGTTTTACACGACGAACGCCGGCTCCAGTTGGACGCAGGCGACTTTGGGATACCCGGAGCAGATTGTGAGCACACCGTTGCTGGTGGCCGTGGACTCCGGCAATAACGTCTATGTAGCATTTGAAGGAGCCGGCATGGCCACCGCGACGGCGGGCGGCACCAACCAGGACGACTGGGGCGAGCTCACGTACAACGGCCTGACGCATAACCAGATTTTGGCTCTGGTGGCGCCGCCTAACAGTCCCGGCACTGCCTACGCCGGCATGGTTTCAGCCACTACCGCCTTCCTGACCCAGATCAGCCCCAACGGCCAAACGTTCTTGTCGTCGACCTGTATTGGCGGCTCGGACAATAATCTCGGCCAGAATATCGCCGTAACGCCGGTTGGGGCGGTGTTGATTTCCGGCGCGACCATAGCGACGAATTTCCCCGCTACACCGGGCGCTGTGCAGACTTACAACGCCGGGCTCTACGATGCGTTTGCATTGGGGGTCGATGTTCCGGCTGGTGAGATCGGAAGCCCCTTGCCGGGAAGCTCTCTTTCGGACAGTTCGGCGGACTTCTCGTGGAATGCCGTGAGCGGCGCCACAACGTATCAATTGACCGTAGGCACAACTTCGGGTGGTACGAATATCTTCTCCGGTACTACTTCAGGAACATCGCAAACGGTGGGATCCATTCCATGTACCGCCACCGGCCAAACCTTCTACGTGCAGCTATCGGCTTACGTGAACGGCAGCTTCCAGCCGGCGGCCTCCTATACGTACAAGTGCAAGATCGGCATCGGCGATTTCAATGGAGACGGCTATCAGGACTTGGTATGGAGGGACAACAGCACGCAACAGGTAACCGTGCATTACTATGACGGCACACCGGACATCAACGATATCGGCTGGAATTGGTTATACAATACCAGCGTGCCGACTGGCTGGGTGATGGTGGGAGCAGCGGATTTTGATGGCAATGGCGTGCCCGATCTGGTGTGGGAATACATGCCAACCGGCCAAGTAACGGTGCACTACTATGGTGGACTGGGTGGGGCCACGAACATCGGGTGGAATTGGTTGTACGAATCGGGGGCTCCCGGCTGGACGGTGGTGGCGGTGGCCGATATGAACGGCGATGGCGTGCCGGACCTGATTTGGGAGGACAACGCGACGAATCAGGTCACCGTGCACTACTATGGCGGATCGGGCGGGGCCACCGACATCGGGTGGGCGTGGCTGAACAGCGCCGGGGCGCCAGCCGGCTGGCGGGTAGTGGCGGCGGCGGATTTCGATGGCAACGGGACGCCGGATCTGGTTTGGCAATATGCGCCAACGGGCCAAGTCACGGTGCAATATTACAGCGGGATTACAAACACCGGTTGGAACTGGCTGGATAGCGCTGGGGCACCCGGGTGGACGGTA
>JBEKYO010000338.1:0-2627 GCA_049510875.1 Steroidobacteraceae bacterium
TTTCTTTTTTCAGCCCAGCGTCTGCGCTGCTCAACCCTTCCTGCGAGCTGTCGGCGATCGACCGTTCGCCGTGTCCGGTGACAAAGCAGACCGTTTTTACTTTGTCACTCGTGATTTTCAGGATTGTGCCAGTGAGGTCCTGTTCGGCGACATCCCCTTGCGCTCCAGCCTCGACCCGTTGTTTGCGATCGCCGTAAGCCACAAACACTTCGCCCATGCGGTTGGCATCGTATTCCTTGGCGATTTCGGGCTTTTGATTGGGATCGACGGTTAGGTATTTAAAGTGCGGGCTGAGCGTTTTGTATTCCGCCATCAGGTCGTCGAACGCCGCGCTGGGCGACTTGTCGAATCGCACCACGGTCAGATCTTTTTGCAGTCCGGAAACGATTTGGCGGGTCTGATCGGAAAGGGTGTAGAGCTTTTCGGTGGTCAGGTCAAAACGCTTGTGGTGGCGATAGCCCACAAAGTTGGCCACGGCGAGAATCGCGATTACGGCGATAGCGAGAATCGAAGTGTTGGCGCCCTGCTGCGCGGAACGTTTCGAGAAAAAAGTAATAATGCCCTGAAAGCCGACGACGACGGCAACCAGCAGCGCCACTCCGCCGCCAATCAACAGGCCTTTGCTGAAGGGCAGGAACTCGCCTTGAATTGAATAGCGTAGATAACCCGCGATCACCATCGCCACGGCGAGCGTGCCGATGAACCGGGCGGTTTCGTTACGATCCCATTTCATGCTGCAAAATCCTCCATGAACTTGCGCGCGGCCACTACGCGCGGCGCCAACGCATCGAATCGATCGAGCGGACGGTCAAGAAAATAAAAAGTGCGATGAAGCTGAAGTAGTAGATCAGCGCGGACGTGTCGATCACCCCGCGAGTGAAATCGTCATAGTGGCGAATCACCGAGAGATACTGCACGACGGCGCCGATCCCGCCGTCCGCGTTGCTGCCGAGATCCAGCACCCACACGAAAAGAAACGCGGCGAAGGTCAGGACCGCGGCGATCAGCTGATTTTCGGTGAGCGAAGAAATGAATGTGCCGAGCGCGATCAACGAGCCGCCCAAAAGCAGCACGCCGGCGTATCCAGCGGCTACCATGCGCCAAGGCGGCATCGGGTCGCTGTGCAGGCACATGAAAATGACGTAGCCGGCGGTGGGCAGCATCATCAGCATGAAAAGCGTCAACGAAGCGAAGAATTTGCCGAGCACGATCTGGGTTTCGGTGACCGGCGAGGTCATCAGCAATTCCATGGTGCCGCGTTTGCGTTCTTCGGCATACACGCCCATGGTCAGAATCGGCGTAAAAAACAGCACCAGCGTGGAAAGCAGCCCGAAAAAGCCGCGCATCACCTGGCCGGGCACGTCGATTTCCGGAGGCATGCCAAATCGCATGCCCTGCATCTCCATGCTGAACGACTGCTGGATCATGACCGTCAGGAAATAATTGAAAAAATACGCGGCGAGGAAGAGGAACACGCCAATAAAAATATAGGCGACCGGCGAAACGAAGTAATGCCCCATCTCCTTACGATAAACGGCGTAGAAGCTCTGCATCGTTCTGCTACTCCTTAGAAAACTAACGACAATTCGTCGCCGCGGATTTCAATTCACTGGTTGCTGGGCGTGACTGGCATCGTCGGTGGTCAACTCCAGGAAAATATCCTCGAGGCTCAGGCTGACGCCGCGCAATTCGAACAGCCGCCAACCGCTGCCGATAATTTTTGCGGCAATCTCGCTGCGAATGTCCGCGCCCTGCGCGGTCTCAACGGTCACGATGGAACGATCGCTCGACGGCAGCGCTTCCACCTGCACCTGGGAAACGCCCGGAACCTGGGTCAGTGTGCCGCGAATCGCCGCTTCCGGCGCTTGTACTTCCAGCCGGATTTTCTGGCCGCTCTTGAGTTGCGACGTAAGATTCTGCGGCGTGTCGACCGCGGCGATTTTTCCTTTGTTGATGATCACCACGCGGTCGCAAGTCATGCTCACTTCCGGCAAAATATGCGTCGACAGAATAATCGTGTGGCTGCCCGCGAGGCCCTTGATCAAATTGCGGACTTCGATGATCTGCTTGGGATCGAGACCCACGGTGGGCTCGTCCAAAATGATCACGTCCGGGTCGTGCACCAGCGCTTGCGCGATTCCCACGCGCTGCTTGTAGCCGCGGGAAAGGCGCTTGATCAGCTCGCTGCGGCGGTCTTCCAGATTGGTTTTGCGCATCGCGTCGGTGACGCTTCGCGCCCGGTCCGCGGCCGGAACATTCTTGATGCGCGCCACGAAATCCAGATACGACTCAATGGTCATGTCGGGATACACCGGCGGAGTTTCGGGAAGATACCCGATGTGCCGGCGAACATCCATGGACTCCTTGGCGACGTCGAAACCCGCGACTCGCGCGGTGCCGGAAGTGGCCGGCATAAAACCGGTCAGGATGCGCATGGTGGTCGTCTTCCCTGCGCCGTTTGGCCCCAGAAATCCCAGAATTTCGCCTTTGTTCACGGCAAAGGAAACGTGATCGACCGCGGTTCTTTCGCCGTAAGTCTTGGTGAGGTTTTCAACTTCTATCAACGCATTCCTCCAACAGCCTAAGAGTACAAAAGACTAAAGAGTGAATCTCAAACCAATCTTTAT
>JBEKYO010000339.1:0-3652 GCA_049510875.1 Steroidobacteraceae bacterium
TAAAGACTGCCGGCAATCAGTACTTCCTGGGGTTCCCGGGACTGGGCGCGAATCACCTGACCCCCGAAAGCGTCACCTATGGCTACACGGGTGCGCTGGTGTTGAGCCAGACGCTGCAAGACGTGTCGGACACGTCCGTAACGGCCCAGGCGACCGATTTGGAGAATGCGAACGCGTCGGGTCTTCTCGCCATTTCGATTCTGAGCGAGGACACCCCGCCCGCCTTGAACCAAAAAGTCGCCGGAACAAACTCGTACGACTTCGTCAAGATCAACGGGGAAGCCGTCGATACCGGTGGGGCCGGCGATAACATCAATGGAAACGTCGCGAGTTCGTACATCAATGCCATCAAGGGCAATTACGACTTCTTCTATCAGCCGAACTTCAACTATCGACCGTCCTTCTATAACGGCGGGTCGAACAATGCGGCACTGGCCAAGGCAATCTTGACGGTATTCCAGTCGAGCAGCTTCCCCGGCGTGGCTTCCGGGCTTCAGTATCCGCTGGCGGCCCCGGGCACGCTCGTGGATTCCGACCGCAACCCCACGCTCGGCAAGGGCGTGACGCTGCACTCGCGCGGCGGCAACTCACAAGGCATCCTGGTGCCGGAACTCAATGCGAGCGGCACTCTGCCGTCGGGGTCCGATCCGCTGTAAGGAGCGGAAAGCTGCGACGTCAACAAGCGGCGGGATTGTTGAAGAAACCGAAAGAGCCCCGTGGCAACACGGGGCTCTTTCCTCACGGTGGGGGCAGCACCAGCACCCGGCAATCGAGGGTTTGAACGTGCGCTAAGTCATACAACTGTCATTAAAGTATCCGAGGTGCGCGATAAGATGCGCGGTGCGCGATTACCATGGTTTTAAAAGTGAGCGATGGCACCGACTGACGAGAAGTCTTTGAGCGAAAGCCATACGCCCGGGTGCCGTTCTGCCAGGACAGCGCTGCGTTCAGTCTACCCGTATGCCGCATCGGGCTTGTTGGGGCTGTTTGCCGTCATTGCCGTGGCCGCCCCACCGCCGGGGCCGACTCCCATCCCGTGCCAAACCGGCAACTGCGGCACCTCGGCGCAGGCGTTCGTGCAATATGGAACGGCCGGCGCCGCGTTCAGCGGAACCACGGTTAATGTCACGGAATCGACCAATAAGGCCATCTTGAATTGGGCGAGTTTCAATATCGTCAACGGCTACACCGTCAATTTCATCCAACCCAGTGCGACGGCGGCGATTCTCAACAATATCTGGAGCGCCAATCCCAGTGTGATTTCCGGCCATTTGAATGCCAACGGCCAGATTTATCTGGTCAATCAAAACGGGATCGTGTTCGACAAGGGCGCGCAGATCAACGTCGGCGGGCTGACCGCCTCGACTCTGTCGCTGCCGAGCACCACCTTCGAGAATGGAATTCTGGCGGGCAATACCACCAGCACCGCAGCTCCCGTCTTCGTCGCCCCGGCCAGCGGTACCGCGGGCGCCATTAACGTTGATGCGGGGGCAAACCTGACTGCGGCAGATGGCGGCCGCATCTTGCTATTGGGCTCGGCCGTCACCAATGCCGGATCGATTTCCACTCCCGATGGCCAGACGATTTTGGGTGCGGCCACCAATAACGTCTATTTGGCGGCAAGCTCCAATGCGGCGCTGCGGGGACTCCTCATCGAGGTCGACGGCGGGGGCACCACCGGGACGGTGATCAACCAGGGCGAGATCACGGCGGCGCGCGGCAACGTCACCTTGGCGGGCCTGGTCGTCAATCAAGAGGGCATGATCTCGGCGACCACCTCGGTGGGCGCCAATGGATCGATTTACCTGGTGGCCGGCGACACGAGCCCTCCCGCCAATTCTTCTAATTCTTCGATAAGTTATATTGCCGATCCGCGTAATCCGGCCGGAGTACCGACCGCCTTTGGCGGACTCGTGCCCAGCAATGGCGGAACCCTCATCCTGGCGCCGGGCAGCGTCACGCAGGTGCTGCCGGACCCGACCGACACCGGAACGCTCACCGAACCCCAACTGGCAGGATTCATTCCATCGCAGGTCGATTTGATGGGACGTTTCGTGGCGCTGGAAGCCAACGCCTCGGTCCATGCTCCGGGGGGCGCGGTCAATGTGTATGCGGCGGCGAATCCTTATAATCTGATTGAGTCGCCCACAGAGCCAATCGCGGACGGCGGCACCATTTACATTGCGAGTTCCAGCACCATCGATGTCGCCGGTCTCGCTAATGTATCCGTTCCGGTGACCCAAAACCTGGTTCAGGTGACGCTCGAAACCGACGATCTGCAAAATGACCCGCTGCTGCGCACGGGTTTCCTGCATGGAGCCACGGTAACCGTCGACATTCGCGACCCGCCGAGCCTATTCGACGTGACGCCCTATGCGGACAACATCGGGACCAGCGTCGAGCAGGTCATGACCCAGGCCGGCACCATCAATCTGGACGCGACCAGCAGCGTCATCACCCGCGCCGGTTCCGCCTTGAACGTCTCGGGCGGCAGCATCGCCTATCAGGGCGGCCTCGGACCCAGCACCACCAACCTGATGGCGGCGAACGGCCAGGTTTACAACATCAGCACGGCGCCCAATGATATTCAGTACGTCGGCATCGCGAATAACTACTCGTACACGGATCCCACCTGGGGCACGACCAACAAAGGCAACGGCCAGAGCTACTACGCGGGCTATGTGCAAGGCAGTGCCGCCGGCAGCATCAACGTGGAATCGCCTGAGGTCTATCTGCAGGGGTTGATGCTGGCGCAGACCGTCGCCGACATCTATCAGCGAACCCCGGCGAGCCTCGCGGCAGGCGGCACGCTCAGCGTCGGCTGCAGCCTTTGCAAGTATGCAAATGGCTTTGCGGATTACGGGCTCAACGGGGGAGTCACGTTTGCCAACAATGCCGCGGACACTCTCGACGCCAACGTCGTCGTCGACGGCTACGTGGTCTCTGCGACCAACGTCCCGGCGATCACCACCCTGTCGCCCGTTCAGCTGACCTCGAATGGGTTCACGGCCATCGACGTCTACAGTAACGGGGCCGTGACGCTGCCCGCCGGCACCAATATATCCATAGCGGCGAATGGTGCCGTGGGCATCAAGTCGGCGCTATCGATCGCCATCGACGGCAACATCGATGCGCCGGGCGGCAGCGTCAGTCTACAAACAGTCGCCACCGGGAGTGTGGTCCCCAACAATATCAATCTTGGCCCGGGGGCCATCATTGACGTGGCCGGAATCTGGACCAACGACTCCCCGGTGGTAACGCCTCAGCCCGGCACGGCGCCCACGGTCATCAATGGCGGCAGCGTCACGCTGAGTGCCGCCGGCAATGTTTACCTCGGGGCGGGCAGCTCCATCGACGCCTCCGGCGGCGCCTGGATGAGCGAATACGACAAGCTGACCGAGGGCAGCGCCGGGTCGATCTCCCTGGCGGCGAGCTTCAGTCTCGATGCCAGCACGCCGGCCACGGATCCCTACATCGGCACCATCGATTTCGGCCCGGGGTCGCAACTGCAGGCCGGCAGCTTGAAGTCGGGCCAGGGTGGGACGCTGTCATTGCAATCCGGTTCCGTGACGGTGGATGCGATAACGGCCGGCACGGCGGGCGAACTGTTGCTGGCGCCTGACTTCTTCGTGCAGGGAGGTTTTGCTGATTA
>JBEKYO010000340.1:0-4400 GCA_049510875.1 Steroidobacteraceae bacterium
TAGGAAATCGATCCAAGCCAACTCCTTAGTAGCGAACGCTCGCACAACAATAATTGCGGCAAGCGCGATGCACACTCCTACAATCAATGAGATTATTTTTTGCAGCAGCGCGACGAACCTACCCTCTCTTACACCACTCACTATCAGTCGCTTGTACGACTTGCTTGCGGCGAATGGCCAAGCATAAATAACACCTGCGAGCAGTCCCAGTCCTATGTTCCTTAAAATCTCGGCTATAGCGTTCAAAATATTAGGCCCCCGTAATCCAACGGGATCAAATCGTTGCCCACTATTTGCGCAGCGCCTCCAGTCAGCGCGTTGACCAATGCTCCGTTTTCCAATGCTTGGGCCAGGCCTCCGCCACCTTGAAGGATTGAGTAGCCAGACGTAAAGCCCGCTGCAAACCCAAGCGTCGCAGTTGAAGCTCCAAGTAAGGCTTGGACGCCGGCCTGTCGGTAATTTATGTTCAGTGTCGGAGCAGGGCACCCACTTGGCGTCGTTAAGCGAGCCACGCCATAGCTCGAAACTTGGCTAGCAATGTTTCCACCCCCGCCGGCCAACGCACCTGTTATCAGAGTTGCCAATGGTCCCGCAGAAGTCGGTACCAAACCCGCTAGTGCCCCTACGGCAGCACCCGTAGCCGCGCCGCTGAGAATATTTAGAGCGTTTCCTTCGTTCCATCCGCCGCCCGAATTGGCAGCCTGTACGGCACCCGCAACGCCACCAATGATCGCCCCGATAACTACCAAAGGATCTTTGCCGCTGGGATCTCGGAGGCTGATCGGATTCCCTTTTGTATATGCGTAGGTCGATAGCTGGCCTCCCGCGAGTCCTATCGGATCGGATTCGATATATCTCCCCGTCTGCGGATCATAGGTTCTAAAGTAGTTGTAGTGTAGCCCCGTCTCTTTGAGGTAGTACTGACCCGGGAAGCGCAGGTTGTAGGTAAACCCCCCGAGCTTCGCCGGGTTGTTGTTCGCCGGCATGCTGCCGTAGGTATCGGGATCCCAACGCCACATAAGTCCGTTGGTCGAATCGGATGTCGTCACTTTGCGTGGCGTACCAAGATGATCGGTGTGGACGTAGAAAATGCAGATCGTGGTGCCGGTGCAACCAGGGCTGCCGCTCGGCCGCAGTGTCGCGACTGGGATGTCTCCCATCCAGATCGTTTCTTGTGTCAGCCCCTCCCCCCCGGCGCTGGTGTATTCGCCCAGCAGATGCCCCGCCTCGTCGTACATTAGTAGCGTTGTGCCGCCGTTCCCGGATTTCTTAATCAGCTGATTGAGCGCGTTATAGACATAGTTCGTCGTGCCCGCACTTACCGCAGCAGAACTCATCCGACCGTTATCATAGAAGATGAAGGTGGCCCCAGTGTAGCTGGTGGTGTTGCCGTCGGCATCGTAGCCGTAGGTACGGACCAGACCGCCGCTGGTTGAGTTGAGCTGGTTGTTGGTGGTTGAAATCGTGTCGGTCGACGCCGTCGTTCCGCCGATACTCGTGATGTTGCCATTGGCATCGTAGGTGTAGCCTCGACTCAACCCGGAGCCGCTGGCGCTGGCGGTCTGGATTCGATCCAGCAGATCGTAGACGCTAAAGCTCCACGAATCACTCGTTAGCCCCGAGTCGCTGATGCTGGTAATTCGCGATGCATCATCGACCGAGTACCCGTTGGTGACCCCGGCGGTCACGATCTGGGTCGGATTGCCATCCTCATTGTACGCGCGGCTCACCGTGGTGCCGTTTCCCCAGGTCCACCCCGTGGTAGGGCCAAACGGGTCATAGGTGACGCCACTGAGCACGGGCGTGGGCGACCCGCCCACAGGCGTCACGGTGATCGAGCTAATCCGGTGGTTGGTGTAGCCGTAGGTAATCGTCTGGCCTGAAGGCGTCACGAGCGAGACTAGATCGCCGTTCGCATACCCGTAGCCCACTGATAGCGCAACGGTCCCGATTGTCTGCCCTTTTCCGGTCACTCTCCCCAGCGGATCGTAGGTCCAGGCCATCGAATGATCGGGGCCCGTGGCGCTTGTCAGTCGCCCGAGTCCATTGGCGCCGGCATCGTACCCGTAGGTAAATGTCTGATCACCGTACGCGATCTTGGTCAGCCGTTTGGCATCATCGAAGGTGTAAGTGGCCGTATTGCCCCGGGCGTCCATCACGGTCTGGAGATTGCCTGCGGTGTCGTAGGCATAGGCCGTCGTACCCGTATCCGGGCTCGCGACCTGAGTAAGGTCGCCAAAGCCGTTATGACTGTAGCCGGTCGTCAAGGTCCGCGGATCGATGACCGAGGCTAGGTTGTCATTGGCGTCATAACCCAGTTGGGTAATACCAGTATTGGGGTCCTTGATCTGGTTCAAGCGATTGAGCGCATCGGGCTGATAGCCGGTATTGCGCCCGAGCGGTGCTTCGATTGAGGTCCGATTCCCATTATTGTCATAGCCGTAGGTCGTCGTCGCGTTATCGTAGACATTGATGTCCTGGTACAGCTCGCTCAACGCGTTGAACACTCGGCTGTGGGTTCGATGCAGCGTGCCTGACTGGTCATACGAACTCTGCACTTTACGATTCCCCAGTGCATCGAGCGAGTACTGAATATAGTTCCCGAGACTATCGGTGATCGTCGTCAACCGATGTGCACCATCATAGTTGTACAGGATCGTGCTGCTGTCAGGCAACGTCACCAGCTTCAAGAGGCCGGTGGGCCAATAGGTGTAGTACGTGGTTTCCGAAGACGGGGTCCCCGTGCCCACCTGGCGCGAGGTCAAGCGCCCGCGCGGATCGTAGGTCAGCGTGGTCACCACCCCATTCGGGTCAGTGATGGTCAGCGGCTGCCCATAGGCGTTGTACGTATTGAACGTGGTGGTTTGGCTAACTTGATTCTCGATAGTCTCGACTTGACCGCACTGCGAGCCCGTCACGCAGGGGTAATACGTATAGGACGTCACATCGGTGTACCCGCCGCGGGTCGGACCGGTCACGCTCATCACTTGCCCGTAGCCGTTGTAGGTATAGCTCCACTTTCGGTAGACATTCGGCGTTACGGTCAAATCGGTGATCTTTTTGGTCTCAATGCTGCCATTCGAATAGAACGTGAAGCCGGTCGTTCGGTTTGGCTCTGTAATGAGCGAGGGCTCCCGCCAATTCGTACTCCACACCGTCGTGATCTTCCGCTGCAGCGTACCAGTGGCCGGAGTGTAGGTCGACAGGTTCGCGGGGCAAGGGCCGGCGGGTGCGTTGTTGCTGGGTGCGAATCCTTCGACACGCACCAACTCGAGGCCTCGAACCGGATCATTCGCATAGCACGTGAGATTGCCGTCATAGTCCGTACGGCTTGAGACCCAGCCGTAGGCATCATAGGTCGTCGCCGCCATATCCTTGCAGGTAGGGCACTGCGAACCGCTGATTCCGACCACATTATTCACATCGCCCACTCGGGTATACGTGAAATCCCGCTGAGCACCCAGCCCATCGGTTACCAACACCGAGCCGGCCGGATAACCGGAGGGGTTGTATTGCAGCGTGGTTGAATTCGCGGTCGTAGTGGAATTAACGGTCAGGTACGACGATGTCGCTTGCTCCTGTGCGTTGTAGACCCAACTGGCGTAGGGAAGGCCACTTTGACTTTCATCGAAGATCGACGTCAACGCATTGGCGAAGCTCAAGCTCCCGTAGGCATAGCTGCGGGTCGTGAGATCCAAATTCGTCACAGTTGAAAGCCGATTCGCACTGTCGTACCCATATTGAACGGTGCCAGCGCCATTGACCGCGATGCTGGCAATGGTTTCACTAGGATTGCGAGTCACGGATAAGGAGTTTCCAAAGCTGTCGGTGACGCCGCTCCAAAGCCCACTGGTGTAGGTCAGAGTCTGCACGACTCCCGCTCGACTCGTGATCGACTGCAGGACCCCGGCGGTGTTGTAGGTCTCTACATTGTCCTGATCATCGGTAACGGTAAACCCCGATCCTGTGAAAGCCAGTCGGATGGAGACCCCAGGCGGATTGCTCACGGTTCCGTTGCCCATGATCGGATATCGCAACGTCTGACCGTCATCGCGAATCACGTCATATTCAATTGCAACCGTCGGCGGTGATGGGGGGGACGGGTAAACCTGAATAGGCAACGTGCTGATGGTTGCGGAGCCGTTGGCAATCACACACACGCTGCCGCTATAAGTTGCCGTGGCCGGCGACGCCCACGCGCTCACGGCCCCTTGAATCGCGACGAAGCCCGAAGTGCAGGCAAGCGTCTGTGTCGGATAAAGAGGCGAGACCGTACCCTGTCCTGGAAAGAACGTGGTGGCGACTTGGTAAACCGTATTGATGGACCGGCCATAGGAATGACGCCAGCCCGGTACCCCATCGATGCCCGTGGGGTCCGCGCTATTATAAAATCGTTGGAA
>JBEKYO010000341.1:0-3486 GCA_049510875.1 Steroidobacteraceae bacterium
CGTCATCGTGGTTCGCCATGGCAACGGCCTGATTTGCTGCACAATCAATGTCATTGAGATTTACACGGGTATGCGCCATCATTGAAGAACCAGCCACGGCCGAGCTTCTGGAAGTCTCGGCTATTACGAGGTGACACGCACGATTCCCCGCAGCGCAGGAGGCTTCGTTATGACTGGGGCGTAGACGAACAGCAACAGGCACTTTCCGATGCAGGAACTGCACCTATATCCGATGTCTGGGTAGCCGTGATGTCACTTCTTCTCCGCCCGGAACTTCGCCCACGCCAGTTGCGACTTACCCACTTCGAACAGCAGCTTAAGCGCGTTCACTTTCTCCGGCGGCACTAACTCCCCGGCCAGGAATTGCCGCAAGGCTTCGGAGCGCCGGAGCTTACCCGACGATGTCCGGGGCAGCGTTCCCGGCTCCAGCAACTCCACGTCCCGCGGCTTCAGTGAAAGCCCCTTCAGGATGCAGTGGTTGATCTCTGCGATCACCTCTTCTTCGGGCCGCTTCTTGTGCGGGTCCTTTTCCGCCAGAATAATTAGCTGTTCGCCTTCCGTTTCGACCATAGTGCTCACGGCCACCGTACAACCTTTGCGCACACCCTCGACATCTAACAGCAGCTCTTCCATCTCCTGCGGAGCGTAATTGCGTCCTCGAATGATGATCAGATCCTTGGCCCGTCCGGCAATGTAAAGTTCGCCTTCGTGCAAGAATCCGAGATCGCCCGTGTCCAGCCATTCGCCATGAATCATGCTGGCGGTCAACTCCGGGCTTTCCCAGTAACCCTTGGTAATGGACGGCCCTTTAACCCAAATGCGGCCGACACGGCCGTCCGGCACCCGCTGCTCCTGGTCGTCGAAGATGGCCATTTCAACACCCGGCAGCGCCCGGCCGACGGATACGATGCGCCGTCCGGGCCCCAAGTGCGCGGTGCCGCCGTTCCACAAACCCTCGCGGCTGAACTCGGTAAAACGCGGCAGATCGTCGAGGTTCGTGAACGTGACGCCCAATCCCGCCTCCGCTAAACCGTAGACTGGCGTCATGGCCGCGGGCTGGAAGCCCCAGCGCGCGAAACGCTCGGCAAAACGCTGGACGCCGTCGGATTCGATCGGCTCGGCGCCGTTCAGCGCCGCCCGCCAGCGCGACAGATCCACCCCTTCCATCTCCTCGTCTTTGATCTTGGTGGCGCACAAGCTGTAAGCAAAGTGGGGCGCCGGCGAAATCGCCGATTTGTAGCGCGACAAGGTGCGCAGCCAAATGGCCGGCTTGGCCAGGAAAGTATCCGGTCCCATGTAAGTCACCGTGCCGGGATAATACATCCCGAGATACAAGCAACCCACCAGTCCCATGTCGTGATACAGCGGCAACCAGCAGACGCAGCCGTTATCGATCTCATCTTCACCGCGGTACACCAAGGACTGCTGCATCATCGTCAGATTGGCCAACAGATTGGTGTGCGTGACCATGACGGCTTTGGGCTCGACCGTTGTCCCCGAAGAGAATTGCAGGAACGCGGGTTGTTCCGGATCCACTTCCACCGGCTGCCAGCGTCCGCCGCCGGTCTGCAAATCCTTGGCATCCAGAACCTCCCGCAGCGACTCTATACCCACCACCCCAGGGCCAATCAGCTTCCGGATACGGCCTTCCGTAATCAGATAGCGCGCCCCGATCTTGGTCAACATTTTCCGCAAGCGGGCGAAGTATTCATCGAGCTTACCCAAGCGGAACGGCGGATAGAGCGCGGCTGGAATGCCGCCGGCAAGCTGCACCCCCAACAGCGAATCGAAAAACTCGATGGATGTGGAAAGGATCAAGGCCACGCGGTCGCCCGGCCTAAGCCCGTTCGCCTGCAAGGCCGCGGCGGCCTTCTGTGCGCGGCGCAGCACGTCCTGGTACGGATAAAAAGTAGCTTCCTCGGAGGGCGCCACGAAACGGGCGCCCCAGCGTGTACAGGTCTCCAGCTTCAGTAGAATCTCGGGTAGCGTAGCGCCTTTGAGTGTCAGCGCACTCATGCCTGCGGCTCCGGTTCGCATACCCGGCTGGCGATCATCTTCACCAGATCCTGGACGGTCTGCAGTTCCTGCCATTGTTCGAGCCCGAAGGCGCAGCCGAAGTCCTGTTCGATGGTGGTTACCAGCACTACTTGCGCCAGCGAATCCAGTTGCAGAGCGTCCATCAGCGAGACGCTGGGACCGATCGCCTCGATCTGTTCCGGTGTCAGGTTAAGCTGCTCCTTGGCGATCTTCTTCAAATGTTCCAGAATCGTTTCTTCATTCCATTTGACTAGCGTCTGTTCGGGCATGGGCCTCTCTCCATTATGTTTGATAACTGCCGGCCGGCACAGCCTTCTCGGGCGGCGGGATGACCAGCGGATCTTCCCGATAGTACATCTGCCCGATCCAATCGGCGTACTTGCGTTCCAGTACCGGGCGGCGCACTTTTAGCGTAGGTGTGACCAACTCGGTGTCCAGCAATGCCCCCTCATTGAGGAAGCAGAATCGTTTGGCCTGCTCGAACGAGGAGAAATCGGCTTGCAAGCTCGCCAGTTCCTGGCGGAAGAGCGCGACCACCGCTGGCGCCAACAGTAATTCATCATAGCTGCTGCAAGCCAGCCCGTGTTGGGCGGCAAAGCGCGCCAAGTTTTCCGGATGGGCCACGATCAGAGCGCAGACGAACTTACGGCCATCGCCGACAACCAGCGCCTGCTGGATATAAAGGCTGCGCTGCAGCGCTTGTTCCAGGGGCGCGCAAGCTACGTTCTTGCCGTTCGAGAGAACCAGGATTTCCTTGCTGCGGCCCGTGATGGTCACATTGCCATCGGCGTCCACGCCGCCCAGGTCGCCGGTGCGGAGCCAGCCGTCCGCATCTATGGTTTGGCGCGTAGCGGCTTCGTCCAGATAATAACCCAGCATCACGTGCGGCCCCCGCGTGAGAATCTCGCCATCATCGCCGATCCGCACTTCCACGCCATCGAGCGGACGGCCCACGGAACCGATTTTTTCCCGGCGATATTCGTTGAGCGTGATCACCGGAGAGGTTTCCGTCATGCCATAGCCTTGCAGCACGTCGAAACCGGCCGCCCGGAAGAATAGTTCCACATCCGGGTTGAGCCAGGCGCCGCCGGAGATGAAATATTGCAGGCCACAAAACTGGCGATGTACTTTCGGGAAGACCAGCAAGTCGGCCAGCGGGGCCAGCAGCCTTTGGGACAGTCGTCCCGGCCGTGCACCCGGCATCTTGGCTCGCTCGCGCGACACCGCGGCCTCGATCAATTTCCGGGCTATAGCGCGCCGGTACGACACAAGCTGGGAGATCTCGATCTCCACGGCTTCCTTCATCTTTTCCAGAATTCGCGGCACGACCCCTATAATGTCGGGCCGGTGGACCGGCAGCAATTCTTTCAGATCGTGCGGATCGCCGTAAGCGATGCGCACGCCTTCGTGGAAGTAGCCAAAGCTGAGCGTGCGCTCCAAAACATGCGG
>JBEKYO010000342.1:0-7335 GCA_049510875.1 Steroidobacteraceae bacterium
CTGGCGTGCGCGCTGCCTGCCAGGACAGAAATCGCCATATCGCCGGGGATGGACTGACACCGCTGCCCACGGGAGAGGCGACGAACTTGCGAATGGCGAATGCCGCTTCTGATTCGATTTGAGAGAGATGATCTTCAATCGACTTCTCGGCATGTGTGAAGGCACCAATACCGTCGTAGTAGCCGCGAGCGATCGAAATATTCTTCGGCGAACGCCGTTCAATCATTCCGGTAGACATCGACCCCAGCCACACGAATGGATCGCGAGTTTCCTTCGGCTCCTGCGCCGTAAACCCGCTGAGATAGAAACGCGGTACAGTGTGCGCGCGCGTTGTCATGTCTGTATAGACGCTCCTCCTTCACCAATTACACCAACCGTCGCGACTCGGGCTCATAATGGGAAAGATCAATTAGGCAGCGACGGCAGGACTTGAACCTGCAACCTCCCAGCCCATACCATGAGCTGCGAGGAACATGGTCTGTCGAAAACTGGGTGCTCTATCCGGTTGAGCTACGCCGCTAAAACTTAGGCGGTCTTGGTCTTGAGGCCGCCCCGGCGCTCCGCCTTGCGCTTGGCGGCGGCCGCTTCGATGAATTCCGGCGCGAGCTCCTGGAGCTTCTTCACCAATCCCGAGAGGTCGTACTCGTTCGAGGTCTGGCCGTGTGGCGTCTTGCGCACCTTGCGCTCCACGTAGCCGCGCTGCTGGAGCTCCGCTATCAGCCGCTGCACCTGTTTTTCCTTAAGACCCACGCGCTCGGCGATGGTCTGCTTCTTGGGAAAAGGCAGTTTGTCGTCATGCCACCAGAACTCGGCAAGCTGAAGGATGACGGCCAGGTGCGTCGATTTGAGCCCGAGGCGATGCTGGGCGCGAAAGAGCAGCGACGGTAGGATACAAAAGCCAACCGACATCACCTCGACGCCCCATTTTTTCTCGGAGCGCAGCTTGGCCTCACGAGCCGACTTAGCCACAGGAGGCGGCGGAGCCGACGCGGAGGGCGGGAACGGGACAACCTTGGCGCTCCCGGTCTTAGGATCTTTTTTGCTCATCGCCGTTCTTCCTCAAAGTTTCGATAAGTGCTAAGTTAATCTGAGAAATGCGGATAAACAATGAACTGAGGCTGGTCTTGGAAGACCAGGCCGCCAGGTCAAGGATGACCATCGCAGGGTGGGCGGCAATGGCCTGGGAACCAGTAGTCACGTATTCAGTACCCAAGGCTAACGTACAGGATGCACAGTAACTAAAGGCGGCCTGGGCCTAGAAGTCCAGGCTCAAAGACCTGCTTCGAGAGCCTCCCCACACGCCCAAGTAGGGCTCTTTGCCGCCCCACAATATGCGATCGGCCGCGGAGATGGCTAGTCCACAGCGAGAATCGATACCCAAGCCTCTAAAGGCGCGTAGGAATCTGCGGCTTTGGCTCAAGTCCACTACCTTGATATGCTGATTCATTGCATTTTTTTATTACCTGCGGACCGACAAGATGTGACGGAATGACAGCGCGAGCGACAATACCGCCGGAGGTCATCGCCGACGTCCTCGTGGCGTCGAGGCGGCGATGCTGTGTCTGCTTCGGTCTTTCAAACGACACCAGGGAGAAGAAGGGTCAAGTTGCCCACATCGACCGCGATGCCTCGAATAAGGCCCGCGACAATCTTGTCTTCCTGTGCTTCGACCACCACGACCAATACGATTCCCGCACCAGCCAGTCAAAGGGTCTCACGATGGAGGAGGTCAGTGAATATCGAGCCCAGTTGGACCGCTTCGTCGCTCAGTCCCTACCCCTATCAGACATAGAGGTCGCCCGCACCCTCCTTGCTGAGCTCGACCGGCCAGCGTACCGCACTCCGTTTCACCAGGAGAGTTCACTGCCACGGTTCCGGTCGGCTATCTCTGAGACCATATCAGCGATCAACACGGGAAAGACCCCGAGCGGGTCGCTACTATCATCCAAGGCGGATGTCCGAGATCCGGCCGTGCGCGCGGCGCTCGACAGCGTAGTTCAACGCCTCGTGGCACTGAGAGGCTCATTTGATGACCTCGTCAAGAAGGGCGAGATCCGTCCTTGCGGCTGCCAAGACCCGGATTGCCCGGTCCACATGCTCAGCAATCATGCATGCCGCGAAATGGATCGACGCCGGAACGAATTGCTGGTCGCCGCTCAGGGAGTCGACCCCGCATTCTCGGTTAGCTTCTATGACATGCTGTGATGCGCCTATCTGAGCGGTGTTGATCCTCACCATTGGGTCAACAATGGGGGAGTGTTCACGCGAATCTGAACACTAAGCCCGCGGAAGCTCACGTTTGATTTCTCTACAGGCTGCAATTTGAAAAATGTGCTGGCAACGCTTTGGTATAATTGAGGCGCTTCAAAATCATGCTAGTGGCGCTACAGAGTAGGTGCATAATGCGCGAAGCAGCTGATCCTATCCTGACGCACTTTGGCGTGCCGCCGAACCGTGGGAGTGGGGCACTGGCACTGGAAGTCGATCGCTCGACCGGGCTATTGCATGAGTCCGGCGTAGCCGTTCCCTTTGTCGAAGAAATGATCGAGATGGGCGTGCGATGGCGGAACCTCGGCGCCGCTGCAACTATGCTGACTGAATCGACCGATCCAGTAGACCCGGACTTAATACGCGCCGATTCCGCCTGGCTGAGATTCGGCCAAGCTCTGGTGACCGACCTCACGAAGGCGTTCACCGATCCGGTTGACCCCGATGTTGTGCGGGCTGCTTGGCTTCCGCGGGCTTTTGAGAGCGCGACAACTACGATAACTCGTCAGCAAGGCGACGAGCCGGACCCGGACTTGCTACGCCTCGCAATCGTGCACGATCAACGGCTCAATGTGGGGTAATCCTGCCGCTCGGCACGAGATGGCAGCAGCGTGCGGATAGGAGCCGCGCCTTTGATCCTTATAGTCACGCACAGCAAGGATCTCGGCGCGGATTTCGTGATCCGTCAACTGCCGGCGTTCGGGAGCGCATATCTGCGCCTCGATACCGATAAACTCGGCACGTCGGAGTGTTTTTTCGGGTCGAATTCAGAACCCGAGATTCACGTCCAAGGTAGGCTGATTAGGAAATCGGAAGTTACGGCGATCTGGGCGCGGCGATTTGCCTTGCCCGAGATTTTGGCGCAGGTTAAACCGGCCTACGCCGACTTCGTCAGACGAGAATTAGCTACGGTCATGGACGCCTTTCTTGAGGGCGCACCCGAAGTATTTCAAATCAATACGTCGAGCGCAGACAGGATCGCCGGAAATCGCATCCTACAAAGTGAACGGGCGAAAAAGATCGGATTCTCAGTGCCGGAATCCTTGGTTACGCAGGATGCTGCGGCGGCACGCGCATTTCTCGATCGGCACGTTGACGTAGTTTGCAAGGCGCTGTCATTCGGGCGGCTCTCGTCTACGCCGGGGGCCGAACTAGTGGCCTACACGTCCGTCGCTTCGCGCGATCTTCCCTTGGACGGATTGGCTCGGTGTCCGGCGCTCTTTCAGGAAAAAATTCCCAAACGCTTCGATTGGCGGATAACGACGGTCGGCGACCGGGCGTTCTCCGCGCGGGCGCCGGTCGGTCCAGAGAGTTCGCTCGTCGATTGGCGGGCGGAAGAGGATGCGGCGACGAACTTCGAGGCGGTCGAGCCGCCGCCGCAAATCGTAGAATGGTTAATCCAACTCGCCAGGGACAGTGGAATCGTGTACGGCGCCCACGATTTAATCCAAAGCGAGACTGACGAATTCTACTTTCTTGAAACCAATCCGGCGGGGCAATGGGGTTGGCTTGAGCTGACGTTGGGGCTCCAAATTGGTCGCGCGATCGCCGACGAACTCGTGGCGCACGCAAAATGCTGACAATTGTGCGGCGCCTGTGGCACGTGCTGTTCCCGTTCGAGCGTGGGCGTACGCCGGTTGATTACGCCAACCAAACCCTGGACTTGCAGGAACACAAAGACTGTGTGGCGGCGTTAGTTGCCGCCGCGACTGCCGTCACTGATGAGAAACGGATGAAGGAATTTCGCGATATCGCGAACGCGAAGAATGCTGACGAAGCAAGTCGGCAGGCATCAATTCTCACGCGCGCGCAAAATCTGTTTGTCGCGTTGGCGCTGTTCGGCGTGTTGCTCACCTTCGGCACGAGCCTGTTCACTCAGACGACGCAGCGCGCGAAGTGGGAGCTGTGGGTTGGCTTGTTGTTTGTGGTCTACATCTTGGCTCAGATAACCATCATGGTCGCCAACATCCTAAAAGCGGTCGGCCCGATCGGTTACGCGCACGCCGGATCGTCCGATTTAACAGGATGGCTCGAAAAGCCAACCGACGCGGGCTTCTATCGGGCGCAGGCGTTGCTGACGCTCGATCACTATCGAAGGGCAACGCTTAATAACAGCTGGCGATTCGGGCACCTCGAAAGCGCCCTAAAGGGATTACGCAACATCGTCGTTGCCTTGAGCAGCCTGATTCTATGTCTCTTTGTCGCCGGAATCGCAGCGCCGCCTCCGGCTCCTCCAGCTGCACCACAGATTCGGGTGATTGTACCGTGCCGACACGGCCATTGGTGGTGTCACTGCGAGCAACGGGCTTTCAGAATTTCACAGGCTTAATACGTCAACATCAAAACGCCTATTCAGATCAGGATCTCCTGCATCATCAAGCGCCTTTTGAACCTCGGAGGCTGGTATATAAGCTCCAAACTGCTTGACGCTCGGCCGCGCCAACTGTTTCAGGAGTTCAAATACAGACTTCATCTGTCGAGTTACAGGCGAGAACCCGCTGGGGTCCGGGATCGTGATCGGCATTGCGGCAACCACGATGGAAGCGGCCAATGAAGTGACTGGTACAACGAGCATTAGAATCGCCCCTGTGATAAAGGCTTTTGGCGATGTTCGCTCCAACGGGGCGTCAACGCCCGTATTCACGTGCTTTCATATAGACCCTTCCAATCCATATACTTGCCCAGTGCCATGAGATCGGAGTCGTCAATGAATCGACCACGAAGTTCCCGTCTGCACCGCTGGACGTAGCTGTTTATTGCGCCAAAGATCGCGGCGCTCGTCGCCACCTTTGGGATCTCTACTTCTGGAGCACACTTGTGCGATACCCGCCAAAATATTTTGCGGCGCGTTTTCACAATGCGTTTTGCCTGCACTACAAAATAGTCGCCTCGGATCTGAGAACCCAAAAAATGTAGCCGTATGTAGCCTATGATCTCGTTGTAACGCCATGGGCCACCGTAGCTTTGCCTGGCATGTTCGCGGATTCCGCGCTGAATGTCGGCATCGCGAGTAGTGCCGCCGGCGCGATCGAGTTGTGCCTGAACATAGCGGTCTTGATCCTCGTGATAGTCGCTCTCGGGGAGCCTATACACTGGAAGATCAAAAAAGTATCTGACCACGACTACACATCCATTTCCACCATGCCCTCGGACTGCATTAACTGCAACGCCAATTTTAGCGCCTCGGTCTCGCGTACTCGACAGCCGCATCGCAGCGATGCGCGTTGGCGTACAATAATTGGCGTACCATGCCAAGACATGGACGCATTGTTTGTACGGCACTTCACCGATGGCTCGATACTTGCGCCGGTGGTGTTGTCGTGAACAGCAAGCCCGCGCGCCTAGTACTGCTGACGATCGTTGCCCTAATAATCTTCATTGGCGGACTCAGAGTCATCCCTGTTTTGACCACTCGCACGCAAACCGATATTGAAAAGCTGGTTGCTGCGCGGATGGATAATTCCACGCCGCCTCAGTTTAGTAACGTACAAAGGGATAAAGTCAATGAAAATCTTTGGTGCGGGGAAGTAAGCAGCAAAAACAACTTCGGTGTCTCCGTGGATCATCAAAGGTTTTTCGTATTGATTCCCAAGTTTAGCTCTACCCTCATCGAGTTCGACACGCCAGACAACCGGGACTTTATCGATAAAATGTGCGGCGGGACGCCTTTGCAGGCATCGGACTGGGTCTCGGTCGGCAAGTCTGAAGACGGATCCGAAGAGTTCGCCGATATCGCTAACATCCGCGTCGACGACAACATCCGGCGCGCGAGGATCAAATCTGTCTACGCCCCGCAATCACAGAGAGACCGAGACGACCCGACGAAATGGTGGAGCAGCGCGGAAAACCAGAGGGCATTCAATTGCAAAGAGGGTACGTCTCGCAGAGAGTCGATGACCATTTTCTTCAGCGACGGAACCGACTTGAGTATTCCCGCTAAAAACCTCCCGACACCGTGGGCGCCAGTCTCGCCCAACACGATGCTTGGCGAGGATATAAATTTCATCTGCGCGTGGAAGGCGCGATGACCAGTCGTCGAATCCCGGCGCCGGCATAACGAGACCGACGCGTCGTCGGTCCCACCCCCGAGTACCTCTGAGTTGGTCGTCGACAACTTGCCCACATCCATGAGTACCGCGCCAGGCCTCCGGACTCTGCGCCTTCATCAAAGCACTTCCGGCGTCCCAGCGATCGCTATTTGTAGTGGCCCACAAACATAAACCGCAGGACCCGATAACATCCCTCGATCCGGGCCCACATTGGCTGAGAATATCCGACCGCGCCGGTCCACATTATCCCTGCGGTGCGGCGCTGCTCAACTTCTTGGCAATCGCTGTACGCACCGCCAACAACGCTTTGCGAAAGCTAGTTTCACGGGAGAGGATTTCTTGGTCTGTTTCCTCGCGCGGCGTGCCCGCATCTTTGTCTATCATCGCGGGAAATTGTTTAAGCTCAAAATTTAGGTCTTTGAGTTCCAGGTCAATCAAGTGCAGCGCCTTGCGCTGATCCGACATAGCGAGGAGCTTCGAGAAATAATTCGGTTGGCCGCTGTAGTTACTGCTCATTTCGCTGAACATTTCAGTCTCAGCGGCGGTGAGCGTGTTGTACTCGGTCAGTCGTTCGACGGCAGCGCTGCTCATCCCCAATTGTTGCGCTATGGTATCGCGGCAAGCGGTCATAGCGTGAACGTGGAACTCGTTCGCCTGAATGTCGCGGTTGATAGCGGCGACCACCGCTGGAGGGGCGTTGCGGCTATTGGTGAGCATCGCTCGATTGGAATCGGCATACAATTTAACTGCGCCCGTTAGATAGACAATCATCTCCTTCGCACGTGTGGTGCTGTCCCAATGAGGGCAGACGTTGTCAGTGAGGGGGTCCATCACACCGCTGATTTCCTCGGGAAGTAATTCCGGGTCATGGTCACCGGAGGGGACACCTGGCGAATGCTGCTGGGAGAGTACCCCAGATCGGCTGCCCGTCTCGATTTGCGTTTGAGAAGCGTCAGAGCGTGCCCGATCAGCGTCTGATTTCCAAGAGACTTCGAGGGGCGCCGCCCCGCCAGGGTCC
>JBEKYO010000343.1:0-2987 GCA_049510875.1 Steroidobacteraceae bacterium
AGCTGTTGCTGACCATGCCACCGTTGTCCCCCACCAGCCCGCCGACGTTGCTTGCACCGTTCACGCTGCCCGTGGCGTAGCTGCTGCTGACCATACCACCGTTGTCCCCCACCAGCCCGCCGACGTTGCTTGCACCGTTCACGCTGCCCGTGGCGTAGCTGTTGCTGACCGTGCCATTGTTCCACCCCACCAGGCCGCCGACATAGTTGGAACCGCTCACGCTCCCGCCGACCAATCCCACGTTCTGGATCACGGAACCAGCGCCCGTGTAACCGAACAGACCGACATCGCTTGCCGACGGCAGGTTGATCGCGAGGTTGCTGATGGTGTGCCCGAGCCCGTCAAACGTGCCCGTGAAGTTGTTCGTCGAATTGCCGATCGGCGTGAAGCCCGACCCGCTGTTCCACGTCGAGGTTGGCGTGGCATCTATGTTGCTGCCCAACGCAAAATGTCCCGACAGGTTACCCTCGATTCACTGAAGATCCGTGCCGGTGGTGCTGCCCGGTACACCCAGGCTATTGATCACCGTGTATGGCGTGCCATTGATCGATAGCGTCCCCGTGCCGCTGAAGTTGACCATTCCGGTAAAACCGTTGCCGTTCAAACCCATTACGACAGTGCCACCGGCAACCGCCGCATCCGCGCCATTCGCAGTCGACGGATTAAGTGCCAGCGAGGCAGAACCCGTAGGCGCCATCAGCGCATTGACATTGATGTTGTTCGCCGCCGTCAGGGTCAGCGTGTTGGCGTTCCAACTCACCGTGTCATCCACGTTGATGCTGTCGGTCCCGGCATTTGCTCCCTGACTGCTCTGAAGCGAGACCGAGGTCGTACCTAGCTCAGAGGAGAGCGCAGCCCCCGTGATGTCCCCGCCGCTGGGCGCGATCGTGAAGTCCTGCGGATCGATGAGCCAGCTGCCGGTGAGCCCCCTCGCTGCCACGGTCGTGACTTTAGCCGCATCGGCCACCTTCACCTGCGCTGCGCTCGTCTCGATGAATCCGCCGTTGCCTCCATCGGGCGCGCTCGCATCGAGGGTGCCACCGACGTTCACCGTGCCCGCCGTCATACCGCCCAACAGTTCTATGGTGCCGTCATGGTTTGTTACCGTGCGCGCCTCGATGATGCCGCGGTTGTTCACGACGCTCGCGAGCAGCGAGCGCTGCGCCCCTGCGGTCATGACCACCAAGCCACCATCGGCCTCGATCAATTGATTGTTTGCGGCGAGATTATTGAGGGTGCTTTGGTCGACCTGCAGATGGACGAGCCGGTTGCCGCTGAAGTCGATCGTCACCGCGCTGCCTGCGCCCAAACCCACGGTGCCGAGTTGAGCCGTGATCACGCCCTGGTTGCTCACGCGATTGCCGATGAGGGCAACATAGCCGCCGGTGGCGGCCGTGATCGCGCCTTGGTTCACGATGCCGCCGGTGCCGTTGCCGGCGAAGCTCTGCGCGCTGGCGCTCGAGGCCGAACTACTGACACCCAGTGTAGAGGCGACCAAGCCGCCGACGTTGACCTCGGCATCCGGGCCGAAAATAATCCCGTTGGGGTTGATGAGATACACCTGGCCATTGGCCTCTAAGTGCCCAAGGATCTCGCTGCCGTTGGTGCCTGCTATGCGGTTGACCGCGACCGAGGACGCAGAGGGCTGCAGGAAATCGACGGTGGCCTGCGAGCCGACATTGAAACTGAGCCAGGCGATCGAGACATCCGAGCTGAATTGCCGAATGTCCGTGACATTGCCTAGCTGAGTAATGCCGGCGCTGCCCGACACCACCTGCCCCCCGAGGGGATGGGCAGTGGCGGCGGTGGCGCCGCACACCGGCGCCACGCACGGCGGCGCGGCGGGCGCGGCATGCGCGGCGGATGCGAGAGCCATCGAAATCGCTGCGGCCAGTGCATGGCGGCCCGACATCGATGCCTATCGCGCACGTCCCGATTTGGCACGACCGGCGGCGGTTTCGGCCAAAGGCACCCAAGCGCCATTCGCCTCACTCCACACCAGACGGTAGACGCGGTTCATCGATCCGTGATGATTCATTATTATCGTCCCTCAGTTAATTTCGGAAGAGCCCCCTTTAGAAGCGCTCTTTTACTCCCCCATAATCGGACAGTCCATATTACATAATGTCACATAAGGTCGGTGTGGGGGCGTGAGCCATGAAATTCCGATGCACCGATTTAGATGTAGCGGGATCTTCTGAGCCGGCATTAACGCTGCGCGACGAGTTGATCGTTAGAATGCAGCTTCAGCAGTGCCGCCTGCCGGCCAGTTGGTCCTTCAGGTCACGGATTTCCGCAGCCTGAGCCGCCGCCGCTTTCTGCTGCTGCTGCACCTCATTGAGCAACATCGGTGCGAGTTCGTCGTAGCGAACGCGGTCGATGCGGCCCTGCGCGTCGCGAATGACCAGTTCCGGGTACAGCTTGGCCACTTCCTCGGCGATCAGCCCGTATTGGCGCGTACCCGTCGCATCGGACTTGAGCTTGAAGGTCACCGGGCGCAGCTTGTCCAGCTTCGCGGTATTCGGTCCCATGGGCGCAATGGCGGTCTTGAAACGCTCCGATGAGACTACGACGCCGAGCTGGCCGTTGGAGGCGACATAAACTGGGCTTCCGGCTGCCGGGGTAGGCGTACATGCGGAAACGCGAAAACCCGGTTCTTTTGCTTGTCAAAGGAATCATTTCGATTCTGCCCGGTAAAATCGTATTGCCGATTGCACCGCACCATCGTAATTAGCGACGCCAAGCGGGTTGGCAGAGGGACCGGCCACTGAAGGACCTGCAACTCGCGACCCACGAGTCGAGCGTCCCCACTTGGCATCACCCTGGAACATGGACTCGCCAGCTACCAGGTAGTAAAACTGTGCCTCTTAGGGGATGTTCTAATGATTGCGCTAAGCCAGGTTGTGCTTCGCGTCCAATCAGACGTGTCGCTCGGCTCGCCGACCGACTCGTTGTTAAGGCTCTAATCGACTTTCTATTACACACAT
>JBEKYO010000344.1:0-5386 GCA_049510875.1 Steroidobacteraceae bacterium
CGGTCCCGCGACGTCCCGATGATCGACGAGGTGCCAATGATCGAGTCGAGCCGATCCCGTGACGTCCCGATGATCGACGAGGTGCCAATGATCGAGTCGAGCCGATCCCGTGACGTCCCGATGATCGATGACGTGCCAATAATCGAGTCGAGGCGGTCCCGCGACGTCCCGATGATCGACGAGGTGCCAATAATCGAGTCGAGCCGATCCCGTGACGTCCCGATGATCGACGACGTGCCAATGATGGATGATGTTCCGATGATTGAACTCACAAGCAATTTACTACCGGTGGTTGGTTGGATTCCGATAGCTTCCACTACCTGCCCAACTTCAAGAGCGCCGACTCTTTCATCAGACATCGCAGGAGTGAGGTCGACAGACATTTCATCGATCTTTGCGAATCCGACGGAGGAATCGACGGCGACCACTTTCCCCTTTACGTAGATCGTCGAAGCTCCGGCTACATAACGATCCGTCAGTCGATTGATTGCAACCGCTGGCGAACCCACGTCCCCGCTGATTGCGACCAGATCCCCAGGTTGAATCAGTCGCAGCGCCTGAAAAGAGTCTTCCACTGCGACGCCATCGTTGGAATAGGCGGTTTCTTTTGCGACAGCCACGTGCTGCCCCGCAACGATGAGCAGGCCGTGCGCGAGATCAACCGCCTGTACCTCGCCCAGCACTTCCAAATCAGTGCCATAAACTGCCTTGAGTTGATGACCCGTCACTTCTGCACCAGCATGTAACGCGACGGCGCAACCAAGGGTGGCAATGGCGCCACTGACGACTGTACGCATCATCCCTAACTTTCTTCCCTTCATCCCCATCCCCTTCAGAATTTATTTCAATGTGCCGGCTGACCGAAATCAATTGCATCCCGAAGACGCAAATCGTCCGGCGGAGGTTCTACATATAAGAAGCACTGCAACCCAGCTCGAATTTCCGCAATATCGCCAGGTCGCAAACCCATCTTTTCCTGAAGCTCGACGGCAGCGAATGCGTCCACACGCTGTAAGAACTGTCCGCCCACAACTTTCAAGTAGGACTGCAATTCCACTAACTGGTAACTGGCAAGCGGTGAATCGACAATCATCGTGCGCTCGAACAAGTCCGTGCCATCTCGAACTTTGCGAGTATTGTTTTCTAGCGTTGAAAGCAACGACTCGACGAGACTAGCCATCCGGCCCAAGTTCTCGGGGGAGAGACTGGGCTCAATATATTCTTGCTTTAACGGCTTCCAGACGTTCGCCCCTACCTCAGTCACCGCACCTATGCGTTGCAACTCTTGCAGGATCATCTCGGGAGGAACTCCCGGGGCATGTCGACTAGCCAAGATCGTGAAATTGAGCGGACTGCCTACGAAGGGCAAATCAACAGGAAAGCCGTATGGCCCCACGTAATCACGGTCGTTGTGCCATCCGTGTAAAACTCGGGCAAACGGATTTGAGACCTCTAGGACCTCGCTGGCTTCGAATCGCTCCTGCTCTACCAAAACGGAATTAACCTCGCTTCCGGACATCCCAGTGAGTGCGCAAACCGAGTTCACGGTTGATTTCATTCCCTTTGGTGCAAAATCCTTGGCAGCCGATTCAACAAACGCCATCTGTGCGATTGCAGCAAAATGAGAATATGTAAGACCCTCGCGCAACATAATCCTTACCAGCGGGCGGAGAAGCCGCCGCAACGAGATGGACAGGGCAGTTTTTACATTATCTGGCATTTGTGAACAAATTCACACATTTACTTAAAAAATTGGTGTTTTCTCGTAAAAGAGTGTCCACGAAGCTTATGTCAAAACTTTGAATATGTATGCAGCAAGTGCCTGAAAACTCTAAGCTTGAGGGGATTTACCATATTCAAGTTATTGATTTTTTTAAAGTTATGGTGCGGTGCGGGACCTTGGCGCTGGCAATTGTCTGCGGAACGGGCTGTGGTTCACACGAGGGAAACCAAGGCGGCACGGCAGCTCCTACCCCGCCCTCAGGCGCCCACAGTGCGGTCAGAACGTTAAAGAGAGGGCTGCCTGGCGAGCCGCAAACGCTGGATCCCCAACTCGCCGACGATACGTACTCCTTCCAAGTGCTCCGAGATATATATGAAGGACTAACAGCCGAAGACGGTCTCGGCCGTATTGTTCCGGGTGTCGCTATTGCGTGGTCCGTGGATGAGACCGGTACGGTTTACACATTTAGGATCCGCCCTGACGCTAAATGGTCCGATGGAAAGCCGATTGTCGCGAAAGAGTTTGTTGAGGGATTGCGACGCGCTGTCGATCCAAAGACCGCGTCAGGATCCGCAGCGTTGCTTACGGAGATAAAGGGAGCCAGCGAAATCGTAGCCGGACGAAAAAGCGCGTCAGATTTGCGCGTCTCGTCAATCGGAGATTCCACTGTATTGATTGAGTTAGAACACCCTGCGCCTTATATCTTACAGATCCTATCGCAGCCGATTGCGGCGCCCGTCTACCTGCGCGACAACACACTGTCTAATAGTGCCGCGGGCAATAAAAATCGGGAGACTAACGGCCCATATGTTCTGCGAGTTCGGGTACCTAACTCATACATAGAGCTTGAAAGGAACCCCTATTACTGGGATGCCGCCAATGTTGCGATTGCGAGAGTGCGCTATGTAAACGCCGAGTCCGAGTCAACGGAGCTTAGAGAGTATGACTCGGGTGAACTGGACATGACGTTCACTATCCCGATCTCAGATCTGAAGCGCGTTCAGCAGCAAAACGGGTCTGAAGTTCAGATGGCGCCGATTCTTGGGACGTTCTATCTCGCACTAAATCTATCTTATCCACCGCTGATAGACCGTCACGTACTTCGACAAGCATTGTCAATGGCAGTTGATAGGGACGCGATTGCACAGAATGTGATGATGGGCGTAACGCCAGCTTATACATTTGTCTCGAAAGGTATTACCGGATACAAACCTCCCGAATATGATTGGTCCAAGTGGAGCAGGGATAGGCAATTGAGTTTGGCGAAGACTCTTTTCGCGCAATCAGGTTATTCGCCAGAACACCCCTTGCACTTGAGACTCTACTATAACCGTGACGAAGGGATCCAACGCATCATGGTAGCAATTGCCGGGAGTTGGAAAAAAAACCTTGGAGTTGAGTCAGAACTCATTAGCAATGAATTTCGAGTATTTCTTGCGGGCAGAAGAGACCGGCGCCAATGGGATGTTGCTCGGTTGGCTTGGAACGCTGACTACGACGACCCTGCCAGCTTCCTCGAGGTTTTCGCGCGTGACAATGTTGAAAACGACCCAGGATATAAAAGCGCTTCGTTTAATGACCTGCTCGAGAAAGCAAGAATCGAACCATTGGTGGCTCAGCGCATAGCACTTCTTCAGCAATCAGAGCGAGTGCTTCTTGATGACTATCCAATAATCCCAATCTATTTCTACACCGCTCGTCGCTTAGTAAAACCGTATGTTGGTGGCGCAGAAATAACACCTATGAACCGAACATACTCCAAGCACCTCTTCTGGAAGAGCTCACAGTAATGCTCTTAGGAACTTGCCCGTCGTTGGCCAACAGCTCGCGGCCGTTTCGAATGTTGCAGCTTCAATGTGAGAATCTAAACCAGATCATCGAGCGTTGCGGTTAGCGACACCACTACGGTCCAAGCGCATATCGCCCGCCGCCTGGACGGCGCCCGCAAACTTCAATTGGCAACCTGGCAGGGTTTGTGGGAACCTATATTCTGGGATGGTTAGGGGTGTGGTGCATTCCCGCATCGCGAGCGGATTATGTTACATCTCGCTTTCGATGCTTCGCTCTCGCTCGAAATGAATGCTTTTTAAATATCGATGGTCAGTAATCGAAAACGGCCCGATCGATTCTAGGGACGCCGAGACCGGTTCCATGCCGAGCCCAAGCACATCGCTTGCAGCTCGCCGCCAAGTGCGACGGCAATTTGGTAGTTATTTATTTTAGAAAAATTAGGGAGTTAACATGGAAATGTTGAAATTTAACATGCGAAACATGGTTGGTATTGCGGTCGCAGCGAGTCTTGTGAGTGCAGTTTCGATTTCGTCCGCTTTTGCTGCGCCGCCCGCTGATGACGCAGAAGCCCAGGCGCGCGAGGCGTGGCGCGAAGCCATCGTCAGCACCCCCGTGCCGGGAGAAGCGTGCTTTCACGCCTCTTATCCCAGCACTCAATGGATAGAGGTGGCGTGCAGTACCGCACCGAACGTTCCGTATGTGCCGCGAAGCGCGGTTATCAAGCACACGGTTGGCGATGGTGACGACTATGTGGCGGCAGTTTCGGGGCTGATGAGCAAGTCGGTCGGGACCTTCCCAGTAGTTACGGGCGTAACTAGTGAAAAGGGCTCGTTAGGGGCGAACGATTATTCACTCCAACTCAATTCGAACTTCATGGTCACGGCTGCGTGTGACGGCATCTCGGGCTGCCTGTCTTGGGAACAATTTGTGTATTCGTCGGGTTATGAAGAGGCGTTTATGCAATATTGGCTGATTAATTACGGCAACAAGTGTCCGGGCGGATGGAACAGTTACGAGGGTTCTTGCTATAGAAATAGCGCCGCCGTGTCGGTGCCCCTGGAAGCGATCACCGAGCTCGCGACTCTGAAGCTCTCTGGTTCGGCCGTGTTGAATGGTAAGGATACGCTGGTGTTCACCGCCGATACCGAGGCCTATACCACTACCGGTAAGGATAGCGTCGTAGATCTAGCGACCGCTTGGCAAGAGTCGGAGTTCAATGTGATCGGGGACGGCGGCGGGTCTGCAGCAGTATTTAATAAGGGCTCGAAGATTAAGGTGAAGATCCAGGTAACCAACGGGACCACGAGTACGCCGGATTGTGTTGCGGATGGTGGTACCACCGGAGAAACCAATAATTTGAACCTCAAGAGCTGTACTGTCGAGGGCGGGGCGAAGCCATCGATTGAGTTCATTGAGTCAAACTGACGATAAAATCTAGATTCCCGGGTGACGCCTTCGCGAGCTTTCTGGTGGAGAAACTGATTCGGTACCTGCGGCGCTAATGCGCCGCAGGTACCGAGGTGCTTAAGAGCTTTTCCGGCGTCGCACGCATTGGCGATGAGGCCGACGACGCTGTGCAGTCAACAGGTGCGCTCGAACACCGTGCCGCTCGGCGACCCCGTCTGCCATCATCAATCTGCGCGTTACCGCCAAGTCGGCGAGCACGCGCTTGGCTCAATGGCTCAATGGCTCAATCGCAAAAACCCTTGACCGTCCGGCCCGGTCGCCCGGTCCCCGGCCGGTTACGCACAAACTTTCACTCAGCGACCGACCGGCGCCAGTCGATGCGTAGCTGGTCAAGTTACCAATTCAACCCCTCCTCCATCCCCCCCCCTCCCCCACCCGCCCCCGCCCTACTCCACGCACCGCGCG
>JBEKYO010000345.1:0-3252 GCA_049510875.1 Steroidobacteraceae bacterium
AAGGTGGTTTCATCCTCTGCCGCACCGGTCCCTCTAAATCTTCTCCACGGCCCCGATCCTTCGATTCACATGCTCGGCTTGCCGAAATCGTATCCTCAACTCGGTCGCTGGGTCGCTCTTGCCATACTCACGGGCGCGATCGCCGCCTTCTTGCTCGTGGCCCTGGCCGATCACTAGGTACGCTCGCTGTACTTCCGCAGGTTTCACTACCAACACGCGCCGGTTCAGCGAATTTTATTTTTTTCGCCTCAGGTTGCAGCGCGGTTTTCCAGGGTGTTAGCATCTGGAGAGTGTCCTCCGAATTTGAAAGAAATCGGCAAGAGCAAAATCATGGCGCGGGCAAAAGACGCTAGTCAGTAACGAGAGCTGAGAGTACCAAAGCGATGAACCCACCGAGAAGCAGCGCCAAAAGAATCCAAAAGATCGGATGGCGCCGCTTGCGCATGAGACCGCGCGGCGCGGCGTTGGGCTCGCGAGTCTCGAAGGGTTCAAATTCGCCCTCGAAATCCTGAGACCCATCAGGCGCCGGGCGATTTCGCTCTTGCCGATTTCTTTCAAATTCGGAGGACACTCTCAAGATGCTAACACCCTGGAAAACCGCGCCGCAACCCGAGGCGAAAAAATAAAATTGGCTGAACCGGCGCGTGCTGGTAGTGAAACCTGCGGAAGTACAGCGAGTGTGCCTAGTGATCGGCCAGGGCCACGAGCAAGAAGGCGGCGATAGCGCCGGTGAGTATGGCAAGAGCGACCCAGCGACCGAGTTGAGGATACGATTTCGGCAAGCCGAGCATGTGAATCGAAGGATCGGGGCCGTGGAGAAGATTTAGAGGGACCGGTGCGGCGGAGGACGAAACCACCTTTATCGGATCAACATCCAGACCGCGCTCGGGAACGCGGTCCGCAATCGGGCTGGCCATCGCGGGGATACTAACACCAGCGAATCGGCGCGTCGATTAAATATTTTCAAATTATGTGGATTTAGAATTCCGAAAAAGAGTATGAGCAGGGCCTGGCGGAGTTTCCGATCTAGCGTATGGCGAGCTGAACCATGGCGAATGCAACGATGGCCCCACCCAGCACGGCAAACAGCAGCCATCGGGAGATTCCTTCGTTCCTTCGCTGCATCTGCCGCACGTGGCCAGACAGGCCTTGAATTGGTGCCCGCCGAGAACTTGCAGGAAGCGGCAGAGGCAGATACAGATCGGCGGCAGGTGACATCGTTGGAACTTGGGGCGTGAAACGGGTATTTTCGTGGGTCATGGGGAGAGGCTATCACGCTGAAATGCTGTACCAGCATGAACCACGGCCAGTGAAGTGAATTGGATAATTGCTGATTGTATGAGTATGCGGAAGGTAAATGTTGTGCTCGGGCGGATGAAACTGTGAGGCAGAACTACGACTTTGGCGATCCCGATATTTCAGCCAGGACGGAAGTAAGGAGCGCAAGTTTGGCAAAGGCGATCGGAGCGGCCAGGCTATCCAAGCCGCAGGAAGTCCCCAGGAAGATTTGGTTGCCACTGATTCTGGGCAGGAGGCGGTCGATCTGCTTGGCCACCAAGGAGGAGTTCTCGATCTGTGGTTTGCACCCGTCGATGAGACCGAGCGCGAGTGACCTGGGCGAACCGGCGGAGACGATGGTTTCCAGCAACGTGGCGCTGGAGATGAAATCGAAGCCCAGAACGTCAAGCGGAAGAGCCACGAACTTTTCGTATAGTGATGATGCATCCCCGAAATAGGTATAGAGCGCGAGATCCAGGTTTCGTCCAGCACTTCGAACCTTGTCCCTCGACGCCAAAAGAACGGCGATGGCGGAAGCAAAAACGGGCCAATCGTCGGGATGGGCCAGAATCGCGGGTTCATCGATCTGGATCAGGTGCGCGCCGGACTGCACCAAAGCCTCAATCTCCAGGGCAATAATATCCGCGTAAGCGATCACCCGGTCTTCGAGCGAGGTCCGGTGACTGCCGGCGCCGTTGGTAGGGCGTCCTTCGGCAGCCGAGAGTTTCGCCAGGGTGTATGGACCAGTCAAGACCGGTTTGACCGCGAGCTTCCCGGCCTTTCCCGGAGGAGTGCGAAGGTGACCGAGCGCGTTGCGGGCGAAACTGTATTCGTCAACGACCATCGCGACGCGCCGCACCGGCTTCCCCAAAAAAATCGGCTGGCGAAAAAGTTTCGCCGTGCCGAGGAAAGGGAACGAATCCTGCAAGGCGACGTTGTCCAGTTTGCCGGCAAAGTGCGAGACGGGATCGTTCCAACGGATGAGGCCATCGGTAACGATTTCCAGACCGGCTCGGACCTGCTCGGCGATGACGTGTCGCGTAACTGTATTTTGGGCGTCGAGTAAATCCGCACTGGTCCGTTCGCCACGACCGAAAGAAACGGCGGTGCGCTCCAACAGGCGTGATTCCGGACTGTCGCTGACACGCGGGTAGCCGCCCGTGCTCGAAAGTCTGATGTGGGGGGAAGCGGAACCCATTCCGGCGGCCTCGGTAGCGTTACGCGATTGAAGGACGTTAGACGAAACCGGGAAGTGCGTCAAGCTTCGGGCGATTTGTCCGGAACAGGGAACGTGTCCTCTAGGTTCAACCTGGTCCCGCGGCGGTGGTGGTGGACAAACACGGCGGAACGCTGACGTACGAGACTGAAATGGGCAAGGGCACTGCGTTTCGAATTCGTCTGCCACTGGCTACCGCAGAAGCGGCGGAGATGGCACCGATTCGTCAGGGCGCCGCAACACCCGGCGAGCGACGCGTTCGAGTAAGGCTCGACTCGGGATCGCTATGGCGTTTCGGGCTGATCGCCGACCGAAAAATACGTGCAGTCCGGATGGTGAAAAACCAGTGCGCTGACGCTGGCTTCCGGATCCATCATCATTCCTTCCGTCAAGTGCACGCCGATTTCTTCAGGGCGCAGCAACATCCAAAGACCAGCTTGATCGTCGAGGTTCGGGCAAGCTGGATAGCCGAAGCTGTAACGCTTGCCGCGGTAGCGTGAGGTAAAACGATCCTGCATAGTCATGGTGTCCGGGTCGGGGAAGCCCCAGTCTTCGCGAATGCGGCGGTGCAGCCATTCGGCGCAGGCCTCGGCCGATTCAATGGCCAGCGCCTGCAGTCCGTGCGAGAACAGATAGCGCCCTTCGGATTTTGCGGCTTCCGATTTTTCGCGAATGCCGGCGCCGGCGGTAACCACGAAAAGCGCCACGTGATCGCGTTCGGTTCCCTTGGGCTCGAGTACATAATCGCTGAGGCAGAG
>JBEKYO010000346.1:0-7711 GCA_049510875.1 Steroidobacteraceae bacterium
ATGCTGCCCGGATCGGGCCGAATGATGCCGAGGCTGCGGTTGGTGGCGCGGTTGTCCTCGTGCAGTTGCTTCAAGGATGGTGCGATGAACGGCTGCCAGAGCCGCACCTTGGCCTCATTGGTCAGCGTGCTGCGTTCGATCAGCTGGATCGAGGCCTCATCGACGCGGTAGCTCTCAGGGCGAGGATCGCTCGCTTTAGTCGCCGTCATCTGCACCAGATCAAAGCGGTCGAACTGATGTTCCCTAGGCAGTCGGCGAAATCGAATCGGAAAGAGCCGCAGCAGCTCCGTGTCGTCCTCGCTGATGCCGGCGCAGCAGACGGTCTCCTCGTGGGCCTTACTCGGTTGCGGGAAGGCTTTGACGAGGATGCGGACGCGAAGGGTGCGGTTTTTGCTGGTAGCCATCAGGGTGAGGCACGGTCAGGTGCCGGACAGTGGACTGGGCACGGCGCGCGAGGGCATCGGCGACGACGGAGCGATGGCACTCGGCGTGGTTGCGTTCGTAGCAGAGAAGCGCGACGGCGCCGGTGGTGGTCCGAGCCAGCGTATCGAGCAGTGTGCGCTGCGTGGCAAGGTACTCGCGAAAATCACTGAAGAAGCGTGCGAGATCTCCATCCTCTCGCAAGCGGTAGCGTATCTCTCGCGGCGAACCCAAGGCGCGTTCATGGGAATACTCGATGCCGGTCTCGATCAGCGCGGCCGATAGAGCGCTCTTCGAGAATCCCTTGCGGCGTGAGATCGGCAGCTCGCGAATATCGAGCAGTAGTTGGACGCCGGCGGTCTTCAATGTTGCGAGAAAATCAGCGAGGCTTGCGCCCTCGTAGCCGATGGTGAGGATCTGCAGGCGACGGCGCGTCACGAGCGCGATCCGGTGCGGCTCTGCTCCGCCTCGATGAAGGTATCGATGATCGACAGGAGCTGCTGTTTAGGCTTCGCACTCAAGCGTTCGATCTGTTTTAGCCGCCGTTCCAATCGAGGGCTCAGCGTGGTGCGGGTCTTGCGGGTCACGGGACCATTACTCAAGAACTGCTCGACCGGGATGTTGAGGATGCGCGCGAGGTCGGCGAGCAGGTTGGCCGGCGGATGGTCGCTCTCGGCCTCGTAGTAGGCGATGCGGCGGCGTGAGATGCCGAGTTCGCTGGCGAGCTGCTCTTGGGTGTAGCCGGCGCTCTTGCGAAGCCGTGCGAGGCGTTTACCGAATCCCTCGCTCTCGGGATGTGCGTACTTGGTCATAAGCCGACTCTCAAAGGGTGTCGGCTGAGGAATATATATCCGGTTCTCGTACATCGATCTTGTCCGGTCCCGGCGTCACGATCCTCAAGCATTAAAAAAACGCGATCGGGGTCTTGACAGGTTTTTGAAGGAGTACCGATGGCACGCATCCCGGCTGAGGTGGTTGAGCGGCTAAAGACAGAGGTCTCCGTGCAGCGCCTGGCCGAGGCACGCGGGGTGAGCTTGACGAAGCACGGGGCGGACCTGCACGGCCGCTGTCCGTTCCATGACGATCGGACGCCCTCACTCGTGATCACGCCGACTAAGAACCTGTGGCACTGCCTGGGGGCGTGCCAGACCGGAGGCTCCGTGATCGACTGGGTGATGAAGGCCGAGGGCGTGAGCTTCCGCCATGCGGTGGAGTTGCTGGTCAATGACTCCATCCCTTTAGCCGCCGCCTCGTCGGTCCTGCCCCCGAAGCACTCGACGGTCAAAAAGCTGCCGACGGCGCTCGTTCGGGATGCCGAGGATGCGAAGCTGATGATCCAGGTGATCGAGTATTACCACGAGACGCTCCTGGGGAGTCCGGAGGCGCTCGATTACCTGAAACGCCGTGGTATCGCCTCGGAAGAAGCAATAAAAACGTTCAAGCTGGGCTTTGCCAATCGCACGCTGGGGTACCGGCTGCCGGCGAGCACACGCGTCGAGGGAGCGGCACTACGCGGACAGCTCCAGCGACTGGGGCTGTATCGGGGCAGCGGCCATGAGCATTTTAGCGGTTCTTTAGTGATCCCCGTGATTAGCGGCGACGGCGAAGTCACGGAAATCTACGGCCGCAAGCTCAACGACAACCTGCGCGCCGGCACGCCGTTGCACTTGTATCTGCCGGGTCCCCATCGCGGCGTGTGGAATGCGGCGGCACTGGGTGCGTCCAAAGAAATCATCCTGTGCGAGGCCTTGATCGACGCGCTCACCTTCTGGTGTGCAGGGTATCGCAATGTCACGGCGAGCTACGGTGTGGAAGGGTTTACCGCCGATCACCTAGCGGCGTTCCAATCGCAGGGCATCGAGCGGATGCTGATCGCCTATGACCGCGACGAGGCCGGCGATCGCGCGGCGGAGAAACTGGGCGCACAGCTCAACGCCGCGGGCCTCGACTGTTATCGAATCTTGTTCCCGAAGGGCATGGATGCGAACGAGTATGCGTTGAAGGTCGGACCTCCCGCGAAAAGTCTTGGGGTGGCGATCCGCGCGGCGCAATGGTTGGGCAAGGGAAAACCGAAGCCGCTAATCCCAAGCACCGATATGCCGAGCGTGAGCGTTGTGGTGGTGAATGAGCCGCCGATGGCGACACCGGCGATGAGTACGGCGGCATCTCCTGAGTCATCGCCGGCTCTGCCTTTAGTCGCTGACATCGCGCTGCCGGCACAGGTGATCCCGGATGCACCGACGCTGCTTGCGTTACCGGAGACTAAAACGCTGGGCGCCGACCGGGAATATGTGCTGACCTTCGGACCCCGCCGTTACCGCGTGCGGGGCTTGGAAAAGAATCTCTCCTACGAGGCGCTCAAAGTGAATCTCTTGGCCGCGGCGCCGATGGTTGAGATCGATCGACCCGGCCACCCCGACGACTCCGCACGGCCCCAGGTCGTGCACGTCGATACGCTTGATCTCTATCAAGCGCGCGCCCGAGCGGCGTTCGTGAAATCCGCTGCGGCCGAGTTGGGGGTGCCTGAGGAAATCATTAAAGGCGATGTCGGCAAAGTACTGCTCGCGCTCGAAGCCGAGCAAGAAAAGCTCATCACGGCCGCGCTCGAACCGAAAGCGGTGGCCGCGGTGACGATCGACGAACCGGCGCGTGCTCAGGCCATGAGCTTGCTGACGAGCGCCGATCTGATGAAGCGAATCGCTGCCGACTTTAGCCGCAGCGGTGTGGTCGGCGAGACCAGCAATGCACTGGTGGGGTATTTAGCCGCGATCTCCCGCAAGCTCGATCGGCCGCTTGCCTTGCTGATCCAGAGCACGAGCGCGGCCGGGAAATCCTCGTTGCTCGATGCGGTGCTGCGCTTCGTGCCGGAAGAGGATCGCATCGTGTACTCGGCGATGACTGGGCAAAGCCTGTTTTACATGGGCGAGCGGGACTTGAAACACAAGATCCTAGCCATCGCCGAGGAACACGGTGCCGCTCGCGCGAGCTACGCTTTAAAGCTTCTGCAATCGGAGGGCGAGCTGACCATCGCCTCGACCAGTAAGGATGCCGCGACCGGCAAGCTCGTGACCGAAGAATACCGGGTCCAGGGGCCGGTGATGATCGCGCTCACCACGACCGCCGCGGAGATCGATGAGGAGCTCTTGAATCGCTGCCTGGTGCTCACCATCGATGAGGGACGAGAGCAAACCGCGGCGATCCACGCCGCGCAGCGCGAACGGCGGACCTTGGCGGGATTACTCGCCAAGGCGGAGCGCGACATTATCTTGAAAACCCACCAGGATGCGCAGCGGCTGCTAGAGCCCTTGGCGGTGGTCAACCCCTACGCCAATCGCCTGACGTTCCTCGATGACCGGACGCGCACCCGTCGCGATCACGAGAAATATCTGACACTGATCGATGCCATCGCACTCCTGCATCAACACCAGCGAGCAATCAAAACACTGGCCTCGCCTTGCGGGACGAAAACGCTGCGCTACATCGAGGCCGAGATCGCGGACATCGCGCTTGCGAACGAGTTAGCGCACGAAGTGCTCGGCCGCACACTCGATGAACTGCCACCGCAGACGCGAAAGTTACTGGCGCTGTTGTTGTCGCTGGTCGAGAACGAGTGCGCGGCGCAGAGCACACGCCGAACCGATTACCGCTTTAGCCGCCGGCAGGTGCGCGAGTCGACCAAGTGGGGCGATACGCAGCTGAAAATCCATCTCGCGCGGCTCGTCGAGCTTGAATATCTGCTCATCCACCGCGGCGGCCGCGGTCAGTCCTTCGAGTATGAACTGCTCTATGACGGCGCGGCGGCGGGTTGCGCGGCGCATGTCAGCGGCCTGATCAATGTCGGGGCGCTGGGTCACTACGATGCCGAGCGGTCGGGCTTAAGCGATCCGCAGTCGGACTTAAGTCGGAGCATGGTCGGCGGGTTGTCGGTGGGTAGCCGTGTGCCCGATAGCCTCGCGCCACTCGAAGAAAACAGGCCTTTGCGCACCAAGAGCCTCAATGGAACCGGAAACACGTATCCACGGCCGCGCGAATCCACATCCACCGTACAGGCAACTCTTTAGGCGCCCGCCATGAAACGGCGCAAGAAGCCGAAGGCCATAAGCTCGGTGCGCGATCGGTATCCGATCGAGCGAAGCGGCCTGTATCCGTACCTGGTGCGGTTCTTGGAATGGTTCGCCGCGCGCGGCTACTCGCCAAGCACCACAAGCTTGCGCGCAGACGCCTTGAGGCGCTTTATCCGCTGGGCCGATGACCGAGGCATCCCAAAGCCCCAAGACGTCACTCGGCCGATCCTGGAGCGTTACCGGCGATACCTGTATCACTATCGAAAGGAAAACGGCGAGCCGCTCTCCTTCGCGACCCAGCAGCAGCGGTTGATCCCGCTGCGTGCGTTTTTTAAATGGCTTGTCCGAGAGAACCACATCCTCTCCAACCCGGCCTCGGAGCTGGAGTTGCCGCGGGTGCACCGCAAACTCCCGACACACATCCTTAGTCCTGAGGATATCGAAGCGGTGATGTTGCAGGCCCAGTTGCACATCGACTGGGGCGTGCGCGATCGAGCGATCCTCGAAACCCTATACTCGACCGGCATCCGCCGATCAGAACTGATCCATCTCAAGCTCTACGACATCGACGTGAAGAACGGTTCGCTCATGGTGCGGCAAGGCAAAGGATCGAAGGATCGCTACGTGCCGCTGGGATCTCGCGCGATCCGCTGGCTCAAGCGGTATCTCGAAGACATCCGGCCAGCGATCGTGATCGAGCCCGATGAAGGCTATGTCTTCCTGCACGAGTTCGGCGAGCCGTTCAGCAAAAACCGACTCTCCGACATGATCAAAAAACACTTGCGCGCCGCTGGCGTCGATAAGCCCGGTGCTGCGCACCTGTTCCGCCATGCGATGGCGACACACATGTTGACCAACGGTGCCGATATCCGCTTTATCCAAGCAATCCTAGGCCACGCACAGCTCACGACGACCGAGATCTATACCCACGTCACCATCGCCAAGCTCAAGGAAGTGCACGCCATGACGCACCCCGCCGAGCGACCGACACCACACCTCCCACTTTAGTTGCCCAGGCCCGGGGCTGCACACCCGTTGGAGGCAGGCACTTAAACATAACGCCCAGAAATTATGCGCAGTGCGCGGACGCGCACTGTTCGCCGCTGACGCGGCCGCATAATACGCGCTATGTTCAAGTGCCTGCCGCCGCGTGCGATGCGCTGCGCACGCAGCAGGGAGCGGCGGACGCCGCACTCGTTGATCCGCTGTCCCAATAGCGATGACGCGCCGATCGCCAGGCTCAGACCGACAAGCGACTAGGCGGGTGCGGTGACGGACCGGCCACTCTTGTCACACAAATCACCCTTGACCGCACCGCGTTCTTAAGCCGAAACTCGCATCAGGGGTATCACGACATTGCCAGCACTCACCACCCAGCCATGGACGCGGCTAAGTCCTCGAAAACACCGGGGATATCGGCTCGTTGTACGACGAGCGCGGCGGAGCCGAACACACTATAACTATTTTAGAGACTATGATCCGCAGACCGGGAGATACATCGAGTCAGATCCGATAGGGCTCCGCGGGGGCAGCATGTCGACGTACGCATATGTCCGCGGTAATCCGATCACCCTCGCTGATCCATTAGGGTTGTGTCCGACCAAGTGTCCGAAACCACCGTTAGCTCCACCCGGAGCTAACCTCAACCGCAATATTTTTTGGACCCAACAACTTGGGTGGTTGCCAGGAGCCCCATTGGCCTTTTATGAACTAACAAAGACGGGGGGCTGGTGGGACTACAAACAACAAGGCTTGCAATATGATGCCTTCGGTAACTTCAACTACGGTGCGACAGCGGCTGCTTTGGGTCTGCCCTATTACGTAGTGCAAAATGCCGCAGGGCTCTACCAGGGTGACCCAAGCACTGGCAGAGGCATTCCCCTTTTGTTGTGGCCCTATGGTGACGATCCGGCAGGAGCCAATCAGATTCTAGCTGGTTATGCCTATGCGATTAATGGTTGCTTCTGGTGATGTTCAAGTGCGCAACCTTGTCTTGATCGGCATATAAACAGAATTGCCATGAAACCAAAGAGAATTCCAAGATGGGTCTTCGCGATAGGAGGATTGACGGCAGTATGTCTAATTCTCTGGTTTGGCATGCATTCCTTGATCGCTTTTGTCGGGGGCAGTCAGAATGAGGTGGCAAGGGTCGCTTCTCCCAGCGGGATAATTGACGCAGTTGTTGCGGAAACCAACGGTGGCGCTACCACTTCGTTTGGATACAGAATCTATGTCGTTAGGCATGGCGCCAAATTATCTGGTGAACCTGTTGCCGCCTTGTACGGTGCGACGCGAAATGACCATGCGTATGGAGTTAATCTCAGATGGGAATCGTCAAAAACCCTAGCTATTGAATTTCTCAACGCAAAAAGCAAAAGAATTGAAGAATCTAACATCTCCATTGATGGTCAATCCGTCGATATCGTTCTTCGTGGGGGACTTTTAGATGCGATGGCCCCAAGTGGGGGAATGCTTTACAACCTCAAAAATGGACGCTGATATTAAACACCTTCGGAGATTATTATTTCAGCACCGGGCGGTTCGAATCCTGTTCACTCATGTATCTGACCTCGGGGACCTCGCCGCCAGCCAGCGGCGGCTTGCTTGTGGCCCGTTGTGGCCCAAACAGTGCCTGTTCTGATGTGAGTGCAGGATAGACAGCCGGCTGCTCTTTGGACCAAAAGTGCCCTGGGGTTGATCGGGAGGTCTTAGAACAACGTTCCTTGCTTGGCCAGTTCGGCGGGGTCGATGCCGGAGCGCAGCAGTCCGATGACGATGAAGGTGCGCGGATGGGCGGCCATGGTGCCCATGATGAAATGCAGGTTCTGGCTGGGTATCTTCTCCCCGTACATGCGCGTGAGGTGATCGAGGGCATCGGCGCCGTAGCGGCGCTTGTACTGACGGTAGGCTTCCTGCACTTCCCAATCGTGGATGATGTGCTCGTGTTTGCCGGCGGAGGTGTAGCGATAGCTGAACGCGAACTCCGGCTTCTCGAGCGGCGTGAGAGGGTCTTCGAGAAGGGAGCTTTGCTGCATCTGGTGTACTTGCTCGGCCACATCGCGATCTTCGGCGTTGGCGTCCTTGGCGGGCTTGACGAGAAACTTGATGCTGCCCGGATCGGGCCGAATGATGCCGAGGCTGCGGTTGGTGGCGCGGTTGTCCTCGTGCAGTTGCTTCAAGGATGGTGCGATGAACGGCTGCCAGAGCCGCACCTTGGCCTCATTGGT
>JBEKYO010000347.1:0-6318 GCA_049510875.1 Steroidobacteraceae bacterium
AGACTGGCACCTCTCTCCCCACCGTCGCGGAGTCCTTCGACTACCCGGTGATCGTCGCCACCTGATGGGACGGCTCGCCGGCTTTCGCTACCGCGACATCACCCGGCGACTCAAGGCGCTGGGCTTTGAGTTCCACCGTCAGGCCGCCGGCAGCCATGAGATCTGGCACCACCACCAGACGCGAGTTACAGTCTAAGACCGCGACCGCGCTAGGACTTGTCGCCCCGCCGCTTGATCAGAGGCAACGAGAACGTATACCAGAACAGTGCCGCACCAACAGCGACGAGAACTGAACAGACAACGGCCATATATAGTGTCGACAAAACTGTCAACGTACCTTCTGAGTACATCGTACCGATAGAAAACGACAACAGCGGCGCTGCACAGATCACCTCAAAAAGAACCACATGCCCGATGAGTGATGAACTTCCCCATTTAAAGAATCTATTGCGAAGCATCGCGATCCCTCAAGCTACGAGATCTAGTAGGGGGTAATGGGAATGGCGGCGCCAATACCGCCTCCTACTACCACCCCGTAAGCACCGCCGGTTACGGCACCAACAGCCATCGTCCCAAGGGGTTCACCGGCCAAGATGCCAGCACCCAAGGTTGCACTCCCGGCAGCAGTTAGGGATCCTGCCGCAGAGAATTCGACCGCTTCAACTTCTGGAAAGCCGACAATGTTTAAAGCAACAACTGCGCCAGCGACCGCAAACGCACTGAAACCAACCAGAGCGCCCGACGAAATATTGCCCCGTTGTTGACCCTGTGTCGATGTGGTGTTCCCCACAAAATAATTTGAGGGCGCCGCCTGAACGCTGAAAAAATTGTCATTGGTCAACGCAGGGTAAGGATCTGGGCCTGGATTAAGCTGCGGTGGACACAATCCCGTCAGATCGGTGAACGTGGTGGGATTCCCTGCGACATATGCATAAACAGTTGGCCCCGACACGAGTTCATCGTACGGGAAGGCATTTTTCGGAGGCGATTCAGCGGCTAAAAGGGGATGGACGAAGACACGCTTCCTTGTGTAATTCGGTTTTTGCCCAGACGCGAGTTTTCGCCTAACTGCTCAGCCGGTCAAGGGCCGCGTGGCCGCACCGTCTGCGGTGCGGGCTCTTCGGGCACGGGCATAGTGTCAGTTATGCGGCGCGCGAGCGCGGACGGCGGCTCGGGTTCCGCCCGAACGCTGCGCATAACACGACATTATGCCTGGGACCGCTCTCTTAGGCTCTTCCGGGCGCGCGCTTCAGGGGGCTTTACTCGTCGAGGCCGGCCTCGTCTTGAGCGGGTGCGCAGGACGCGCCCCCGCTCGGCACCCAAACATAACGCTCGGATATTATGCGCAGCGGCCCCAAGGGTCCGCCGTCCGCCTCTCCGGCCGCATAATTCGCGCTATGTTCAAGTGCCTCCGGAGTCGGGATCCGGCGCGGCATCGGTGTCTCGGTGCAGCTTTGCCGGGTGTGTGGCGTCGTGGATCTCTTTGAGCTTGTCGATCGACACGTGGGTGTAGATCTGCGTCGTGCTCAAGCTCGCATGCCCGAGGAGCGCCTGGATAAAGCGGGTATCGGCGCCGTTCTCCAGCATATGAGTGGCGCAGGCATGGCGCAGCAGGTGCGTCGCGCCGGGCTTGTCGATGCCGGCGAAGTGCAGGTATCGGCGCACCCGATCGGCGACGTATTCCGGGGTCATCGGTTCCCCGTAGTCGGTCAGGAACAACGCCTCCGCATCGCCCACCAGGAGCTGCGGCCTCGCCTCTTGCAAGTATTTATCGACCCAGGCCGCGGCGCGTTCCCCGATCGGCACCACCCGATCGCGCTTGCCCTTGCCCTCGCGCACCATGACCAGTCTTCGGGTCAGATCGACGTCGTACAGCGCCAGTCCGGGCAGCTCCATGCGCCGCAACCCCGTCGAGTAGAGGGTTTCTAACATTGCCCGATCGCGCAGCCCTGAAGGATTCGAGGGCTCGGCCTCGCGCAAGATCGACTCGACCTCCTGGACCGATAGGATCACGCGCGGCAGATGCTTCGGCAGCTTTGGTAAGGTGAGTTCGGACGCTGGGTTGTAGAGGATGTGATTTTCGCGGGCCAACCACTTGAAGAACGTCTTTAAGGGTGCCAGGCACCCGAACTGGGTGCCTAAGGTCATCGGCCGGCCATTGGCCTTGCGGTAGTAAAATAAATGCCGCTGATAACGCTCCAGGATCGGCTTGGTGATGTCTTTCGGGTCGCGCAAGGCTCGTTCCTCGCACCAGGCGATGAAGCGCTTCAGCGCCACCCGGCGCGCCCGGATCGTGTCCTTCGAGTACCCCGAGATGGCCATCCAGTCGAGGTGGGCATTCAGGTACGCGGTCAGCGCCAGAGATCCAAGCGGATCGGGCCGCTCACTCTTGGGCAGCTGTGGCTTCGGCCACGCCAACTTGCGGGTCTTGAGCCGCTGCCCTTTGCGCGGCATGGCCCCTTACCGTGCGTCGGCGGCGACTAATGCGGGTACGTACGATGGGATCGAGCCGTGCTCGTCCCAGGACGTGAGTTTTCCGTTCTTTTTCACGGTTTCTCGGGAAGTGGCTTTATTGATAGGGTTTGGAGCGATTTCGGGCCCGCACCTTCCATGCTCCATGGATGCTCCTTGGGGGCTACTTGGATGCTCCAGGTGCGGTTTTGGATGCTCCTTCTTGTCGTCGTAGGCGCATTCCAACGCCTGCACATCGACGAGACCCATCAGGAACGGCTTCCCGTCGCGACCGGCGCCGTCATAGAGCAGCTCATAGACAAAGCTCTGGCCACGCCCACCGCGGTGCACGAGCACGTATTCCAGCTCCTCGAGCTTTCGCATGTGCATCTTCACCTGGAAGTCAGACCAGCTCGTATGCTCGCGCACGTCGCGGCGGCTAAATCGGTAATCGGCGCGCGTGATGGCTTGCGCGGCGCAGTGCTTCTCCACCATCCCCGACACCAGCTCCAGGAGCCGGCGCGTCTGCGGGGAGAGTTCATCGAGGGATCGGCCCAGGGCTTCATGTGCCAGGCGGTTCGCGATCTCGATATCCCCGAGCGTCACCTCGATATACTCGAGCCTCTGCCCGTCCTGGTGCGCTGTGCGAAGCTCGCGCTGGTGCTGGTGCAGCAGCGCGATCGTGTCGATCAGCGTCAAGTACTTCTCGTGATCGCGCCGCAGGCGCGTACGCTCATCGGGGAAGGTGAGCGCATCGGCATAGGGGTTACGGATGGCAAGGGGCCGCAGCAGGCGCTGCGCATTTTGATGTTGCTTCAAGATGTCGGCTTTCGCCTGAGAGGCGAAGAGGCCATCGAGCGTGCGCTTGCGCCGCTGCCGTTCGTGGATCGCCCGGGTCTGCTCGCGCGATTCATCGACGCCCAAGGTGAGGCACCGGTTCAGCAGTTCCTCGTCGTTGTCGATCGCCGTGGTCGTGGAGAAGATCATCACCGGACCCTCGACTCGGTATTCCTGTGTGACGAGCTTGCCGGTCTCGGGGTCCTTCCCCGTCGAGGCGATGGAGAGCGTCCCTTCGCTCTGCAATAACTTCAGCGCATAGCTCGCGCGTGCCGCGCCCGCTTCCTCGGCGAGCGCCAGGATCTTGTGCTTCAAGTTCATCGCGCCCATGTAAAAGAGGCTCTGCCCGGTCATCGCCGAGTACTGCACCTTGTCCTCCGCCGGCATGAACGCGAGCACCGCTTCCATGAGACTGGACTTCCCGGCCGCGGAACTTGACTGCACCATCACCGCGAGCGGCGCATCGAGCTTGCGAGAAGTGGCGGCTAAATAGGCGATCAGCTTGTTGGACTCTTCACCCACCACGCCGCAGCGGGTGAAGTCGGCGAGGATGCGATCGAGCAGATGCGGGTCTTTCAAGAGTTCAAGCGCCGCCGGCTGCTCCTCGAGCGCGACCGCCGGCGCTTCGTCCTTGGGCGCGAGCGTTTTCTCGATGGTTCGCTCTTGCAGCACCTCCAACTGCCGCAGCACCTGGCCCAGGTCATGCCGGATAATGTCGCCTTTCACTTGCAGCTCGACGGCCGCCTGCGTGATGAACGCCGATCTCGATCGCACGCTGTAAAGATCCAGCGTGTCGACGTGGAAGGATTCGCAACGGCTCACCAGCACATTGACCTTCAGCAGCACATCGAAGGCCAGGTTTTTCCCTAAGCCCCGGACCCGGTAACGCCGATCGCCCAGCGTGATTACGATCTCATCCCCTTGCACCTGGGCGCGGGCCTGCGGCGCCGCCATCGCCGGCAGCGGCGAGGCCGGCAGGGCGTCACTCGGCACCGCATCGGACACTTCGGCACGGGGTGCCGGCGCCGCCGGCAACACGATCGCCGCCGGGATCTCCTCTTTAGCCGCTGCTTCGGTGACCATGGCCGGCGCGCTCATCGTGGTGCCGATCGTCGGCGCTTCGCCCTTGCCGAGCCACTGGGCCTTGCGGATCACCAGCCCCAGCGATTTCGCGGCCGGCGTCACTTTGAGCGCGTACTCATTCGCATCCATGCCCTTCGGGAACTGGATGCGGTAGCAGTCGAGGCCTTCGACCGTGAGCTGCTTCGACAGCTTCTCGGCTGCGCGCTCGCCGGCCTCATCGCGATCGTACGCGATCAGCACCCGCTCGGTGCCATAGCGCTGGAACGCGGCTAAATGATCGGGGGTGAAGCCCTCGATGCCGTAGACGGCCGTGACGTTGTGGTATCCCGCGCACCAGAACGTGAGCGCATCGATGAGCGCCTCGCACAGGATGATTTCTTTGTGGTCGGCGAGCGCGGCCTCATTCCACACGCCCCGATGCGGCCCCGGCAAGTAGAGATGATTCGGGGTGCTGGACCGCAACCCTTCCGTGATCTTGCGGCCATAGACCTCGGTCACTTCCCCTGAAGGGCCGAGGATCGGGATCACCAGAGAGCCGTTAAAATGCTCATGCCCGGTTTCGCGCAAGACCCCCAGCCGTTGCAGCCGGCCGCGGATCTCGGCCCCCTCGAGGCGGTTCTTCTGCGGCAGCCGATACCCGAGCGTGCGATTCGCAAAGCCCAGCTTGAACGTATTTATTGCCTCATCGGAGCCGATCCCGCGTCGGCGCAAGTACTCGAGCGACTCTGAACTCCCGAGCAGCGTCTCGTGGTAATACTCGATCACCTGGGCGAGCAGCGCTGCGTCCTCGGCATCCGGTGCGATCGGCATGGGGAGTTTTTTCACCGTCGAGTGCTTGGCCGGCGGCGCCCCACCAAGAGAAGCGGCTAATGGTTGATAGTCGTTCTGCAGGAGCTCCACCGCATGCCGGAAGCTCACCCCCTCGGCCTTCATCACCCAGTCGATCACCGTGCCGCCCACCTGGCAGGCGCCCAGGCAGTGCCACAGGTTCTTAGCCGGCGTCACCACCAGCGACGGGGTCTTGTCATCGTGAAAAGGGCAGCGGCCGATGAGGTCATTTCCATGGTTCTTGAAGACCACGCCCCGCGCCTCGGCGAGGCGCTGCACGGAGATCTCCGTCTTTAGCCGCTCGACCACCTCAACCGGGATGCGTGCCATCGGGGTCTCCCAAAAACCTGTCAAGTACCCTGGCGATAAAATAACTCCGTTGCAGTGTACTTCATTTTGAAGTACCGTCAACCTCGTTACGCAAGGAGACCCTAGTCTATGAGCCTCAGCAACACCCTCGAGCGCTACCATATGGCGATCTCCGCAAGCGAACGGGCATTCTTTGAGCGCCTCGGCACCCGCGTGGCCGAGTTGCGCCGCTCGCAGAACATTACCCAGGTTGAGATGGCCGCAACCCTGGGCGTCTCGCAACAGACCATCAACTCCTACGAGGTCGGCCGTCGGAGGATTCCAGTCTCAGCCCTACCGACACTCGCTCGCGCACTGGCCGTCTCCCTGGAAGAGTTGCTTGGGAACGATTCGGCAACCAAGAAGCGTGGGCCAGCGCCGAAGCTGCAACAGCAGATCGAGCGCATCCAGCAACTGCCGCGTACTCAGCAGCGCTTCGTTATGCAGATGCTCGATACCGTCATTGCCCAGGCCAGCCGCTAAAGGGGTCAACCCGTGGAACACATCATTCAGTTGCACATCGAGAAGCTGCCCGAAGGGGTGTATCTGGCCACCAGCGACGATGTGCAGGGTCTGATCGCCCAGGGGCGCACCATCCAGGAGACGATCGAGATCGCCCGCGATGTCGCCAAAAAGCTGATCGAGGCGCAGACTGGCACCTCTCTCCCCACCGTCGCGGAGTCCTTCGACTACCCGGTGATCGTCGCCACCTGATGGGACGGCTCGCCGGCTTTCGCTACCGCGACATCACCCGGCGACTCAAGGCGCTGG
>JBEKYO010000348.1:0-4577 GCA_049510875.1 Steroidobacteraceae bacterium
TTTTCGATGACCACGATGGCATCATCCACGACGATGCCTATCGCCAGAACCATGCCGAACAGCGTCAACTGATTGATCGAGAAGTGCAGTGCGGACAGCCCCAGGAAGGTTCCCAGGAGGGCTACGGGAATCACCAGCGTCGGAATGATGGTGGCTCGTAGGTTCTGCAGGAAGATCAGCATGACCACGAACACGAGAGCGATGGCCTCGACCAGTGTCTTCGCCACGTCGGTCATGGAGGCGGTGATGAACGGAGTCGTGTCATAGGGGACGTCCCAGGTCACCGCCTGCGGCAAATCCTTGGCAAGAAGGGCCATTTGCGCTTTGACCGTATTCGCGATCGCCAGGGCGTTGGCGCCGGGCAGCAGAAAAAGCCCAAGACCGCCGGCCTGCTTGCCGTTCCAGACCGCGGAATTCCCGTAGCTCTGGCCCCCGAAGGTAACGCGGGCGACATCGCTCAGGCGTACCGTGGTACCGTCACTGTTGGTCAGCAGGATGATGTCGTTGAATTGCTGCGGCGACGAGAAAAGAGTATCGCCGGATACGGTGGCCGTGAAGGTCTGACCTTTGACGGCAGGATCCGCGCCGAGAGAGCCGGTAGCGAACTGCGCGTTTTGCGCGTTGATTGCATTCAGCACCTGGCTGGAAGAGAGCCCGTAACCCTGCAGCTTGTCGGTATCCAGCCAGATGCGTATCGCGTATTCAGAGCCGAGCAAAAAAGTGTTGCCGATGCCGCTTATTCGCGCCAGCACCGGTTGGATCTGCGAGGCGAGGATATCGCTGAGGCGGCCCGCATTGACTGAAGGGTTGGTGGACGACAGGGCCACGAACAACAGGATGTCGGGGCTGGCCTTCGCGACGATGACGCCCTGCTGGGTCACCTCGGAGGGCAGCAGGGGCTGCGCCAGGGCGACCTTGTTCTGCACCTGCACCTCGGCGATGTCCTGGTTGGTGCCGGTTGCAAAGCTCAGAGTGATGGTTGCAGTGCCGTTACTGTTGGAGGTCGAGGTGAAATACAAAAGATTATCGATGCCGGTGAGCTGCTGCTCGATGACCTGCGTGACCGTCGATTCCATGGTGGCGGCGCTGGCGCCGGGGTAGGTTGCCGTGACCGTCACTTGGGGTGGCGCGATGTCGGGATACGCCGCGATCCCCATGCGTGTCATCGAGATGACGCCGCCGAGGCAGATCAGTATGGAGATGACCCATGCAAACACCGGGCGATCGATGAAGAAATTGGGCATGACGCGGATTTCCTAGTCAATAAAAAAGCAGCCTGCGCCTGGTCGCAAGGCCCTACAGGCTCTTACCGGTTGCGGGTGGCGCGCCAGCTCCTGGTGGACTTGCCGTGAGTGGTGGCGACTGCCAGGGAACCGCCTTGGCCTGGCCGCCCTCGCGCGCACCCTGCAGGCCCGCGACGATCACCCGGTCGCCGCTCTCGAGGCCGCCGGTGACGATCCAGTCGTTGCCATAGCTCTCGCTGGTGGTTACATTCCTGCGTAGAACCTTGTCGTCCGGCCCGACTACCAACGCATAGGCGCCGACAGTGTCGCGTTGCACCGCCTGCTGTGGGATCAAGTACACGTGGCTCTGCTCGCCCAGAGTGATCTTGAGCGTCACATACATGCCCGGCAGCAGTTCGTGCTTCGGATTGGGTACCAGCGCGCGCAGATTCACTGCGCCGGTGGCCGGGTTCGCGGCAACATCGGAGAAATCCAATGCGCCGGACTGTTCATAACGGCTGCCGTTGGGGAGGGTGATCTGTACTTTGCTGTCGCTCTGCTGCGCAAGCGCGACGTTCTGCGCCTGGCGCAAGGTCACCAGGTCGGCAGCGCTGATGGTGAAATTCACATAGAGCGGGTCAATTCGCTGGACTGTCGTCAGCAGTGTGCCGCCTGAGCCGGTGTCACTGGTCGCGCTACCCACCAAGGCGCCTTGTGTGACCTGCTGCTGGCTGGCGGTGCCGCTGATCGGCGAGGTGACTCGGGTGTAACCCAGATTGATGCGCGCGGTCTCGACAGCCGCCTGATCGGCTTGAACTTTCGCGGCGGCGCTGCGCTCCGCCGCATCGGCGTCGTCCACGGTCTGCTGCGATACCGATCCGACGGGTAGCAACTTGTGATCGCGCTCGGCGGTCACGCGGTTGTTGATGTACGTGGCCTGATCTTCGGCCAGGATCGCCAGGTTGCTGTTGAGCACGGCCGTGTAATAGCTCGGGTCGATTTCGAACAAGAGTTGCCCCTCCCTGACCTCATCACCTTCTTTGTAGGTGCGCTTGACCAGCACACCCGAAACGCGAGCGACGACGTTGGCGCTGTAATACGCCGACAGGCGGCCGACCAAATCCCGGGTGAGTGGAACCGTTTGCTGCTCGGCCGTCACCGTGCCGACCTTTGCCGGCGCCGCCGCAGATGGCGCCTTGCCCGAACTGCATCCCACCATGGCAATCATGACAAGACACGGTAACAACGCCTGCGGTGCCGGCTTCATAGACTGAGCTCCAATGCTGTTTGATCGCTGTTGAGCGCCATGGCTGCGCAAGTTGCGGAACTCACTGCGCCGCGACACCCATTGTGAGGCCTTCGCCAGTGTGTTGATACGTCGAGGTGGAAGCGGCGGCGGCCCCGCGGGACTCATCCCACTGCCAGCCCCCTCCGAGGTTCTTGATCAGGGTCACGCTGCTTTGAGTGAGCGAGGCTTGCGTATCCTGCAGATTCTGTTTCGCCAACAGCAGCGTGAGCTGTTCGTTCAGAAGACTTTGCTGGCTCGCCGTACCGACCTCCCGTTGCGCGCGAGTGCTGTCGAACAGCTTCTGGGTGCGCTGATAGATGTTGGTGTAAGCCTGAACCTGCTGCTGCAGATGATTCCACGACGAAATGCTATCTTCGACGCTCTGAAATGCCGTCAGCACTGTCTGCCGGTAATTGGCCACGTCCTCGTCGTAGGTCGCGCGAGCTTCGCCCACCGCGGCGCTACGGGCTCCGCCGTCGAAGATTGTCTCAGCCAGAGTGGGGCCCAGTGTCCAAAAGCGGTTGGGCAGCGAGAAGAGATGAGCGAACTGATTGTGCACGTAGCCACCTTGCGCCGCGAGATCGAGAGTAGGGTAGAAAGCCGCCTTCGCTGCGCCGATTTTCGCGTTCGCAGACGCCACCTGACGTTCGGCGGTAACCACATCGTAACGGCGCTCCAGCAGTCGAGAGGGTAGGGAGAGCGGTACGGCCGGCGTCACGAATACATAGTCCTTGCGCGGCTCCAGGGAGAAACCGCCGGGGGGAACGCCGACCAGCACGGCGACGGCGTGCTCGTACTGGTCGCGCTGGGTCTGTGTCGTCTGTAAGGCAGCGATCACCGCTTCCAACGTGTCCTGCGCAATAAGCACGTCATCGCCCGATGACCCGCCTTGGGCGTAACCGGCCTGCGTCATCGACAGTATGTCACCGTAGACCCGCTGCTGCTGGTGAAGAAAATCGATATCGATATCAGCCTGGCGCAATGCGAAATAATAGCTTGCAACACTGGCTGCGACCGACAAGCGCTGACCCGCGCGCTGGGCGTCGCTGGCCTGCGCACTGGCCTTGCTTGATTCGATCTGGCGACGAGTCTTCCCCCATAGATCAAGCTCCCAGCTCGCAGCAACGCCGGCTGTGACATAGTGATACACACCCGGTGCAGCGTTGGATGCCGCCGCCGCAGCGGAGCCGTACTCGGCGCGCGTGCCGGACGCGTTCGCACTCACCGTGGGATAAAGAGCCGCGACGCTCGCGGAGACGGTCGCTTGCGCCAGCCTGTAGGCGGCTTCCGCCGCGATGATGGATTGATTCGCTTGCAAGGCTTCATCGATCAGCTTCGATAGCTGCTCGTCGCGATAGTCGAGCCACCAGGTGCTCGACAGCGATCCTTGCGGGTTAGCCTGCGCCCGCTGCCAATCGACGCCTTCCTTGAAGCTCTCGGGAATTTGCACCGCGGGCTTGTGATAGTCCGGACCGACCGCACAACCCATGAGGCACAGTGTCGCCGCTGCCACGGAGCCGTGTTGCCATGATATGCGTATGTACCCCATGATTACCTCGCGCCAACACGATCACTGCTCCTTCTGAGCTCGAGCCTCGGCCTGTGCGCTGTCGATCACGCAGGCGCGGTTAGCTTCGATCTCGGCTGGGGGACGATCGTCATTGAATCCGACCATGCCACCGCTCGACATGATGCCATTCACATCGAATGCTTGCACCTTCGACCAGGCGCTCGTGGTCACGCAGTGCACGACCAGAGGGATGGCTTCCTGGCCGCAGCTGGTGTCCGGGTCATGGTGCCAGGCGATGCCAGACTAGCGCCTTCTGCGAGATCGTCTGAGCCTGCGCTCCATTGATCGGCTCGGCGGGTCAGCATTCGGTGAGAAGAAGCTCTATGTGCCTCGGATTGTGGAAGCCAGTTCTAGCGAACCCACGATCATAAGTCCTTGTTCGTAATTGATAGTCTGAAGCGCTCAGCGTCATTCTAGTTAGCGAGGAAAAAAAGGGCCACCTTGAATCGCGAGCCGCCTCCGGTTGATACGAACGGGGGCTTACTTGCGTTGGTCG
>JBEKYO010000349.1:0-9965 GCA_049510875.1 Steroidobacteraceae bacterium
GCCATCGAATCCGCGTTCCACGTGACCCTGCACCTCTACCCGCACCCCACGGAGGATCGAGCCTTCTACGCGCCCGATCAAGAGCCGAGCACGACCCTGGCGTTCCCGCTCTGGCACATCTCCGGCCTCGACAACTACTCGATTCCGCATCCGCTGTTCGTCGGCAAGCGCGATTACGCGCTCGCCCAGGGAATCGATTCCGAGAGTCTCGTGTCGCATGCCAAAACCGGATCCGGCCCGGGCGATTCGTTCCTCGGCAGCGACATGCGCGCCGCCTACTACGGCAAGACGGCGCTCACCGGCGCGGGCCAGAATCTGGGATTGTTCGAGTATCTCGGGACCGATTTGACGGATCTGGATACGTATTACACAAACGTCGGCCAAACGAACACGGTTCCCATCACGCTGCTCTCGACGGACGGCACCAGTACCGCCTGCGTGGACACCAAAGCCGGCGGCCATTGCGATGACACTGAGCAGACTCTCGACATGACGCAGTCGCTCGGCATGGCGCCGGGGCTGTCGAGCCTGGTGATGTACATCGGATCCCTGGACACCGCCATCATCGGCGCGATGACGACACACGATCCCTTGCCCACCACGATCGGCTGTTCGTGGGGGTGGACGCCCGCGGATCCGACCACGCTCGACCCGTACTTCGAGCGCATGGCGGCGCAGGGCCAGAGCTTCTTCGTGGCATCCGGCGACGATTCGACCTGGACCAAGAACGGGAACAGCGAGGCATGGCCCGCGGACGATGCCTATATCATTTCCGTGGGCGGCACGGATTTGGTCACCACCGGCGCCGGCGGCGCCTGGGATTCGGAGAAGGCCTGGGCGGACAGCGGCGGCGGCCCCTCGCCCGACAAGATCGCCATCCCGGCCTGGCAGCAACTCCCCGGCGTCATCAACTCGAGCAACAAGGGGTCGACGAAATATCGCAACGGCCCGGACGTGTCCGCCAACGCCAATTTCACCTTCTACACTTGCGCGGACCAGAAGGCGTGCCTGGCGAACGAGTATGGCGGCACCAGCTTTGCCGCTCCCATGTGGGCCGGCTTCATCGCCCTCGCCAATGAGCAGTTGGCGGCGCACGGCGACTCGCCGGTCGGCTTCCTCAATCCCACCATTTATGCCAACAACCTGACCTCGCTGTATGGCAAGGACTTTCACGACATCAAGGCCGGCACATCGGGCAGCTACAAGGCCGTGGTCGGCTACGACCTGGTCACCGGATGGGGCAGTCCGAAAGCCGGATTGATCAACACCCTGGCCCCGTAGCCGGGCCCGGGTCTCGGGAGCTTCCGGTCACGGCGCCGCCGGCGGCGCCGTGACCTTATCCGCTCGCTCGGTCAGCGACGGGTCCCCTTGAGGAGTTGGGACACGCGCTCCGGAATGCGCAGCAGCCGCGCCGAGTCGCCGGCGCCCACCGCACCGTTGGCCGAATCGAATTTCCACAGCGCGGCCGACAATTCCGAGCGGCGATTCGAGCCCAGCAACACGGTCTCCTCGGGACGCAGGTCCACCCGCGCGTCGGCGAGGGCCGCCGCGGGCGCAGCCTCGGTCACGGGTGCATCGGCCACCAGATAACTGATCCCGGCGCCCTGCCCCGCGGTGGACCCCGTCAGCTTGTAGGTCAATACCAAATCCAGCGGCCCGCTGACATCGCCAAGCGACACGGGATTATCGGTAAAGTAGGTGTTCGCCGAAGCCAAGGTCGTGAAAGTCTTGGTCAGCAGGCTGGTGGTGCCCTCCGCGACTGTAAAGCTCAAACTCGCAAACCCACCGTTATAAGCACCCAGGGTGAGCAATCCGAGCGTGAGGGAGTTCTCGCCGCTCAATTTGTATTCGTGGGTATTGGTTGCCGTGTAGGTGATGCTGCCCGTGGACGTCGTGGAGTAGTTGGCGCCCAGCACCCCGGCGCCGAAGATGCTCGAACCGCTGGCAACGAGCGAGTTATACACGGTGGTGTTCACCGTGGGGCTGGCCAGATAGCTCGATTGCACGCTTGCCGAGGGTAGGCCCATCGCGTAGCCGTAGGCGCCATAGCCGTTCGAGGAGGTGCCCGGATTGCCAAACCAAGTCCCGCCGACGTTGGCCTGGGATCGGCTGGACACCGCGTTGGTGGCAGTCGGGGCCGTGGCGCTCGCCAACACCGTATCGCTGGCGCCGGTCACGGCATTGGCAGCTGTGCTGTTGGCGATGGCATCGTTCGGCCCACCGGTCTTACCGGTGGTCGTGGCGGTTGCCACCCCGGTGATGGTGCCGATCGAGGTGCTGTTGGCAGTGGCCGCGGCGTCGGCGCCAACGCTGCCGGTCCACGAGGTCGCCGTGGCGTTTGCGCTGACCTCAACATCGCTCAGCGCCGTCCCCACCGCCGTCGCCGTGGCCGTGGCAGCTCCCGGCTTGCTCCCGGTGCCGCCGGTGGCGTCGGCATTCGCGCTGGCCGAATACGGCGAGCTCACATCCGCAATCGCCGTGGCCGCGCCCCCCGGTGCCGTGCCGCCGGCGCCGCCGCTCGCGGTGCCGCCGCCGCTCAATGTCGGCGAGTTGCTCGCCGTCGAGGTGAGGTACAGCGTCGCGGTCGCGCTGCCCGCCATGCCCGTGGTGCCGCTGGTGGTGGTGCCGCCGGCGCCGCCCTGCGCCTGCATGGTTGCATCGATATACCCCGCGGACGTATCGGTGTAGGCGGTGGAGCTGGTGCCCAAGTTGGCCGAGGCCGCGCCGCCATTGCCGGCCTTGGCGCTCGCCGATCCGCCGCCCCCGCCTCCGTACGCGTACTCCGCCAAAAACAGATCGCCCGTCGTGCTGCCGGTGGCGGCATTGGTGAGCGTCGATGCTCCCCCCGCCCCGCCGGTCGCGCCCGAGTAGCCATAGCCGCCGCCGCCGCCGCTCTGGGACACGCTGGCATTGGCCGTGCCGCTGGTCGAGCTCGCCGTCGCCGTACCGGCCCCGGTGCTACCGGCGCCGCCGGCGCTGCCGCTGCCGTAGGCCGATCCGCCCGCACCGCCCGTGGCGCTGGTGCTGGCCTGCGCGCCGTTCGAGCCGCTCGCCGCCGCCGTCGATGTGCTCGTCGCCGTGCCGCCCTTGCCGCCGGCGCCGGACACGCCCGAGGAGTTATTGCCGCCGTCGCCGCCCGTGGCCCCGGCGCTGACCACTACGCCGGCGCCGGTGCTGGTGCCGGTGACCGTCGCGGTGGCCATGCCGCCGGCAACGCCGCTCGCGGCTCCGGAACTGGCGCCGCCGGCGCCGCCGGTGGCCGCGCCGGCCAGATTCAGGGACCCGGTGATCGTGTCGTCAGCGGTCACCGTGCCGGAGCCGCCGGCGCCCGGCGTCCCGGAGGTGGTCGACCCCCCGCTGCCGCCTGACGACTGCACGGAGACATTCATCGAATTGGCCGTGGTGTTGGTGTACACATTCGACGAGGTGCCGAGCGTCGAAGTCGCCCCGCCACCCTTGCCTGCGGTGCCCGACGCCGACCCGCCGCCGGCACCGCCGCTTGTGTCCTGCGTCAAATACAGCGCCCCCGCCGTACTGCCGGTGGCGGCCGACGTCAACGTCGAGCCCGCGCCCGCACCGCCGTTCGCCCCCGAGTATCCATAACCGCCCCCGCCGCCCGCCTGGGACACACTGGCCTCAGCCGTGGCCGTGCCCGAGGTTGCCTCCGCGGTCGCTTGGGCGGTGCTGCCCGCGCCGCCACTGTTCCCGCTGCCATAGCCGGCGCCGCCGGCGCCGCCGGAGGCCGTGGCGGACACGCCCGCCTGGCTCGAGCCGCTGGCGCTGCCCGTGAGCGTCGCCGTGGCTTTGCTGCCCGCAATCCCGCCCGTGCTGCCGGTGCTGGAGCCGCCGGCGCCACCGTCCGCCGTGCCGCTCAGACTGAGCGACCCCAGGCTCGTCACCGCAGCACTCACCGTCGCCATGCCGCCCTTGCCGGCGGTGCCGGAGGCGCTGTTGCCGCCGCTGCCCGCGTCGGCTTGCAGATTCACGCTCAAGGAACCGGTCGTGGTGTCGCTGTACGGGCTGAGCGTCGAGGTGGCCGCGCCTCCATTGCCCGCCGTCGCGCTGTCCGAGGAGCCGCCCGCGCCGCCGTAGGCCTTCTGCGTCAAATACAATGTGCCCGTGGTCGAGCCGGTGACGGTATTGGTAAGCGTCGAACTCGCGCCCGCACCGCCCTTCGCGCCCAAGCTGCCAGCGCCGCCGTCGCCGCCGGTCTGGGACACAGTGGCCTCGGCCGTGCCCGTGCCCGAGGTCGCCGTCGCCTTGCCCTTGCCCATGCCGCCCGCGCCGCCGCTCGAGCCCGCTCCATTGGCCGCGCCGCCGGCGCCGCCGGTCGCGTTGCTGGTGGCGGTGACCGTGGCAGCACCATTGCCCGTCGCTGCCGATGTCGCGGTGGCGGCGCCGCCCGCGGCGCCCGCGCCGGAAACGCCCGAGGCATTGCCGCCCCCGGTCCCACCCTGGGCAGTGGCGCTGATGAGGTCGTTGCCGACGTTGCCGGCGGCCATGGTGCCCGTGACGGTCGAGGTGGCCGCGCTGCCCGCCGCCGTGCCCGCGCTGCCGGTGCTGTACCCGCCATTGCCGCCGTAGGCCGTGCCGGTCGCGCTCACGGCGCCTCCGGCTGCGATGCCGCCGACAAAGGCAGTGACCGTTCCCGTGCCGCCACTCGCGGCCGTCCCGGTGGTGGTGTAGCCGCCGGCGCCACCGTCGGCTTGGAGGCTCACGGTCAACGTCCCGTCGCCGGGATTGGTTACCGGAGCCTTTTTGGTGCCGAAGGTCACGCTGGCGTCGCCGCCGGCGCCGGCAGTGCCCGACGCCGACCCGCCGCCCGCACCCCCGTTCCCGTTCTCGGTCAAATACAGGCTGCCCGCCGTCGTGCCGGAGGCGACCGACGCCAATGCCGAGGCCGCGCCCGCTCCGCCGTTTGCCCCCGAGCTGCCATAGCCGCCGGCGCCGCCGGTCTGGGACACGATGGCCTGCGCCGTGCCGCTGCCCGAACTTGCCACCGACGTGGCCGAGGCCGTGCCGCCGGCGCCGCCGCTGTTCCCGCTGCCATAGCCGCCGCCGCCCGCGCCGCCGGTGGCCGCGGCGGAAATGACCGCGCCGGAAGTACCGCTTGCGCTGCCGGTGAGGCTCGTCGTGGCCGTGTTGCCGGCCGCGCCGCTCGTACTGCCGGTGCTGTAACCGCCGCCACCGCCGTCCGCCGTGCCCGTTAGGCTGAGCGAACCGGTGCTGCTGACATCGGCCGTGACCGTACCCGTGCCGCCGCCGGCCGCGGTCCCCGAGGTGGTATTGCCGCCGCCGCCGCCGCTAGCCTGCAGACTCACGGTCAGTGAACCGGCCGTGGTGTTGCTGTAGGTCGTCGTCGCGCCGAGCGTCGCGGTCGCCGCGCCGCCGGCGCCGGCCGTGGAGGTGGCTGAAGTGCCGCCGGCGCCCCCGGCCGCATTCTCGGTCAAGTACAGCGCGCCCGCGGTGCTGCCGGTGACGGCATTGGCCAGCGTCGAGGCCGCGCCCGCACCGCCGCTCGCTCCCACCGCGCCCGCCCCGCCGGCGCCGCCGTTCTGGGACACGACGGCCTGCGCCGTGCCGCTCCCCGAGGTGGCGGTCGCGGTGCTGCCGCTGACCGCGCCGCCGGCGCCGCCGATAAAGCCACTGCCGTAGGCGGATCCGCCGCCACCGCCGTTCACGCTGGCGGCGGCATATGCCTCGCTCGAACCGCTCGCGGTCGCCGCCGCCGCGGCCGACGCCGTGCCGCCGCTGCCGCCGGATCCGGACACGCCCGAGGAATTGCTGCCGCCGACGCCGCCATAGGTGTTGGGCTCGGCGGTGGCGGCACCCGCGGTGCTGGTGCCGGTGACGCTGGAGGAGGCCGCGCCTCCGGCCGCGCTGGCCGCAGTGCCGTTGCTCGACCCGCCGGTGCCGCCGTATGCGTTGCCGGTAACCTCAAGCGCCCCGGTGCTCGTGACCACCGCATCGACCGTGCCGGCGCCGGCAGTCCCCGCGGTCCCGGTCGTGGTAGCGCCGCCGCTCCCGCCCACGGACTGCAGGCTGACGTTCAACGAACTGGCGCTGGTGTTGCCATACGGCGAGTTGATGCTGCCGAGCGTCGAGTTCGCGCCGCCGCCGGCGCCAGCGGTCGAGCTGGCCGAGCCGCCGCCCGCGCCCCCGGCGGCATCCTGCGTCAAATACAGCGCCCCCGTGGTGCTGCCGGTGACGGCATTCGTCAGCGTCGAGGAGGCGCCCGCACCGCCGGTCGCCTCCGAATAGCCATAGCCGCCGGCGCCGCCGGTCTGCGCCACCGAGGCCTCGGCCGTCCCACTGCCGGAGGTTGCCGTGGCCGTGGTGCCGGTGACCGTGCCGCCGGCGCCGCCCTTTTTCCCGCTGCCATAGCCGCTGCCACCGGCGCCGCCGGTCGCGCTGCTGGTGCTGCTCGCCGTACTGGTGCCGGTCGCCGTCGCCGACGTCACCGCCGCGGTCGTATCCCCGCCGGCGCCGCCCGAAGCCCCCGCCGCACCCACGCCCGTGCCCGGTGTTCCCGAACTGCCACCGGCGCCGCCGTCGGCGGTCGCACTCGCGGTGGCAGTCCCGGAGGCGGGTTCGGTCTCGGCCACCGTCGCCGCGGCGTTGCCGCCCGCGCCCCCGGCGCCGGCGCTGCCGCCGACCGAATAGCCATTGCCGCCGGTGCCGCCGGCGCCGCCGGTCGCGTCCGCGGTATTGCTGGCATCCGTCGTGGTGGTCGTCGCCGCGCTCGCGGCCTGCCCGTTGCCGCCGGCCGTGCCGTTCGGCACCGTGGCCGTCCCATTGGTGCCGGGGGTGCCGGGATTGCCGGTTACCGTGACGGTGCTCGCCCAGGCCTGAGTGGCGAACGCCAACACCAAGGGAGGCGACCAACGCAAGGCGGCCCGAATCGCGTCTCGCAGAGTGGCATTGGCGCGCCCGGCGGGCGCGGAAGATCGCTGATAGGACCGCTCGACCATGACACATCTCCCTATGTAATTTCAGTTCAAAACACGGTGTTCGTACTCGGTGCAGGACGCGGTGTGCATATTCCGTTCACAGCTCCGGCTCGCGGCGTGGATACACGGTTTGGGTGCACGGCTCGGAGTTCATAGGATGCGCGGTGCCGTGCGCCGGCGGCGAGAGGCCGGTTCGCAGGAGCGGGCGCAATCGTGCGCCGATGGAAATCCCGGCCGGCGCGCCCGATACCGGCATCGTTGGTTGCACTTGGGTTGCCAGCCACATGGCACCATGCCCTTCATTATTTTCGACGAGCCGCCCGGAAGGCGCAGCGGTTTAAATTATCTCAACCGTCGCGAGAATTATGCAAAGTCAAAATGGATTGTTGTCGATTAGACATAATCGCGCGGAATTATACCAGCCGTCGTGGCGAAAAAATCCGCACGCCGAGGTTGCCTCCCCGCCCCCGCTACAGCGTCGCCGCAATTTGCACATGAATCCCGTGATCCTGCCAGCTGCCGTGCTCCGCGCTGACGAAGGCCGGATGGACCAGCGGCAGCCCGTACGCGAGGTCGGTCTGTACATGCGGCCACTTCAATCGGAAGGTCAGTCCGCAAGATGAAAACGTGTCGGTGGGCTCGTCCGCGTCATGTCCCGCCGCCCAGTCGAAAAATGTTCCGAGGGTGAGGCCCGGTCGCGCCGACGCCGCGGTGCGCAGCGCGAGCCAGCGAAAGTCGACATTGAAGTTCGCGGCATTGGAGGCGAGGAAGTCGTCCTCGCGAAAACCGCGCACCGAGTTGATGCCGCCGATTTCCAGCGCATGCAAGTCGGAGATCCGCGAATCCGTGCGCTGCACGATGGCGCGCGATTCCAACTCGAACGGCGCATGCGCGAACTCCCATACCTGATGCACCTGGCCGCTCCAGACGAAGTAGCTCTGATCCGGCCCCGCATCGGACGCTGCGCCCGGCGGACGATCGAGCAGATCGGCGTGCAGCAGCGTGAGCCGGACGGTGAGGTATTGCTGCTGGGACCGGTAGCTGTACTCGGGCATCAGCCGCGCGGTGAGCGAGCGGGTGAATCCCTCGCTCGATCCCGTCAACAGCGAGAACAGATCGCCGCCCTGCGTCGACTCGGTTTCGTCGGCGATGCTCGCGCCCAAGTTGAATTGCTGGCGCAACGTGCTCCACACGGGTTGGGTCACCTTGAATTCCTGGCGTTCGATGGTGCTCTGAGCATCGAGGGCCGACAGCGGCTCCTCGGTGATGACGGTGTTGATTCTCGCCGCCGACAGCGACGCCACGCTGCCGTAGCGGCCGACGGGGAGCTGCCCGTCCAGGCCGTAGCCCACCCCGCCGGAGGAGCCGATCGGACCGGACAGATCGGCATTGAGCGCATCGCCGAAGCCGGTCAAGTCGCGCGCCTGGGCGCTGATGTCGTAGGCTTTTTCGCCGATCGAGGGCGGCCGATAATTGTTCAGCGCCAGCGACACCGAGTAGGGTCTGGCCCTCTGCACGTCCACATCCAAGATCGCCTCTCCCGCATCGGGTCCCGGTTCGACCCGCGAGCTCACGCGCGCGAACAACGGGTCCTCGGACAGGCGTTGCAAGCGCTCGCGCAGCACATCGGTGTTCAAGGCTTCGTCGTCCGCCCCGCGCAGCCGGTCCACGACGTAAGACGGGCGCAAGCCGTTCAGGCCATGCACGCGGATGTCCGCGATCCGCCCCTCGACCACGAGGAAGCTCAGCACGCCCTCGCGGTACGGCGCGTCCGGATCCACCAGCACGCGGGAGTTGACGTAACCCGCGTCGGTGTAACGGCGCGTGAGCGCGCCGCGCAGCGCCTCGATGTCGGCGCTGGAGAGCTCGCGCATCAAATACGGCGCCGCGACCGCCTGCAGGGCGCTCGCGGGCAGCGCGCGATTGCCGCGAAATGCGATTCGCACCACGCGCACCGCATTCGCATCGCGCGCTTCACTCGCGCTCGCCATCGGCGCCGCGGCGAATCCCGGATCGTGCGCGGCCGCGGCCGGAGCGGCCGCCCCGGCGGCGCTCGCGTGCAGCAACGCGGCCATGCCGAGGCCGCGCATCACGCGCAGCGCCGCCATACCGAGGCGCGTCGTGCGCAGCGCGGCCATCGCCACTACGGAGGTTTCGCGGCTGTTCAAAGTCATCCCCTGCGCCATCGGCGGATCCCTGCGAAAAGCTCTTGACGTTCGCTCTACCCGGCGTATGTTCTGTTCCAAAGCAAATAGAACACGAGAGAGGCGCTCTGCGAATACCTGCGATGCTCTACGCCCAAGCCGACGGCGGCTTGCGGCAAGATTATGTCAAGGAACCCAATCGATACATATGAATGAGGGGATTGCGATGAATTATTCGAATGCAAAATCGCTGATCGGATTCTGTGCCGCGCTGATGACGATGCTCATCGCGGCGCCCGCGAGCCGGGCGCAATCGGCAGGCCCGGTCCCGCCACCGCTGTCGTCCGCCCGGGCGCAGTACTTCATGACTCATCCGGAGGCGTGGAAGCAATTCCTCGCCGAGCTGCCGCAGGGTCAGTCCGCGCAGCCGGACGAAGCGGCCGCGGCGCACGCGCCGGCCACCGGCGGCACGTGGACTGCGCTCCCCGCGGCGCCCGGCGCTCTGGCCAATCCTCTGCTACTCACCGACGGCACCGTGATCGCCTCGCGCGTCGATGCGCCCCAGTGGTACAAGTTGACTCCCGACATCGACGGCAACTACGCGACCGGAACCTGGTCGAGGATCGCGCAGCTGCCGGTGATCGACGGCACGCAGTACGCACCGCTCTACCATTCGTCCGCAGTGCTGCCTGATGGACGCGTGATCATCATGGGCGGCGAATACAACGGCGGCAACTCGCCCGTATGGACCAACATGGGCGCGATCTACGATCCAGTCGCCAATATGTGGACTTCGGTATCGCCGCCGCCCGGCTGGAGTTACTTCACCAATGGAACCGGCGTGATCGGCGACTCCGAGAGCGTGGTCCTC
>JBEKYO010000350.1:0-3024 GCA_049510875.1 Steroidobacteraceae bacterium
CAGGAACAATACTGCGCCGGCCCCGGCCAGGCTCAGATAGAATTCATGAGGTTGTGCTCTTGCCGCCAGGACCGGCGACAACGAAAATGCCAGGGCCGCGACGAGCACCGTTAAGACAATCAAGACCGACACGACCAGCCGCCTGCGGGTCAGCGCGCCGGTCAAGACCGCATGCATGCCATATGCACAAAGCACGGAAAGGGAGAAAGCCAGAAGCGGTTCATCGTACTTCGCAAATAGAATAAGCTGGAAGAACGGCACATGCCCGATCGAATTGATTACGGGCGCACCGTACCGCTTCAAAGCGATAGTTAGAGCAGACGCGAAGAAGAAGAGCGTGAGGCGCCGCTCGTCGGGAAAGCGATTTTCGCTTTTGCAGATTAGCCCTCCCACAGCCACCACTGCAAACAACGCCGGCACCACTCCCATGAAACCGCGGAGACTGTCATATCCACCAAGGCCGGGGCCGATGGACTTCCAGGCAGGTCCGAAAAGCAAGGGTACGATATAGGTGAACAGCGAGAGTCCGAATCCGTCGTGCGTCAGGCCCATAAGGAGTCCGTGCACGTTCGCCGGTTGATGCGAGTCGAAGGAAAGCTTCATGTACTCGAAAAATGGAATCAAAAGAAACGCCGCCAGCGCCAACCCTAAGCCTTGAGCGAACAGAAAGTACTTAAGTTGAGTGAAGCGCGCGGCGCGCGTGCGTGGACCCGCGGCGAGCCGGAAGCGGCTGTAGGCACACGCAAATAGCAGAACTAGAACTGCACTTTCCGGCATGCCCCCCACGATACACAGGAAGGTGACGGCGGCCGACAGGATCACATTACCGGTGCTTTGCTCACGAAGCAGGCGTTCCGCAGCCAGAAACAGGGCGGGGACAAGCATTTCCACACTCAAATGCGGCATGTCGAAAAACAGGATGTAGTAGCCTGACAACATGCACGCGATCCCGCCTGCTATCGAAGGTACAAAAGGCAGGAAAAGATGCAGATAGAGATACGCACAAATGCCAGTTAGAAGAAAGCGTAAAAGGATGAAGAAATTGTACGTTCGCGGCCCGGGATTCAGGGAATATAGTGCGAAGAGCGGGCTGAACGGCTGCGACTGCATATCGGCGGCCAGTGGCGCTCCGTAAGACTGATAAGGATTCCAAAGAGGCAAATGCCTTTCGCGGAAGTATTGGTGGTGGATCAACGCGGCGTCCGCCTCCAGCAGCCAGCCCGAGGCGCCCATATCGTTGCCGCGAGAAAAGGCGGGTCCGTGGCTGTCACCGTACCAGGCGCCATTCGGCATGATGCTGGGGATAGGACCGCGGGACGCGGTGAGCAAAGTCTTGTTTCCCCAGATGAACGGAAAGAAGCACAGGTGCAATGCCAGTATGAGTAAGAGTGCGGCGGAGAAAGTCTGGCGTTTAGCCAGCCAAACGCCTACCTCCATGCGGCCGGCTCCGCAAGATCCTGCAATTCCAATCCGGCATCTTCCAGAGTGCGCCGGAGGTGGGGACTGTAAAACGGATCGCCACGCTCCAAACAGGCGGCCCAGCGCTGCTCGAATAAATAGCGTTCTTCCAGCCGCACGCCCGCCTGACGCGATCGGCACTCATAGTGGCGCAATAGAGCCGCCGGTTCCACGATCACTTCGTAGCCGGCTTGACGCGCGCGCAGGCACAAGTCCACGTCGTTATAGTTTACCGGGAACGATTCATCGAAGCCGCCCAGCTCCCTGAAAACGCTCTTGCGGATCCCCAAACACGCGCCGGTCACGGCGCTAACGTTGCGCGTGAACGGCAGCCAGTTCCAATACGGGGAGCCAAAGGTGTTGCGATGCAAATGACCGGCGCCTTCCATGATGCCGATGACCATGCCCGCGTGCTGGATGGCGCCCGATGGGTATACCAGCTTCGCGCCGACGACCCCCACCTCGCGCCGTCTGGCGTGCGCCAGCAGGGTGGTTAGCCATTCGGATTCGAGCGGCTCGACATCGTCGTTCATAAAGACCAACACGTCGCCAGTAGCCTGCCTGGCGCCCAGATTATTCATAGCCGCAAAGTTAAATGGCCCCGTATATGGCACGCGCGTGCAGACGCTTGTATCCAGAAGCCGATCCATTGCCGGGATGTCGCCTGCGCGGTGCTGCACTACAACTAACTCCCGGTATGTGTGGTCCGTGTGCTTGTCGATCGCCTCCATGCAACGCTTCAGGAGTTTCGCGTTCCGCGAACAAATAATCAGGCTGGCGCGCAACCCATCGGGGACGGACCAGCGGACGCGATAGGTATTGGGAAAAGCTCCTGCCGTAACCGACGCCTGCGCATCGCGCCGCGAGACGGTCTCCGCAAGGGCTTTTAATCCGGCAGCTTGCGTGTAGGGTTTGGCGGCGGTATCCAGGGCGGTCGAATCAGGGTGCTGCCGCCAGTGATAGAGTACTCGCGGAATGTGCCGGATAGCAGCCGTTCGTGCGGCCAGGCGCAAGGCGAGATCGTAATCCTGGCTGCCGTCATACCCAGGCCGGAACCAACCCAGTTCCCGCAGCATTCGGTTGCGGACCACCAGTAGATGACCCAGATACATACCGCATCGCAGCAGGTCTGGGGAAAATGCGGGCTTGAAAATCGGCTGCACCCGGCGGTCCTGGCTGTCCAGGTAATCCTCGTCGCTATACAACAGATCGGGTTGCGAATCCTGGACAGCTTGCGCCACGCAATCGAGCGCATGCGGCGCCAGCACATCGTCCTGATCCAGGAAACCCGTGTATTCCCCGCTGGCTAATTCGCCTGCCCGGTTCAACGCACCCGAAATACCCAGGGGATCGCTAGATCTTACGAAGCGTATGCGGGGCTCGGTCGACATCAGGGCGGTAAAATAGTCGGCCACCCAATCCTGTTCGGAGGCGTCGTCGCATACACAGAGTTGCCAGCAGCCGTAAGTCTGGCCGAGGACCGAGGCAAGCGCCGCCGCCAGCCAGTCCCGTTGGGGATTGTGTACCGGCAGGATCAGGCTGATGAGCGGTTGCCTGGTGCGTTTC
>JBEKYO010000351.1:0-13892 GCA_049510875.1 Steroidobacteraceae bacterium
GCCGGCCGTGTTGGATTGGAGCGCTTGGGATCCGGAGGCGGTGTTATAGCTGCCGAGCGTATAGGAGTTGGAAGAGAGCGCGTCGTATCCAACCGCGGTGTTGTATGAACCGACATTCGAGGCCGCAGGCCCGCCGAGGGCCCCGGTCCCCATTCCAGTGTTGAAGTTTGGGTCGCTCGTGTCATTTGTCGATGGCACTTGAGCGTAAGGCGCCGTTGATAGCAGCGCGAGCGCGATAGTCCACTTTGTGTTCATTGGTTGCTCCTCGCTTTGATTTTATTTGCGCCCTCGACCAATGGGCGCCAGCGGGCATTGCACGCCTCAGCGCAATTTAGGTCAACACCCGAATAACGGGCCAATGTGGCAAAGCATCATTTTTTCCGCCGTCCTAGGCTGCTTTGCGACGACGAAAACAGGGTTGTGAATCCCCACGCCGTCCGCGATGTGCTGTGTCAGGTCGCAGATTTCCGCCGTCCGTGCACCATTTTTCTTTCCCAGCGCTGCCCAATTCTTACGCTGAATCGCACGATTCAGAGGCTCACGGCTTGACCCGATACTTCGTGTTGCTCTTGAGCTTGCCGCTGGGCGTGGTCACTTCAACGAAGCCGGTGGTCGCGCCGGCCGGAACGGTCGTCGCGATTTCGGACGCAGAGATGACCGTGAATGTCGCTGCGGTACCGTTGAAGGCGACCTTGGTCGCGCCCGTCAGATCGCTCCCCAAAATATTGACGGCGGCTCCCACCTTCCCGGAGGTGGTTTGTGTTTCTACAAACGGGCGAAGACCTACGGACAGGCTGAAAACTACGCCCCCGCCGTTGGCCCCGCCATACTCCGTTGTCCCGTAGAAGACCCCGTTGGTGGACTGGATCAGCCCGGCAACGGGTGTATCGCCGTCCGTGCAAGCGCTTCCGCCGGTAGAGCAAAAACTGTATAGCGTGGTCAGCGTGCCACTGGGGGTGATCTCGAAGACCGTACCACCGGCCTCGGCATTGGCCCCGCCTCCTTCCGTTGTCCCGTAGAAGTTCCCATCGGTGGCCTGGATCAGCCCTCCCTCTGGGCCGCCGCCGTCCGTGCAATTGGTTTGCGAGCAGAAACTATACAGCGTAGTCAGCGTACCGCTGGGGGTGATCTCGAAGACCGTACCGCCGTCATTGGCGCCGCCTACCTCCGTTGTCCCGTAGAAGTTCCCATTGGTGGCCTGGACCAGCCCCGCACGGGGGAAGTAGCCGTCGGTGCAAGCACTCCCGCCGACTGTGCAAAAGCTGTGAAGCGTCGTCAGGGTGCCGCTCTGGTCGATACTAAATACCGTGCCACAGCCCAAGCCCTCTGATTCGCATCCCGTCGAATTGGCACCGCCGTAATAGGTAGTTCCATACAGATTCCCATCGGTGGCCTGGATCAGGCCCCCAGCGGGTGAATCGCCGTCCGTGCAATTGGTTTGCAAGCAAAAGCTGTATAGCGTAGTCAACTTACCGTCCGGTGTGATTTTGAGGACCGTACCACCGTAACCCGCACGGGGATTGGCTCCGCCACAGCACGTGGTCCCGTAAAAATCCCCATTAATCTCCTGGATCAGCCCCGCGATGGGTTCAACGCCGTCTGTGCAATTCGTCTGACTACAAAAACTGTACACCGTGGTCAGCTTACCGCCCGGAGTGATTTTGAACACCGTCCCCTCGTTGTTGGCGCCGCCTATTATCGTTGTCCCGTGCCCCCTCCCGCTCCGTACGTTGTCCCGTGCAAGTCCCCGTCGGTGCCCTGGATCAGCCCCGCTTCGGGGTTGAGGCCGTCCGTGCACTTGGTTTGGGAGCAAAAGCTGTATAACGTGGTGAAAGTCTGCGCTTGCGCGGATTGCGTTTCGATGACCGTCAACCCCAGCACGGTCGCCAACGCCAGCACGCTGGTCGTTGACAGGCTAATCTTCAAGGCGCCATTCCGATGTTGCGGTAGGATATTCATATGCGTTCCCTCAGTTGGTTATGCGCACTTCGGTCTATCTGCCGTTGGTGTCGCTATAAGTAGCCAGCCCGAAGCATCCGCCTACCGTGTAACGCGTGGAAATTGGGAAAAGTGGGTCACGGGGCGAAGCCTCGCCACTTCATATCGGCGATGACGATCACCTCTTGAATCAATCACAATTCTCCTATTACAAGGGCCCCGATGACGGCCACAATCGACCAAAGCTTTAGTCCCGTGTGCCGAATCGACCAGGCCGTAGATGTGGTTCATTGCGGCGTGACGCTTCATAAGTGACGTCCCTAATCTTCATTCGAGTTATCAGTCATTAAATTAGCAGTCAGTCGGGAGACGCCATGGTGGCTCTTTGCGGACGGAAAGCACCACCCATCCCACTGATACTTCTAGCGAATCCTTTTCAAAGCAGCACTTTTACTCCAGAGAACTCGGGCAGTCCATTTCTTCAAATATTGTCAAATAGGGTTGAACGTCCGTTCGATTCAAAAACCGTCGCGCTTGATCCCCCCAAACGCCTTCTCGAGGATATCGACTGGAGAAACGAGCTTATCCGGGGACTTGCGGCTGTAGCGCTCGCTCTGAAGTTGATGCGAAAATTTTTCCAAACAGACGGCACGGGTGGGGCCAGTTTCGAGCACGACGCTCTCCTGGGTGAAAAAACCAGAGCATATGAGCCGCCGATTGTGGTCTTTCGCGCGGATTCCAACGCATACAGTCAGGGGTCCGCAACCGGCCCAACTGTAGTCATCTACTTCGACCACGTACCTTTCTGTTAAGCGGACGTATACAAATCTGAGAGAGACGTCCCGGATCGCTCCACGTCACCCCGGGAACTTCGAGCCCCTCGAGCCCCGACCTGGCCGATAGCGACGACGGCCCACGCGCGGCCCAATGGGGGCGCAGCCGAAACCAGGGCGCCCGCGGGCTGCCCAAGTCACGCGTCCCTTCGCCGCATGAGGCGATTTGTTCCCTATTTACGCATTGACTGACTTGAGAGCGTTCACGGATAGCCACGAACGCTTGAGCTAATACCTATTCTTCATTCTTATCGGGAGATCGGGATCATGAATAAATCGAATCAATCAAAAGCGCAAGCCATCGGGCAACCAACTTTGCTCTCTTCGGTCACCTCGAAGCTATCCTGCACCGAACCTTTGCGCGTTTTCTTCGCAGGCATTCTAGTTGCCGCCGGACTTGCTGCCGCCGTCGCTGCTCCCGCCCGGGCAAGCACCGACGGTGCATCCCTCCCGGATCCGGTCGCGCTCGAGAATTGGCGCGCAACCATGGCGCAAAACCCGCCGCAGGAGGCAGGGTGCTTTCATGAGTCGTATCCCAGCCTCGTTCGCGAGAGGGTTCCTTGCTCGACCTCACACCCGCGCGCTCATCCGGTACACCCCGCGGCCGCGCGCGCGGTACCTGACCTGGTCGGCGGCGGAGTTGACTATGTCGCCCAGACGACGGAAAAAACCTTCTGGGCGGGTGGAAGTTTCTTGGATGTGTCGGGGATCCAATCCGAACAGAGTGTTGGCGTTCAAGCAGACGGCGATCAGGGCAACCTCGGTCCGAACGAATACACGCTGCAGCTCAATACGAACGAATGGGGGGTCACCTCCGCATGCGGCAGTTCCTCCACCTGTCATGTCTGGCAGCAGTTCGCTTACGACACGAATGGCGGCGATGCCGAGGTGTACATCCAGTATTGGCTACTCGACTATGGCACCTGCCCCTCCGACTCTGCCTGGAATCAGTCTGGCCCGAATTGATTTGCCAATGGCAATCAGGTCGGCGCACCCAATTTTACGATTACCGATCTCGCGAAACTGTCGTTGCATGCGGCGGCGCACACCGGAGGCCAAGATTGTGTCGCGGTCTACGATAATACAGGGGCGGGATGGGACGCTTGCGATGACGACAGCGAGCTTTATATTTCCACGGTTTGGGACAAGACGGAGTTCGGCATCTTCGGCGATGGCGGTGGCTCGCAAGCGCAGTTCAACTTCGGCACCAGCTTCGTTCAGTTGCTGCAGGTGAATGATGGGACTGGCACAGCGCCTTCCTGCAACAAGAATGAGGGGACCACTGGAGAGACCAATAATTTGAACCTGGGCTCGTGTAAGGTGCTCACGGGAAACGGACTTTATCCTCGCATCAGGTTCGCCGAGTCGGATCCCTTCAGCGCTCCAAAACCGCCAACTGGATGCGGCAAGATACTGCCCGGTCAAGGATTGATTCCCGGGCAAACGTGGAGCTCGTGCGATGGGGTCTTCGTGCTGTCCATGCAGACCGATAGTAATCTGGTTCTTTACGAGAACGGCGTGGCACTGTGGTGGACGGGTACGGTCGGACGAGACGTCGCCTGGATGGTCATGCAGGCGGATGGCAACCTCGTTCTCTATAACACCAGCGAGGCCGCAGTATGGAATAGCGGAACCGGCGGATTTGAAAACGCCTACTTGGCCATTCAGAACGATGGCAACCTCGTCCTCTACTGGACTGAACCGGATGGAGCGACGCCGCCAGTCTGGGCCTCGAACACGTGCATCACCTGTGGTTAGGATGGACTGAATAAACTTCAATGAGTTGGGGGTGGTACGCGTTACCACCCCCGACACCAATCAGGAGCTTGGTGTTTCCTACATGAAGCTCAATAGGACAAGAAGATCCGGTCCCTCCAGCAGCGCGCTCAGCGTCTCCTCAACGCTCGAGCGCACCTGGCCAGGAAATTTGGCAGGAGACGATCCGCGGCCTAACCGACTTTGAAGTCGATCGAAAGTCGGCCGGTAAAGGCCTGCCTTCGTAGAAGACGCCGAGGGTCCGTGGGATGACCAGCCTCAGGGGTACTTTCACTCGGTCAAGGACGTAGGGAATGTCGGCTTCGCAAGTTCTGAACGTCGGCTATGGAACGCATCCTTTGTCGGCAACGGGTCGAGACTTGCCAGAGGCCGACCGTCCCGGGTGCGTCGCGCTGAGTGGCAGGTTCGGAGCGAACAATCGGGCGGTTCACGGCCAACTACGGTCGGTCGCCGACCGAAACTGCTCGCCAGAAAGCGCTCGTTGCAACACCGTGCCGCAGTCAACTCTATTTACCTGCCCGATGATTGATAAACTCGATGCGTCGAAATCGTAGTGCAGACCAATCTTGATCGATCGCGACCTGTCGAACGGTATCAAAGCCGGATTTCCATAGGATGTCCCAGCCGTTATCGCGATTGAACTCGCATTTATATTTCGTCGAGGTGCCCTTCGGATAGGCAAACCATAGCAGCGCGTCGCCCGACGCATTGCTTACGACCGCCGCAGCCACTTTGTCGAGCTCAACCTTCGTCACAACAAAGGCGAGCACGAAAGCCAATTCCTTGACCCCCGAGATGCGCCGATGAACACGAATGCGTCCGAGCGCCCCGAGCTCTGCCGCAAATGAGTCCGGAGAATTGAGGACCGCAATCTCTCTCTGATGCTTTAGATTCAGCTTTGCCCACAAACCACTCATGACAGTATCCTGTTGGCGACAAATCCGATATTGACGACTTAGGATGAGGACAAGACAAACTGATTGCCATCTGGATCCTTAAACATAGCGAACTCGCCCCACGGTTGCTTCTGCGGCTCCTGAGTGAAAGTCACGGACCGCCCCTTGAGCTGCCGATACGTGGCCGATACGTCATCGCAGGCGAACGAACCATTAAAAAAGGTTCCAATTCGATCCTCATGCCCTTCCGGGGTGAAAAGCACTACGCGAGTAGGTGAATTGGCAATTCGAAGCTCAATCCAGCGCTGCTTTTTATCGAACACTTGGTCCGTCGACACCTCGAAGCCCCGCTTCTCGGTGTAAAACTTGAGAGCCCGATCCTGGTCAGTGGTCGGGATACTGACAAATTTCAGCTGTGTAATCATCGCCGAATCCTCTCATGGCCTCCTGTGGCCGAATTCTAGCTCGGTTGGATTGGCCATGGTACCAATTAGTACTATAAGCTTCGCCCCAATTACCGCTCGATATTGGCTTGAATCCCGTCGCCGCCGAGTTGGGAGAGGCGCGCGAGCGCGAAGGCGATGGTGAGCGCGCCGGCCCGGCTGAGAATCCACCCGACCACGGCGTTGACGCCTACACGGCTTGGGTCTCGCCGGAATGTCGACCGTGCCACACATTGGCCGCAGCTTGCGCTTCCAACGCGTAACGTGCCCCGGATCCAGGCCATGAGCCCGGCAGTACGCGGCCTGCGTCTGTCCCGACCCCCGCTGCGCCCGCAGATGATTAAATCACCACCGCGGTACCTCCCGAAGCTCGCATCTTGGATCAGATACCGGCCGTCCTGCTCATGCACCAATGCCGCATAGTGGCCCACCTTCCAGTGCGTCACGGCCGGGATGATGACCGCGGCTCCCGCACCCCGGTGCGCCGCTTGATAATGCATCCCGGCTCGCTCGGCGATGGCCTGTACCATGGATAGGGATAGCCCGTTCGCCGTCGAGGGCGCTTCATCCAACACCACATGCGCCAGCGCCGCAAACTCGTGGCTGCGGTAATCCACAATCCGGCCGAGCGCCAACGGGCCGCAGCGACTGGCGGAACGTCGCTTCAGCCTGGCGAGGCTTTGACGTTACCGTCCTCATCCATCGCCAGCCGCACCGCCTTCTTGCAGGTCGGACATTCCTTGACCACAGATCTCCCGGGCGTGTAAAGCTCGGATCGCTCATACCCGATTCGCGCCCCGCACTGAGGATATGGGCATTCGTTTGTCCCTGTCCCCGCTAACTCAAAACCTCCGTAATCGGTCATCCGTGTCTGCGTACTTGATCTGAACCATGTTTCAACGCAAGTTTCGAGGTCGGAGATGTGAGTCTGAAGCGTCAGTTTGAAAAAAACGCCTCCGTCCTCGCCACGCCATTCCCGCTCTGAAAACCAGCCTTCAAACCGCTTTTCCACCTCAAACAATTTCGCGTGAACGTCCCTTCCGAGCGGCGCGGAGCGAAGCGCCTCGATTAACCCTCGCGTCTGCGCCGGCGCGAGAGGTTTGACCGGTCCTGGGCCAAGGTTCACACATTCCCAAATTGCCTCAGGTTCCAATGCTGTCGCAACCGGTATTGCCCGGACGGACCGTACCTGAACGCTGAGATTGAGCTGGAAATCGTGCCGTTGGCAGCAGTGTCGAACGGCATGTCGGAAATAATGGTAGCGGGGGCACGTTTTGTTGAATCTCTCAACGTCGAATTGCGGTAGAAAACGGTGCGCAATGCCCCGTCGGACGGCTCGTCCGGCAGCATGAACGGCCCAATGGTCCACACCGACCAGCCAGAAGGTCCGCAAAGGTCGCCGACACAGCCCCGTTCGGTCAGGGCGCCGGGATCTCTGCACCATTAACGCCATTGACGGTGACGTTCGGGTTCGAGACCGTGGTGGTGCCTTCCCCAGCAACCGTCAAAATGTTGGACGAAGTCTCCGTCACGGTTCCGGCGCTGGTGACCACGAGGCTCGTGCCCACCGTAGTCGCTCCAAAGGTGGTGGTGTGCTTGGCCCCGGTGGTCTTCGTCGTCAGCGTCGTGCCGACCGTTCCCGACACGTTCAAATCCCCGGCCGCGGTCAAGGTCGTTACGCCGCTGCTATCCAAGACTACCGTCAAGGCGGTCTTGTCCCTGAGCGTGATCGCACTGCCACCGGCCGTCACCGTGCCACCGAAGGTGTCGCCGGCCTGTGCGAGCGTAATTGTGTCCAGTCCTGCGGTGCCATTGTCCGCGGTCAGGCTCGTCGCCCCGGTGACATCGACCGTCGTGCCGGCAAGTTGCGTGATGGTGCCTTTCGCGGCGGTAACACTTAATGCAGCGGCATCGATATTTCCCAGCTTGACCCCCCCGGATTTCGCGTTAATCGTGAGCGTACCTCCGACCTCTAGTGTTCCGCCGGTCTGCGTGTAACCCGACGTGCTGAGATTACCCGTCGTCGATAAATTCCCCGCCGCCATGACCAGCTTGCCGCTGTCGGTGAGCAGATCCGGAATCGCACCGCCCGCCCAATTCGACGCCGTCGACCAGTTACCCGTCGCCCCGCCGACCCAGGCGACGCTCGCGAGTTGATTGATGGTGAGGTTTCCCCCGGAAATGTCATACCCCTCCTGATTGGAATAGTACCCCGTGCTATAGGCGCCCACATTGGTGCCGCTCGCCGCGGCGCCAAATATATCATTCGCCGTGGTAGTTGCTCCGCTTTGCGCGATGCCATTGTAGATCACCGTAGCGTTGGCGAGCGTCAGGGGCGTCAAGAAATTGAGGAGCAAGGGAAACGTGTCCCCTTGATAGATGCGCCACACGTCTCCGCTCCCGCCGGTGGTCGCGATGCTCCAACCGGTGAAGCTCGAAGCGGTCTGCATCTGCGCCGTGGTGAGTCCAGTACCGGCTGCGGATACAGTCTGTTCGGAAGTGGTGATGTCCCAGACACTGTTGGTAACCGTCCCGACGTTGCCGCCCACCAGCCCGCCGATACCGCTCCCACCGCTCACGCTCCCAGTCGCGTAGCCGTTACCAATTGAGCCGCCATTGTACCCCACTAGCCCCCCAACATATTCGCCGCCGCTTCCGTTCACGTTGTCCATGGCGTAGCTATTGCTGATCGAGCCGCTGTTACTATTATACCCCACCAGCCCGCCGACATACTCGCCACCGCTCCCGCTCACGCTCCCACCGGGGAGGTAGCTATTGCTGATCGAGCCGCTGTTGTAACCAACCAGTCCCCCGACATATGAGGCACTGCTAACGCTATTCGGAATGTAGGCATAGCTGCTGCTGATGATGCCGGCGTTGGCACCCACAAGGCCACCGACATTCGCGGTACCGCTCACATTGGCCTCGGCGTAGCTGCTGCTGACTGTGCCTAAATTGTCACCCACCAGCCCGCCGACGTCGCTGCTACCGCTCACGAGTTGCGTGCTGGCGTAGACCAAGGCGTAGCTGTTGCTGATCGAGGCGCCGCTGCTGTTGTAACCCACCAGCCCGCCGACATATGAGGCGCCGCTCATCCAACCCTCGGCGTAGCTGTTGCTGATCGAGGTCCCGCTGCTGTCGTACCCAACGAGCCCGCCGACATACGAGGCACCGCTGATATGGCCTGTGCCGTAGCTGTTGCTGATCGAACCACTGTTGATTCCCACTAGCCCTCCGACGTCGCTGCCGGTACCGCTAACGTTGCCCTCGGCGTAGCTGCTGCTAATAGCACCGCTATTGGAACCCACCAGCCCGCCGACCGCGCCAGCGCCACTAACGGTCTGTCCCGCCAACCTCACGTTTTGGATCACGGACCCGCTGCCCGTATAGCCAAACAGGCCGACATTGTTTGCGGACGGCAAATCGATAGTGAGAGATTCGATGTAGTACTCAAGCCCATTCAATGAACCAGTGAACGGACTAGTTGAGTTCCCAATCGGCGCAAACCCCGCACTGCTCCAGACATCGCTGCTGCTGCCGGTGGCTGATGCGTTGATGACCTGTCCAAGGCTGTAGCTTGCGCCGAGGTTCATCGCCATCAATTGCAACTGGTGAGTATTAACGATCGTGGTCGAGTATTCGGAAGCCAGCATCGGAAACGTCGCTCCGGCTGCACCGCCGGCGTTATTCAATGTGCCATCTTCGTCGACGATGACCCAATCATTGCCCGACGCGCCGGGTGTTGTGGTAAAGGTAAAGCCGGTAAAACTTGACGTCGTCTGCATCTGCGCCGTGGTCAGGCCTGTGCCGCCTGCAGAGATTGACAGTCCGGAGGTCGTGGTGTCCCAGAAGCTGCTGCTGACCTTGCCGCTGTTGGCACCCACCAGCCCACCGGCAGCAGTAGTGCCCTTCACTCTACCCGTGGCGTAGCTGTCAATGACCGTGGCGCCGCTGTAGTTGTAGCCAGCCAGCCCACCGACATCCAAGGATCCGCTCACGGCACCTGTCGCGTAGCTGCTGCTGACCGTGCCGTAGCTGTATCCAATCAGCCCGCCTACAGACGAGGTGCCGCTCACGCTGCCTGTGGCGTAGCTGTTACTGATCGAATCGCCGCTGCTGTTTGCACCCACCAGCCCGCCGGTATAATCCGTACCGCTCACACTGCCTGTGGCGTAGCTGGCAATGACCGTGGCACCGTTGTAGTTATAACCCACTAGCCCGCCGACGTAAAAAGAGTTGCTCGCACCGCTCACGCTCCCGGTGGCGTAGCTGTCGCCGACTGTGCCTGAGTTGCCACCTACCAGCCCACCGACAGACGAGTTACCGCTCACGCTGCCGGTGGCGTAGCTGTTGCTGATTGGACCGCTGTTGTAACCCACGAGGCCGCCGATAGAACTAGAATCGTTCGCCGTGTTTACACCGCTCACACTGCCGGTGGCGTAGCCGCTGCTGATTGTGCCCAAGTTATCGCCCACCAGGCCGCCGACGTCGACGCCTCCGCTCACGGTGCTTGTGGCGTAGCTGTTGGTGATTGGACCACTGTTGTAACCCACGAGGCCGCCGACAAACCCGGAACTGTTCGCACCGCTCACACTGCCCGTCGCGTAGCTATTGCTGATCGCGCCGCCGCTGTTGTAACCCACCAGCCCACCGACATTCTCGCCACCGTTCCCGCTCACGCTGCCGGTGGCGTAGCTGTTGTTAATCGTGCCGTAATTGGACCCCACCAGCCCACCGACGTCGAAAGAGCCTCCCGTGGTGCCGTATGTCGCGTAGCTGTTGAAAATCGAGCCGGAGTTGTACCCCACCAGCCCGCCGACATATTCATAACCGCTAATGCCCGCGTAACCTATCCCTACGTTTTTGATTACGGAAGCGGCGCCTGCGTCGCCAAACAGCCCCACATAGTTGGCAGATGGCAGATTTATAGTGAGGCTTGCGATTAGATACCCAAGTCCATTGAACGAGCCGGTGAATGGCGTGGTTGAATTACCGATCGGGACAAACCCTGTGCTGCTCCAGACATCGCTGTTATTACTGGTGCCCAACGCGTTGACGGCCTGTCCCAGGCTGTAGCCTGCCGCGAGATTCATCGTCATCAATTGCAACTGATGTGCATTGTTGATCGTGGTCGAGTATTCCGAGGCCAGCATCGGAAACGTCACTCCGGCCGCACCGCCCGCGTTATTTAATGTGCCGTCTCCGTCGACGATGACCCAATTATTGCCCGACGCGCCAGGTGTTGTGGTGAACGTAAAGCCTGTGAAATTCAAGGCCATCTGCATCTGCGCCGTGGTCAGACCCGTGCCGCCCGCAGAGGTCGACTGACCGGAGGTCGTCGTGTCCCAGAAACTGTTGCTGACCGTGCCGCCGTTTGCGGCCACCAGTCCACCGACGTAGCCCCCTCCGCTTACGCTCACGCTGCCGGTGGCGTAGCTATTGCTAATTGAACCGCTGTTGACCCCCACCATCCCGCCGACACTGCTCCCACTCGTACCGATCGCGCTCCCCGTGGCGTAGCTGTTGCTGATCGTGGCGCCGCTGTCGTTTAAACCCACCAGGCCGCCGACCTCCCCGGAACCGATCACGCGGCCCGTGGCGTAGCTGTTGCTGATCGTGGCGCCGCTGTTGATTTGGCCGACGTTGTAACCGACCAAGCCGCCGACAAAAGTGGAACCAGTCGCACCGTTGACTATGCCGGTGGCGTAGCTGTTGCCGACTGTGCTGAGATTAGCACCCACCAAGCCGCCGACATAATCAAAACCGCTCACGCTGCCGGTAGCGTAGCTGTTGCTGATTGGACCAACGTTGTAACCCACCAAGCCGCCGACAAAAGTAGATTCGCTCGTACCAATAACGCTATCCAAGGCATAGCTATTACTGACAGAGCCATTGCTTGCCCCGATTAGCCCGCCAACCGAACTAGCCCCGCTTACGCTACCGGTATTGCCCACGCCTTCGCCGTTGGCGAAGCCGTTGCTGACCGTACCGTTGTTGTAACCCACAAGCCCGCCGACTAAAGTGGTACCGTACACAGCGACTCCCGCCAAGCCCACGTTCTGGATCACCGACCCGCTGCCCGTGTAACCAAACAAACCCACATCGTCTGCGGAGGGCAGATAGATGTAGAGAAAGGTGATGATATGCCCCAGCCCGTTGAATGAACCGGTGAATGGCGCGGTTGGATTGCCGATCGGCGTGAAGCCCGCTCCGCTGTTCCACATCCCCGTTGCCGAGGCAAGAATATTGCTTCCCAAAGCGTAGTGCCCAGACAAGTTGCCGTTGATCCCTTGCAGGTCGGTGCCCGTGGTGCTGCCCGCCGATCCGAGGCTGTTTATTACCGTATACGGCGTGCCGCCGACAATGAGCGCCGTAGTTGAGCTTGGCGCGACGTTGGGCAGGTTGACCACGGCACCGGCACCCATGGAAATGTTCGGCGTCGCGATGGATAGACCCGCGTTCGCGCCCGAGAGGGTAATCGATGCGCCTGCTCCGAGGTTCAATGTCCCCGATCCGCTGGCCGCCTCGGTCCCATTTGCAGTGTTGGGTTGAATGACAAACGCGGCCGTGGCACCGCTTGCGGTCATGCTCGAATTGACGTTGACGTTGTTTGCAGCCGTCAATGTCAGCGTCGTATTTGCGCTCCATGAAACAGTATCGTTGATATTGATGTTGCCGCCGCTACCGCCACCCGTCACCGGCGAGGCCCCGTCACTACTTAGGATGGTGAAGTTGGTCGAATTGAGGCCACTGCTCAACGTCGCGCCGGTGATGTCGCCGCCAGAAGGGGCTACGGTAAAATCCGTCGGGTCGATGAGCCAGGTACCCGTCTTGCCCGTGGCCGCCGCCAGGGTTGTCACCCGGACATCATTGGCCACCTCGACATGGGCGGCGCTGGTTTCGATGAATCCGCCGTTGCCGCCTTCGGGTGCACTGGCATCGAGCGTGCCGCCGACATTCACGGTCCCGGCCGTCATCCCGCCGAGCAGGCTGATGGTGCCGTCATGGTTCTCTACCGTGCGCGCTTCGATCACCCCGGTGTTGTTCACGACGCTGGCCAGCAGCGCGTTCTGAGCCCCGGCGCTCATGATGACCCGGCCACCATCCGCCTGAATTAATCCGCCGTTCTCGGCGAGGTTGTTCAGCGTGTTTTGATCGACCTGCATCTTGATGAGGCTGTCGCCCTCGAAGGTGAGGGTTGCCGCACTGCCTGCGCCGAGGGCTACAGTGCCGAACCTTGCGGTAATCGTGCCCTGATTGCTGACCTGATTGCCCAGGAGTGCTATATAGCCCCCGTCGGCGGCTGTGATCGTGCCTTCGTTGATGACGTTGCCCGTGCCGTCGCCGCTGAAAATTCTCGCATTGCCGCTGGAATTCGCATCACCCAAATCCAGCGTGGAGGCCACCAGTCCCCCGACGTTGACCAGCGCGCCCTGCCCGAATAGCACGCCATTGGGGTTGACGAGCCACACCTGTCCGTTGGCATTCAAATGCCCGAGGATCTGTGAGCCGTTGGGGGAGAGAATCTGGTTGACCGCGATGGCGGACGCGAAGGGCTGAAGGAAGTCGACCGTTTCTTGGGATCCGACGTTAAAACTCAGCCAGTCGATCGAGATATCCGGGCTCGATTGCCGAATGTCGGTGGTATTGCCCGATTGGGTAATGCTGCCGGTCCCAGATACTACCCGCCCGCCCGTTGGGTGGCTGCTGGCTGCGACGGCCGTAGCACACGCGGCGGCAACACACGGGGGGGCGGCGGGCGTGGCGTGTGTCACGGAGCCAAGCGCGAGCGAAATCGCGGCAGCACACGCACTGCGGCTCGCCACAGATATCGCACGTCCCGGTTTTCGTCGACCCTTTGCTGTTTCAGCGACGTGCCACCGGACGTTGCTGACTTGGCTCCACACCAGACTGTAGATGCGGTTCATTGAGGTGTGACGATTCATTCGTTCTTCTCCCCTTTGTTAATCTCGATTAGAGGCTTTCTATTACACACATTTTATCGA
>JBEKYO010000352.1:0-3695 GCA_049510875.1 Steroidobacteraceae bacterium
TGATCGAGCCTGGGACGAGGATCCGCCGCCATATCAGTGGCTCGATATGTTCAAGTTCGACGTATAGTTCATAAAGCTTCGGGGCGGCGCGCTTTCGAGCTGCCATGAGTGTGTCTCCCGGTGGGGCAGGCCTGATCGTAGCGTAATCGACGCCGTCCGGCAGCCGAGTCTACCCAGGCGGGTCCGGACCGGCGGGGTGACTGGTGAGCGCGACCTGATAGTTCCAAGGCATCCAAGCCGCGGGATTCGCGGCGAGTTCGGCGGCGTTCCGTTGCAGGGCGACCAGATACTCGAACGGAGCGACATCATTGAGCTCGGCGGTGTGGATCAGGCTCATGAACACGTCACCAACGTGGGCGCCGGCGAGGGTTCGATAGAACAAGGCATTTTTCCGATGCAAGATCGCCTTCTTCAGCGCTCGCTCGGAGGTATTGTTGTCGAGCGGCGCCCCTTCCACCCGCAGGAACAGGGTCAGTTCCGACCAGCGCTTTTGCATGTAGAGGATCGCGGCGCCGAGCGCGGAGTTCGGCTCGATGAGACGCTCGTCAAATTGCCGCTGCATCCACCGCTCGAGCGCCTTCATCGGTGCCGCGCTTTCGGCCTGGTGCAAGGCGAGTCGTTGCGCGGGGTCAAGCCCCCGGTCACGGGCGCGGGCATCGGTGATATAGACCTCGCGCAGCGTCTCAAGGACGAAGCGGACCTCCGCCGGGAACGTCTCGGTCAGTTCCACGTATTTTCGTCTGGCATGAGCCAGGCATTGTGACAAGATCGTATCGAACTCGCTCGGGATATTGCGCGACAGTCCATCGCACATCTGGATCGGCGCGGGTAGATCCGTATTGCGGCGTCCGAGCACCGCGGCAAGATTCTCTCCGGCATGACGCACTCCGGTGAAGAACAGCGCGATTTGGTGGCCCGTGTGGGTCGCGACGATGCCGGAGGTGAAGATACCGGTGCGCTCCCCGTCCGCGTCGTCGGCGAGGGCTGCGGCGCGCTGCTTGCGGGTGAGCTGCAGCACCTTCATGGTGGTGTCGTCGTTGTAGAGGACGGTCGCCTGGGCCGCCTGATTGAGCAGTTCTTCGTGGGCGGGGGCCAGTGTTTTTGCCGCCGCCTGCACCAAATCCCATTGCGTCGCGGCGGGCAACGGGATGCCCATGCCGTCCTGCAATTTCTCGATACGATTGAACGGCAGGCCGGCACCGTATTTCAGTAGGCCGACCATGCTGGTGGCGGTCGCATCGTATTTCTCGGTGCCGACCGCCGCGGGTGCCGGGGCGGTAAACACCTCACCGCACAGATTGCAGCGCAGCCGGTCGCAGGCATAGACGGTCGCTGAGAGCGGCGCCATGCCGGTGATGCGCACGAGCTTTGCCGGCTCGCTCTGCGGATACAGTTTCCCGCTCGTGCAGCCTGGACAGGTCTGACCGCTGTGCAGATCGGGATGTGCCACCGTGATCTGCTCTGCACCGGTGTACGCGGCGGCGGCGTTGCGCCCGTGACCGGGCAGCTTCGGCCGTGGGACGGGTGATTCGTCCGTTGAGTCCGCCGAAGCCGGCTCGCCGCGCTTATCCCCGAGCACGTTGCGAGTAGATTCGGTCGTGGCGCCGAAGATCATGTGCCGCAACCGCTCGATCGAGGCGTCCTTGGTTTGCAACTGCGCCGTGATCAGGGCAAAGGTATCGACCGCGGCCTTGAGCTTCGCGTGTTCCTCGGCGCTCAGAGCCCCGGTTTGAGTCCGTTCGACGATGGCGGAGATTTCCTCCACCGACACCTCGATGCGCTCAGGGTTCTGTTTCTGTTTCTGTTTCTTGCGGCTCATGCCTGGCGGGTCAGGCGTTCGCGAAAGTCCCGACACAGCGGTAGGCCGAAGATGTCTTTCAAGGTCCGATTCGGCCGATGGGTCAGATCATCTTTGCCGCGACCCTGGGTTTGGCCGAGGTACTGCCAGTTCGCCGCCCGGTAGCAGGTGCCGCGATAGCGACTACGATCGATGAAGGTCTCGGCAAAATACACCGGGTGCCCATAGACGCGCTGCCATTCGGCCGAGAGCAGCCGCGTCATGCGCCCGAGCAGATGCGAGGCCAAGTGCTCGATTTCAACCCACGGTAAAATCAAAAAGCGCGTGTTGTAGGCGATGCCGGCGATGTTTAGACGCCGCACCTCGGGCGACCAGCCGAGGAACCGATCCCGGGGCCCGAGATGCCGCGGAGCCGAGCTCCACGCGAACAGCGCGATCGGCCGGGACCCTGCGTACACCATAAACTTCAGGTGCTCGCCGACGGGCTGCGCGTAGCCGAGATAATGATGCGCCTGCATCAGGCTGTTGAAGTGCGCCTCGGCGGCGGTGCGCCGCACCTGCACGAGCGTGACCGGCCCCAACTCGCTTAAGCGTGCCCGCAGCGCCGCGGTGTCCACCATCGCCGGCGCCGGTCGTGCACGCACGCGCAAGGGATTTGGCGGTCGGCGGCGCACCTCCGGCAGCTCGATATGCCCGGTGCGCCACAGCGCCAGCATCAGTCCGCGGCACACCATAGCGCGCGATGCACCGTTCGCTTGGCGCCAGTCCCAGGCGCTACACAGCGTCTCCGACAGCGCCCGGCGGCTCTGCTCCGGGTGAGCCGCGACCAGGGCGCGGATCTGATGCACGTCGTCCAGCGTCACGGCACGACCGCGATAGCGCAGCAGCGTTTCCATGGGTGAGCAAATTATCACCCTCGCTGATGGAACGCAAGCCGTGGGCTTCGATCAGCTGCTCAGGTTACCCGCGGTAATGGCCGCCATGCCGACACGCCGCGTGCCTTGAGCGGATCCGCGCCCATCAGCAGCACCTGCAGCTGATGGGCCGCGAGTTCCTGGATCGGTCCGTCCGTCGGCCAGTACGGGAACTTCCCCTGCGACAATCGCTTGTGGCAAACCCAAAAACCTTGCCCGTCATACGTCAAAATTTTCACGGCAGTACGCCGCCGATTGCTGAACACGAACAGCCAGCCACAGAAGGGATCGAGTTGAAGCTGCGCCTGGCAGATACGCGCCAGGCTATCGATGCCCGCGCGAAAGTCGATGCTCGCCACCGCCACTAGGATGCGCATCTGCGCGGTGAGTTGGATCACGAGGTGCGCCAGCCCGACCGGCACAACTGCAGCACCATCTCCGTCACCGCACCAGGCGCCATCTCGATCTGCAGTCGCTGCCCGCTCGCATTATGCAGCGACAGCCGGCAGCTACTCGGGCCCATCGGCATCGCGCCGGTCAGATCGATGAACTTCACCGGCTTTACTTTCGGCGGCCGTCTCGCATCCCCGCCAACCCGCCCGATCACGCCCTCGCTCGCCCGTTTGAGTTTGTTGTATTCCAGGCCCAGCGCCCGCGCAGTCACGTACGCCCCGTGCCGCCGGGCCACTCGTCCCGCCGCCGACCATAGCTTCGGCGGAAAGGCCACCCCGCGTTTGTGGCTACCCCGCCAATCGTCCAACCGCCGCCGCATGAGCGCCAAATCTCGCGCTTGTCCACTCCTCGCACCGCTCGCCGCTCTCGCCATCGCTTGCTCCCATCACCGTGAATCGGTGTGGGCGCCACACTATCAACCCGGTCCGACGTCAGTCATGCACGCTCACCGGAAGGACACGAACAAATCATAAACTGAAGTTGCAGAAGATAAGGGTGGGCAGGGCCGCGACCATTGCCTTGGAGAATGT
>JBEKYO010000353.1:0-2819 GCA_049510875.1 Steroidobacteraceae bacterium
TATCGAAGCGCGCTCATCGTCGGCGCGGGCGCCGGCATCAGCGCCTCCCTGGCACGGCGGCTGTCGACGCTCGGAGTCAAGGTCGGCCTCGCCGCCCGCAACATCGACAAGTTGCAGCCGCTGGTATCGGAGGCGCGGGCGCTGGCTTTTGCCGCGGATGCGTCCGACCCCGCCGCGGTAGCGGCGCTTTTCGAGGAGGCAACGGCGCGCCTGGGCCAGATCGACGTCGTGGTGTATAACGCCGGAGCCCGCGCGCCCGGGGCTCTCGCGGACCTCGATCCGGCGGCCGTCGCGAGCAGCCTCGCGGTCAATGCGTTCGGCGCTTTCCTGGTCGTCCAGCAAGCCGCGCAACGCATGCTGCCGCGTGCAACCGGCGCCATCCTGCTGACCGGCGCCACCGCGAGCATCAAGGGCTTTGCGCAGTCAGCGGCTTTCGCGATGGGTAAATTCGCGCTGCGCGGCCTTGCCCAGAGCGCGGCCCGCGAGCTGGGACCTCGGGGAGTACACGTGGCCCATTTCGTGATCGACGGCGCCGTACGCTCCGCCCGCCGTCCGGAGGCGGCCGATGCGCCCGACAGCATGCTGAATCCGGATGCCATAGCCCAGACGTATGTCGACGTTTTGCGCCAGCACCGCAGCGCCTGGTCCTTCGAAATCGAGGTTCGACCCTGGGTTGAACGTTTCTAGCCGGTCTTTCGCAACTGGGACGGGTAGGCGAGCGAAATCCCAATAAATTCAATGGTCGGAGCTGAAAGGTCTGTCCTACACGGCGACTCTGGATTTTGCAGTAATGCGGGGTCGGGCCTGCTCGGGCAGGCCCCAGCCGAGCTGTGCGAGCAGCAGTTGTTGATCCGGCTCCGGCTGGGTGTAGCGAGTGAAAACCAGCTCGCGTCCATCGGTGGTGGGAAAATGCACATCCAGGAGTTGCATGGCGGAGAGCTTCTCGAGCACGACGCGCGGGGTCAGTCCGGGCGCACGTTGCTTGAGTAATTGTTTGAGCGTGACCTGCAGACAGTAGGCCATGAAAGCGACGAAGATGTGCGCTTCGATGCGCGCCTCGGTTTGATGATGGATCGGGCGGATCGCCAGATCCCCTTTCAGTTCCTTGAACGCGTTCTCGACCTCGGATAACTGTAGGTAGAACTCCCAGAGCTTCGCAGGATCGGTGTCGGTCAGGTTCGAGCGCAACAGGTAGCGGCCTTCGCGGCGGCGGACCTTTTTGAGCGCTGCCCGATCGAGGGTGAAGGTAAAATCGACGCGCTTCTCGCGCTCCCCCTTCGGCGGTGCTTCGGGCAAAGTAATCTTGACCAACGCGCTGGTGCGCCCGGCATCGTGCGCGGCGGCGCCGAGCTTCATGAGCAAGGTGGAGTAGCTCGGCCGCTGTCGCTGCAGCTCTTTGAGCCGTGCCCAATAGCGTTTGAAACGCTTGCGCCGCATCGAGCGCTCCTTGCCGATCCGTGCGTGACTCTCGACGTAGACGTACAGATCCCCGTCCTCAGGGAGCAGCTTCACGCGCACCTCGGGCCGTGCGCTGTGCCAGGCGCGGGCGGCAAGAGCAGCTTCGAGTTTATTGAGCCGTCCCTTCGGCGTGCCGACCAGGTACTGCGCGCCGCGCGCCCGCATCAGATCCAGATGCGCCTCGGTGGGGATGCCTCGATCCATCACCCAGATGCGCCGCGCACTGCCGTAGAGCTTCTCGATGCGGGCCAGGAACTGCGGCAACGTGGTCGCATCGGCGGTGTTGCCGGATAAAACCTCGTAGGTTAGCGGCAGGCCTTCCGGTGTCACGATCAGCGCGATTACCACCTGCACGCAGTCGAAGCGGTGATCGCGGGAGTAGCCAAAGCGGCGCTTGTCGTCTTCTTCGAACGGCGGATCGGACTCGAAGTAGGTGGACGTCAGGTCATACAGCAGTACATCGAAGCTCGCGCCGAATAAATCTTGCCAGCGATCCTTCAGATACAGCTGTAAGGCGTCTTTGTGCGGCAACAACCGGTCCAAGCACCGGTACAGCGTGTCCTTCGCGGCCAGCTCCGGCCCCTCGCCCAGCAGATCCGCCATCGCGCTGCGCTCGTACCACTCCCGGTGCAGTCGCCACTCGCTGCCCGGATCGATCAACCGGTACGCGACCTGCAACATCAGCACGTGATACCAACTCGTCCCCTCGCGCGAGTCGGCGAGCCGCGGCTGCCAAAACTCCTCCATCCCGAGCAACGCCCACAGCCGGCAGAACGCCCAGCATGCACCCCACTGGCGCGGCCGGCGCAGCGTGAACTCCTTCAGCTTGACCTGCACGCCGTAGTCCTCGGCGTGCTCCGGGACGGCTCGGTCTGAGGGAAATAGCGCCAGCTTGCGCTGCGAGCCGCGCGTCTCGTCGAACGCCTCGATGCTCTTCAGCCACGCCGCACGTTGACTGTCGTTGATCTCGCCGAGATACAACACGTGCCGATCGACCGTGCGACGCGCAGACACCCGCCGCTTCTCGGCAATGCTCCAGTACCGATGCTCCTTCCCATCTTTGAAACGCCGGTGGCACTTCAAGTACATGGGGCCCAAGCGTAGCGGCTCGATCCGCCCCTCGCCAGGGGCAAGGTCTGTCCCACAGACCCTGCGCAAGAATCACCCCTGCCAGGTCAACGCCTTGCCGCAACCGACCCCCGGAAAATCACCCAAAACCGAGGTCAGTTGCGAAAGACCGGCTAGCACGATCGGCAGGTGAGCACGACGGTGGAAGCGGACCTGCACCTGGTCGTGCGTGGTGACAACGGTTGCGGGGGTGTCGATGAGGTCGCGAAAGATCATTCGAGCCTGGGCGTCAG
>JBEKYO010000354.1:0-3090 GCA_049510875.1 Steroidobacteraceae bacterium
CGCGGGGAGGGAATCGGTCTGCGCACGATGCGCTACCGGGCCGCGCGCGCCGGAGGCACGCTGGAATTGCGCTCGAAGCGGGGCCACGGCACGACCGTGCGGGTGCTCGTTCCGCTGCTCGCGGAGTCGAATCGGCGCGCCGCGAATTCCGAGCCGTAGCGTTGCACACATCTGATCCACCGGGCCGCTCACCGGATCGCCTGCCTTGCGAAAATCCCCGGCTGCGTGCCGGGGAGTTCGTTTTGGACTCGGCAATTCCCTGCGGCAATTCCCTATCAGCCGCCGGAATCGTGCTGGTTTCCTGCCCCTGAAAATCCCCGGCTTCGTGCCGGGAATTTCCTTTTTGGGCTGCGACATTTCCCTATCAGCCGTAGGCCGGGACCTGCGTCACAGGCGAACGGCGGCCATTGAGACTTTGGCTAAGGAAACCCGCCGGAGGTGCCGATATAAGAGTTGATTTAGGAAGCTTGTCCGTTTCCAACAATGGATATCGACCAGGATTGGGAGCTCAGTGCAAGCCATCGTTGACCAAACACCTTCGACTCGTGGACATCCAGTTCCCTTTCGGACTCCTGCGCCGCCGCTTTGCCTCGCGTGCGCCCTGGCAGTCTCCGGCATGGTGTTCTCCGCCGCGGCATCCGCGTCCGCGACGGATCTGACGGATCTGAGTCTGGAGCAGCTCATGCAGGTCTCCGTCGTCGGGGCCTCGAAGTACAGTCAGGATCAGCGCCAGGTCGGCGCCGCCGTCAGCGTCATCACGCGCGAGGAAATCAAGGCCTTCGGCTGGCGCACGATCGATCAAGCGTTGGCCAGCCTGCCCGGCGTCTACACGACGTACGACCGTCAATACGTGTATTTGGGGGTCCGCGGCTTTGGCCTGCCCGGGGATTACAACACGCGCGTGCTGGTCACCATCAATGGTAATCGCGTCAATGACCCGAATTACGACAGCGGACCGTTCGGGCGGCAGTTTCCCGTCGACATCGACCTGATCGAACGCATCGAATTCCTTCCCGGGCCCGGCGGTGCGGTGTACGGCCAGAACGCGATGCTGGCCGTCGTCAACATCGTCACGCGAACCGGCGCGGATGTGCACGGCACGGAACTTGCCGCCGATTACCAGCAACCACAATCGCTCGCCGAGGGTCGGGCCAGTTGGGGGAATCGCCTCGATAACGGCGTTGATGTGCTCATGTCCGTGAGCGAAATGAGCGCCAAGGGCCAGAACCTCTTTTTTGCCTACCCCACCTCCGGAATCTCGGGCGTCGCCACCGGGCTCGATGGCGATCGCACCCAGCAATTCTTTGGAAGCGTGGCGCGCGGACCGTGGTCCCTCGAGCTGGTCTACGGCTTCGACCACAAGGACGATCCGACCGGGTCGTTCTACTCCGATCCGCTCGTTCCCGGCCAGTATTCGGATGCGCGTTACACGCTCACCCAGCTGCAGTACCAGGATAATTTCGCCGGGGACACGCTGCACGTATCCGGGCGGTTGTTCACGGGCGAAGCGCCGGCGGACACGAACTTGAACTACGACACCATGTATAGCTATCCGGTGTGGGGCGATTGGTGGGGAACCGAAGCGCGCGTCGTATCGACGGCGTTCACCGCGCATACGTTGATGGCCGGCCTGGAAACACAAGACAATTACTATCTGAAGCAATCCGTAATCGATTTCGCGGACGCGGCCTACAATCTCAGCCTTCGCGAGACGGGATACCGGGCCGGCCTGTACGGACAAGACGAATGGCGCGTGTCGAATGGGTTCGCGGCGACGCTCGGTGTCCGGGTGGATCACGAGGACACGACCGTAACGGACGCGAAGGGAACCGCCCTGAGTCCGCGCGTTGCACTGGTCTGGCAGGCGGCCGCCGATACCACCGCGAAGGCGCTCTACGGCGTCGCGCATCGCCTTCCGAATGTGTACGAAGACACTCCCGGATTTGGCGCGGGTTACAATTCCCTCGGGCTCAGCGGCGAAACCATCAACACCCTCGAATTCGACGTCGATCACTGGATCAGGCACGACCTGGTGCTGCGGGCCTCCCTCTACGAGTGGCATCTGCGCGGCCTCATCGAGCAGAACTACGAGACGGGGGAATACCAAAACGAGCCGCCGGTCGAGACGCGTGGGATCGAGCTGTCGAGCGACAAGACCTGGGAATCGGGCGCCCGTTTGCGCGACAGCGTTTCATTGCAGGATGCCGACAATCAAGGTGGCGGCTGGGTCGTGAACTCGCCCAAGGTACTCGGCAAGCTCAATTTCTCGAGCCCCGTGCCCGCGGCCGGCCTGCGGGTGGGCTATGAACTCAAGTACGACGGCCCGCGCTTGACCCTGGATGGGACGACGCTGGGCGGCTACGCGCTGTCGAACGTGTACTTAAGCACCGAGGCGCTGGCCAAGGGACTCGAACTCTCGTTCGTGCTCGAGAATCTAACCGGCAAGCGCTACGCGCAACCGGCCTCTGCCAACAACTGGCAGAACTCGCTCGAGCAGGACGGCCGCAGCGGGCGGCTCAAGCTCACCTACGCGTTCTAGCGATGAGGACGCAACACCCCCGCAGTGCCGCCCGTCCGGGCCTCCGCCCGAGCGGTCGGTATCGCGGCCTGGGGGCGGGCGCGTTGGCGCTGGCGCTGGCGTTTCCGGGGGCTGCGCATCCGTACGATCTGGCGCAGCTGTTGGCGATGCCGCTCGAGCGGCTGCTGCAGCTCACGATCAGCGGGCGCGCTGGCGCGCGCAGCGCCCTGCTGTGTGCGGTGCCGTGCGCGCCGGGGCGGGGCGGGGCGGCGGCCCAAGGGGGCGCGCATGCGCCGTAGCGCGCTCCTGCTGATGCTCCTCGCCCTGGCGGGGAGCGCCGTGGCGCCGCGCGCCCGGGCCGATGAGCTGCCCGAATACCGCCTCAAGGCGGCGTTCCTGTACAACTTTGCGCTGTTCACCGACTGGTCGGCGAGCGTCGGGCCGACGCTGAACCTGTGCCTGTATGGGCGCAATCCCTTCGGCGCGGAGCTCGACGGACTGGAGGGCAAGGCGGTGGGCGAGCGGCACCTCGCGGTGCATCGGCTGCCCGACCTCGAGGCGCTCAAGGACTG